>JAJFVG010000015.1 GCA_021371915.1 Nitrospiraceae bacterium
CTGATATTAACAGGCTTGTAAAACAATACCTTGAGATGAAAAAGATGATGAAGATGTTTAAAAACGGCGGAGGCAAAAAGGGCTTCAGGCTGCCCAATATCATGCCTTTTTGATTTAGTCAATCTGCTGAATTGATTCAAAAAATTTGCATTATTGGACAAAGTTATATTATTATTTTAGACTTTAAATGAATGATATTCAGGAGGTGTTTTGTTGGTTAAGATAAGACTCACAAGATTGGGAGCTCACAAGCAGCCATTCTACAGGATAATCGTCGCTGATTCAAAAGCGAGAAGGGATGGCCCTTTTATAGAGATCCTCGGCACCTATGACCCAAAAAAGGAGCCGTCGGAAATAAAAGTCAGTAAGGAAAGGGCTCAGTATTGGCTGAACCATGGCGCTCAGCCTACTGACACAGTTAAGAGGCTCTTGCAGAGAGCTGGAGCCTAACTAACCTACGCCTTTTCCTTGCGCGGCATTCCCCTTGAACCGGAGCATGTACGCTGGAGGTGGACAATGAAGGCATTGATCGAAATGATGGCAAGGTCTTTGGTGGACAAACCCGATGATGTGAGGGTTGCGGAAGTTGAGGGAGAAAAGACTACGGTCTACGAGTTGAGGGTTGCGCAGGGTGACTTGGGCAAGGTTATAGGCAAACAGGGAAAAACAGCAAGGGCAATGAGAACCATACTCGGCGCAGCCGGCACAAAGGTCGGCAAGAGATGCGTTCTCGAAATTTTAGAGTAGTATAAATCCGGTTTTACAAATTAACAAAGGGGCGTTTATACGCGTAAACGCCCCTTATTATTGCAGGTGTATGAAGACCAGCGAGCAGAATGGATATCTGGCTGAAATAGGCACTGTCTCCAGGGAATGGGGAATCAGGGGCGAGCTGCTCCTGAGGCTTGATATAGATATAGAACAACTTGAGCCTGTTGAGAATGTGATGATCGATGCAGCTCCCAAAAAGTGGAGAAAGCTCAGATCATTAAGGCTGCACAAGGGCCATGCCCTTATAAGTCTGGAGGGCATAGAGACCCCTGAAGATGCAAAAAAGTTCAGGGGCGCCGTAGTGAGCGCGTATCTTGCTGAAGAGCCTGTATTGCCTGAAGGGGTTTATCTGCACAGCCAGATAATCGGGCTAAATGTGAAAGATGTTGAAGGCGCTCCACTGGGCAGGGTTGTGGATATAATCAAGACACGCAGCAATGATGTTTATGCAGTATCTGACGGAAAGAGTGAGACGCTTGTGCCTGCCATTAAAGATGTTGTCAGGCGGATTGATCTTGAAAACAGCGTGATGATTGTTTCTATGCCGGAGATGGCTGAATAGATGGCAAAGGGGTTTGACATAATAACCATCTTTCCGGAAATCATCAGCTCGTACTGCTCGCAAAGCATACTGGGCAAGGCAAACGCAAAGGCGCTGATAGATGTGAAGCCTTATAATTTGAGGGACTTCACAACTGACAAGCATAAGACCGTGGATGACTATCCGTATGGCGGCGGCTCGGGCATGGTGATGAAGATAGAGCCCCTGCAAAGGGCTATCGAAGCTGTGAAGTCTGACGGTAAAACAAGAAGGACCATACTGATGAGCCCGCAGGGAAGGCGGTTTGACCAGTCTGTCGCAGAAGAACTGGCAGCAGACAGCAGAAGACTGCTTATGATATGCGGCAGGTACGAAGGCATTGACGACAGGATACGCAGTTTTATTGATGAAGAAGTATCGATAGGCGATTATGTTTTGACTGGAGGTGAGCTGGCCTCTTTGGTTATAATAGACAGCGTTTCAAGGCTGCTGCCTGGTGTGCTTGGTGACGATGAATCTTCAAAAGAGGAATCATTCAGCTGGGGAATTCTGGACTACCCGCACTATACAAGGCCACCTGAGTTTATGGGAATGAAGGTGCCGGAAGTGCTGCTCTCCGGAAACCACAAAGAGATAGAAGCATGGCGCAGGGCAGAAGCAATTAAAAGGACCCTGGCCTTAAGACCTGAGCTGCTTGACAGGGCCGGTCTGAGCAAAGAAGACAGAAAGATTCTGGACGGGCTTTGCCCGGATGAGAGTTTTGATATACAGAGATCAAAAACGGAGGAATAGGATGAACCTCATAAAGGCAGTTGAAGAATCATTTAGAAAAGAAGTGCCTGATTTCGGAGTTGGAGACACCCTCAAGGTATTTGTAAAGGTTATTGAAGGTGACAAGGAGAGGCTTCAGCCGTTTGAAGGTTCTGTCATCGCTCGCAAGGGCAGCGGCGTGCGCGAGACATTCACCCTCAGGAAGATATCTTTCGGAGTAGGAGTTGAGAGAATATTTCCTGTGCATTCACCATCACTCGACAAGATAGAAGTTGTCAAAAGGGGTGATGTAAGAAGGGCAAAGCTCTACTACCTGAGAGACAAGAAGGGCAAGGAAGCAAGGATAAAGGAAAAAGACCGTCAGGCAAAAACAGCATAATTGATCTGAAAATGGCATGGACCTCTACGCTCACGACGAAGCAGTAAGGAGAAAAGGTTTCAGAATTCTGGCTGGCGTTGATGAGGCCGGAAGAGGTCCTCTTGCCGGTCCTGTGGTGGCTGCCGCGGTAGTGCTGCAACCCGGCTTCAGGGTGGACGGCATAAGGGATTCGAAAAAAATCCCTGAAAAGGAACGGCAGCAGCTCTTCTGGGAAATAGTTGCAGGAGCAGCGGATATCGGCATAGGCATATCAGATTCATCAGAGATAGACAGGATCAATATCCTGAACGCAACAAAGGAAGCAATGCTCCAGGCTGTCAGCGGGCTCAGCGTAAAGCCCAGCATGATACTCCTGGATGCCATAACCCTGCCTTCAATAAAGACAAATCAGACTCCTATCATAAAAGGTGACGCAAAGAGCGCGTCAATAGCAGCAGCCTCCATCATAGCCAAAGTTGTGCGCGACAGCATAATGAAACAGTACCACTCGGTTTATCCTGCATACGGATTCGACCTTAATAAAGGCTATGCTACAAAGGCCCACATCAAGTGCTTGCTCGACAATGGGCCATGCCCGATACACAGGACCACCTTTCAGGGTGTTCTTGACATGAAGCTGCCATATAATAATTTTTAAAGGGGCCGGCAAATTGGAAAAGGAACGTATTGACGAGGCGCTTGAGTTCATATGGCACATGGAGGAGAATAAGCTCAGTTCAATTGACTATTTCACGTCTGAGATGGATGATGATGATCCGCGCGCAGTGCTTGATGAGCTATTATCCAGAGGCATGGTTGTGTTGATTGATGGAGAACTCACATTTTCAGGCAAGGGCAGGGAAGCAGCAATGGGCCTTGTCAGAAGGCACAGGCTTGCGGAGAGGCTTTTTACTGATGTTTTTTATCTTCCCCAGGCAAATGTGCATGAAGATGCTTGCAGGATGGAGCATATTCTAAGCGAAGAACTCACAGACAGCGTATGCACGTTTTTGGGCCATCCCACAACATGTCCGCACGGAGGTCTTATACCTCGCGGCGAGTGCTGCATGAAGAACAGGATGGATGTGCAGCCTGTCGTATCGAGGCTCAGTGATTTTGAGGTCGGCCGCAGGTGCAAGATTCATTTTATAACTCCTTCGGATGCCTCGGTCATAGGCAGGCTGAGCGCAATTGGTGTAATACCCGGTGCTGTTATAAAACTTGTCCAGAAAAGACCTTCTGTCGTGCTTCAGGTTGATGAAACCACGATCGCAATCGACTCTGACACCGCAAAGGAGATATTCGTAAAGAAGGTGAGCGAATAACTCCTGTTGCCAGTGCAACTGTCGGGTAAAAGCTTCCTGCATAATAGTTGTTTGCGTTGATTGAATTTCCTGTCTGTTCATCTGCTGCTGGATTTGGTTGAAGCCTATAGTTGATAATTTCGTGATATGACAAGAAGGCTCAGAATAATAATCAAAGGAGTGGTGCAGGGCGTCGGCTTCAGGCCGTTTGTTTACGGTCTTGCGCAAACACGCGCCATATCCGGCTTTGTGAGCAATACATCAGAAGGCGTTTTGATTGAGGCGGAAGGAGATGATCCCGACGGTTTTATAAACAGCATCAGGAAGAATGCGCCTGAACTGTCGCGGATCGATTCAATGGATTTTGAGGATATCCCGCTGCGCAGGGACAGGACTTTTACCATAGTTGCAAGTGAAGCTGGCGCTTCCTTTACCCACATATCCCCGGACATATCGATTTGCAAAGACTGCCTGCAAGAACTGCTCGATCCCAAAGACAGACGATACAGATATCCGTTCATCAACTGCACGAACTGCGGACCAAGATACACCATAACAAAACGAGTGCCCTATGACAGGCAAAACACAACAATGTCCGGCTTCAGAATGTGCGAATCATGCAGCAGAGAGTACAACGACCCTTCGGACAGAAGGTTTCACGCCCAGCCCAATGCGTGTCCCGAGTGCGGGCCTTCAGTCAGGCTCGTCTCTGAAAAATATCCTGATGCTGAATCATCAGCAGACCCGTTGAACGCTGCTGTTGATCTGCTAAAACAGGGCGCGATAATCGCGCTCAAGGGCATTGGCGGGTTCCATCTGTGCTGCGATGCATACAACAGCGAGTCTGTCAGCAGGCTCAGACAGCTCAAACGCAGGAGCAACAAGCCGTTTGCTCTTATGGCATCGGGCATTGATGAGATAAAAAAACATTGCATTGTTTCTGATGAAGAGTCCGCAATACTGCTTGGCAGCCGGAGGCCTGTTGTCCTTCTCCGTAAAAAATCTGATTGCGCTTTGCCTGAGGCTGTATCACCGAATAACGGATACATGGGCTTTATGCTCCCGTATACTCCTCTTCACAGCCTGCTCTTTAATGATCCGAAAACCAGGCTTGAAGCGCTCGTGATGACGAGCGCCAACAATGCTGAAGAACCCATTGTCATAGACAATGATGATGCGCTTAACAATCTTGCTGATGTTGCTGATGCTTTTGTGCTGCATGACAGGGACATATTCATGAGGGCTGATGATTCCGTGCTTGTGGTCAGACAGATTAACGATCGCGGCATTGATCATAGAATCTCGTTTGTCCGCAGGGCCAGGGGCTATACTCCTGAGGCAGTGAAACTGAACTCCAGCGGGCCTGACATGCTCGGCGCAGGCGCTGATCTCAAGAACAGCTTTGCGCTCGCTGTTGCTGACTCTGTGATAATGAGCCAGCATATCGGTGATATGGACAATTATGAGACGCATGTTTTTTATGAAGAGACGCTTGATAACCTCAGAAGCGTTTACAATGCAAAGCCGTCTGTTATTGTCTGCGATCTGCACCCTGACTATCGCTCAACAGCATGGGCAGAAGATTATGCGAAGAAGGCCGGTATTAAAAAAATCTCTGTTCAGCATCATCACGCACATATAGCTTCTGTTATGGCAGAGCACGGTCTTGAAGGCCCGGTGATCGGTGTTGCATTTGATGGAGCGGGTTACGGTACTGACGGCAATATCTGGGGCGGAGAGTTCCTCGTATGTTCGGCACACGATTTTACGAGATACGGACACCTCGCTTATCTGCCGCTTCCTGGTGGAGACATGGCATCAAAAGAGTGCTGGAGATGCAGTCTGAGTCTAGTGCTTCAGGCAGCTGCATCAAGGGGCATGAATGCCTCTGAAAGCAACAGCCTCATTAAAAGGGCTGTTGATCTGTCAGGAATCGATTCAGTTGTAACAACTTCTCAGCTCAACAGCGTTATTTCTATAGCAGGCAATGCAGGATTATCAGCGCTCTCTTCAGGCGCTGGAAGACTGTTTGACGCTGTTGCAGCGTTCGCAGGCACATGCACAAAAAATACATTCGAGGGCGAGGCAGCCATTTCGTTAGAAAATGTCCTGATTGACGGATTTGATGATGCGTATGATTATAAAATTTCTGGTGCTGGTCCGTTTATTTCTGATTTTTCAGGGATTGTGTTCAGCATACTCGATGACCTTCAGCGAGGTGAGCATAAAGGCATTATATCGACAAAATTTCATAATGCGCTCGCCAATGCAGTTGTTGAGGGTGTTAAAAGGATTAGCCGAGCAACCGGCATAAAAACAGTTGCATTGAGCGGCGGAGTGTTCCAGAATTCTTATATGACTGTCAGATCAGTGCAAATGCTTGACCAGTTTGGATTCAGCGTCCATCTTAACAACAGGGTGCCTGGCAATGATGGAGGCATTGCCCTTGGACAGGTATTTGCAACTCGCAATTTGTTGAAATAAAAGGGTTACCATACAATTGACACTGTTTCGATATTTCTTATATGCTTATACGAGTAATTTATCAAATAACCTAAAGGGGAGGTTTACGATGAAAGACGACAGTATTTATGCTGCACTCGCACGTCGCGGCGTAAGCAGAAGAGACTTCATGAAATTCTGCGCTGCCATGACAGCAACACTCGCATTACCCTCAGCATTCACTTCCCAGATCGCAGAAGCACTCGAAAAGAAACAAAAACCGTATGTCGTATGGCTTAACTTCCAGGACTGCACAGGAGACACTGAAGCGATACTCAGGGCTTCAAACCCATCCATCGCTGACATAGTGCTCGATGTAATTTCTCTCGAATATCACGAGACAATAATGGCTCCTTCAGGAAAATTCGCCGAGAAGTCGCTCAATGATGTTGTAAAGAACCAGAAAGGCAAATATATAGCAATAGTCGAAGGTTCGATACCAACAAAAGATAACGGCATATATTGTGTGATCGGCGGCCGCTCTGCCCTGAGCATAGCAAAAGAGGTGTGCTCCAATTCGCTTGTGAACTTCACTGTCGGCTCATGCGCAGCATGGGGCGGAGTAGGTTCTGCAAAGCCGAATCCAACAGGAGCTGTTGGCCTTGAAGATGTAACAGGTTCAAAGATAGTCAATTTCCCTGGCTGCCCGATGAACCCTGTGAATCTCGTTGCAGCAATTGTGCACTTCCTCACATTCGGTTCGCTTCCGGCTGTTGACAGCAGAAAAAGACCTCTGTTTGCGTATGGCAAGAGGATACATGACAACTGCGAGCGCAGGGCTCACTTTGATGCAGGACAGTTTGTGCGCCAGTGGGGCGATGAAGGCCATAGAAAAGGCTGGTGCCTCTATGAGATGGGCTGCAAAGGGCCTGAGGCATTCCTGAACTGCCCGACAGTAAAGTACAATGACAAGACAAGCTGGCCGGTGCAGGCCGGACACGGCTGCGTTGCATGCGCTGCTGACCACAACTGGGACAAAGTCTATCCTTTCTACGGCAGGCTCCAGAAGGTTCCTGGCTTTGGCAGAGAGACAACTGCTGACAAGGTCGGCCTCGGTCTTGCAGCAGCCGCTGCTGCTGGTGTTGCTGCACATGCGGTGACCAGCGCTGTCAAGAAGAACGGCGAGTGCTGCAAAAAAGACGAGACCAACAAATAGGGAGGAAAACATAAATGGCCAAGATAGTAGTTGACCCAATCACCAGAATTGAAGGACATTTGAGAATAGAAGCCCAGGTCGAAAACGGTAAGATAACTGATGCCTGGGCAGCAGGAACCATGTTCAGGGGAATAGAGGTGATCCTAAAGGATCGCGATCCCAGAGACGCATGGGTATTCACACAAAGGATATGCGGCGTCTGCACAACAGTGCATGCGCTTGCGTCAGTTAGGGCTGTTGAGGATGCTCTCAAGATAACCATCCCTTCCAACGCAAACATCATCAGAAACATAATCGCCGGCAGCCAGTACATACAGGATCATATAGTCCATTTCTACCACCTGCACGCGCTCGACTGGGTTGACGTTGTGAGCGCGCTCAAGGCTGACCCTGCAAAGACATCGGCTCTGGCCCAGTCGCTTTCAGACTGGCCTCTTTCATCAACCAATTACTTCAAGGGCGTGCAGAGCAAGGTAAAGACCCTTGTAGAGAGCGGACAGCTCGGCATATTCGCAAACGGCTACTGGGGCCATCCTGCATACAAACTGCCTGCTGAGGCAAACCTCATGGCAGTTGCTCACTACCTTGAGGCACTGGAACTCCAGAGAGAGTACATAAGAATTCACGCGCTGCTCGGATCAAAGAATCCGCACCTCCAGACCTATCTGGTCGGCGGTGTATCAATACCCGTTGATCCCAACAGTCAGAACGCGCTCAATGCTGACAGCATAGCCTTTATGCTCAGCCTCTCGAAAAAGGCGCAGGAATTTGTCTCGAAAGTTTATATTCCAGACCTTCTTGCTGTCGCATCCTTCTACAAGGATTGGGCAGGGTACGGAGGCGGTGTAGGCAACTACATGTCAGTCGGTGAATTCCCCTCTGACGGCACAATGAAAAACATGTGGATGCCTGCCGGCATAATTCTTAACAAGGATCTCAGCAAGGTGCACCCTGTTGACCAGTCCAAGATATCAGAGTATGTAACCCACTCGTGGTACGAGTACAGCGGCGGAGATGCAAAGGGCAAGCACCCGTGGGAAGGCGAGACAAATTACAAATATACCGGACCGAAGCCGCCGTATGATTATCTCGATACATCCAAAAAATATTCATGGGTAAAGGCTCCGCGTTATGACGACAAGCCAATGGAAGTAGGTCCTCTGGCAAGAGTCCTTGTCGCATATGCATCCGGCAACAAGCAGTACAAGGATACTGTCGATGCAGTGCTCAAGAAGCTGGGTGTTGGCCCGCAGGCGCTCTTCTCAACCCTCGGCAGGGTTGCTGCAAGGGGCATTGAGACACTTCTGCTGACTGAGATGATGCCCGTATGGATAGGCGAGCTTGCAGCCAACATGAAGAAGGGCGACCTTGCAACGCACAACGGCGACAAGTGGGAGCCTTCAACATGGCCGAAAGAGGCAAAGGGATGGGGCTATCATGAAGCGCCCCGCGGGTTCCTCGGTCATTGGATACACATCAAAGACAAAAAGACAGCCAACTACCAGTGCGTTGTGCCTACAACATGGAACGCCTCGCCCAGAGATGCAAAAGGCAAGAGAGGCCCATATGAAGAGTCACTGATAGGTACGCCTATTGCTGATCCGAACAAGCCGGTCGAGATACTCAGGACAATACACTCGTTCGATCCGTGCCTTGCGTGTGCAATACACCTGGTGGATGCAACAGGAAAAGAAGTATCACAGATAAAGGTCAGATAGGAGGACGCCATGCTAAAAAATGTTTATGTATGGGAGTTCCCGGTAAGACTTTCTCACTGGCTGAATGTGCTGAGCATAGTGATGCTGTCTGTTACAGGAATCTACATAGGCGCTCCTTTTATACAGGCTCTCTATACGACCGAGTATATAATGGGAACCATGAGGTTTCTGCACTTCACATTCGCCTATGTTTTCACCATATCGCTGGCGATCAGGATATACTGGATATTCAAGGGCAACCGGTTTTCAGACTGGCACGCGTTTAATCCCTTTGCAAAGGGCAGGGCAAAGCTGGCTGCAGAGCACTGCAAGTTCTATCTCTGCATCACCAACAAGCCGCCGAAGGACTGGTCAGGACATACAGCATCCGCCAGCCTTGCCTATATCGGGCTGCTCGTGTTTTTTCTGTTCATGGTTGCATCAGGCTTTGCGCTTTACTATAGCGCTCAGCCGAATATATCAGCATTTCTGCTTGGCGGCTGGCTCGGCAAGGTGTTCAGCATATCCACGCTGAGGCTTTGGCATCATCTTGTGATGTGGTTCATTCTTGCCTTTGTGATCGTGCATGTCTATCTCGGATGGCTGCTCGACAGGCATGAGAAAAACGGCATCATGAGTTCCATATTCAGCGGGTACAAGGTTGCTGACGAATAAAGGCCCGAAGATCGCTGTTATAGGGCTCGGCAATATCCTCATGATGGATGAGGGCGTGGGCGTAATGGTGGCCAACAAGCTCGGCCAGCGCCTCAAATGCGAGCCTGAAGTGGAGTTTATCGATGGGGGCACAATGGGGCTGGACCTCATGCCATACATCGAAGGAAAAGAGAAAGTCCTCATAATAGATGCGGTTGATTTCGGAAAGGACCCCGGACACATCGGGGTCCTCCGGAATGACGAAATACCCTCTGCGCTGCATTCGAAGCTTTCTGTTCATAATATCGGACTTGCTGACATCATGTTTGTGCTGAAGCTTGGTGAACGCCTGCCTCAGGATATGTTCCTGCTGGGCATTCAGCCAAAGACCATAGAGCTGGGTCTTGAATTGACTGAAGAGATAAGCGCAAAACTGCCTGAGCTTGCGGCAGCGGCTGTGGATATACTAAAGGAGTGGAATGTAGAATGTGCCTCGCGGTTCCTTCAAGAGTAGTCAGCATAGAAGGCCTTAATGCTGTTGTTGATGTTTACGGCGCAAGAAAAGAGATCAATCTCATTCTCATGCCCGAACAGCCTGCTGTGGGAGACTTTGTGCTGGTTCATGCCGGCTTTGCCATCCAGAAGATTGATGAACAGGCAGCGATCGAGACCCTTGCCCTGTTCAATGAAATTGCTGAAAAGATGAACGAGCAGGAGCCGGCATCCTGAATCGGACTGTCCTTGTCTGTCACTGTCTCTTTGTGCTATTTTAGATAACTTTTTATTCAAGGGGCTTGCTGATGGTAAAAAACGACGACTGGATACGCCAAAACGCGGTCAAGGGCATGATAGAGCCCTTCAATGAAGATCAGGTGCGCTCAGGCGTCATCTCTTACGGCGTGAGCTCCTATGGCTATGACATGAGGGTTGGGGATTCTTTCAAGGTCTTTTCAGGCTACAGTGGCGGCGCAGTGGTTGATCCCAAGAATCTCGACAACTCGCTTTTTACGGACATTACAGCTGATCACTGCCTTATTCCGCCGCATTCATACATACTTGCAACATCACTTGAGTATTTCCGCATCCCGCGTGATATACTCGTCATATGTTTTGGAAAGTCCACCTATGCCAGGTGCGGTGTTGTTGTGAATGTAACACCCCTTGAGCCTGAGTGGGAAGGACATATAACAATTTCCATTTCCAATACATCGCCTGTTCCGGTTAAGATATACGCCAATGAAGGCATTGGCCAGCTTGTTTTTCTGCAGGCTGCTGAAGTATGCAGAACATCATACAAGGACAAAAAAGGCAAGTACCAGGCCCAAAAGGGCATAACACTGCCGAGGTTATAAAGATATGTCATGGAGAAATAAACTCATAATTGCGCTGGATGTATCTGATCCGCAGAAAGCGCTCTCGATTGTGGATATGCTGGGTGATTATGCCGGCGTGTTCAAGGTCGGTTTTGAGCTTTTTGTTACAGCAGGTCCGAAAATCGTCGAGGACATCCACAAAAAGAACAAAAAGGTGTTTCTTGATCTGAAGTTTCATGACATACCCAATACAGTAGCAAAAGCTGCGCTCGCTGCCGCGAACATGGGTGTTTATATGTTCAATGTGCACACGTCAGGCGGTTTGCAGATGATGAAGAGGTGCAGGGACACTGTTGCTGAACACTGTGACAAACAGGGCATAACAAGACCCAAGATGATAGGCGTAACAGTGCTTACCAGCATAAGCAGCGATATGATGAAGAACGAGTTGAGCGTAAACCATACACTCAAGACCCAGGTGAAGCATCTCGCACTGCTCGCAAAACAAGCAGGCCTTGACGGAGTTGTGGCTTCGCCGCAGGAAATATCAATGATAAAGACCAGCGTTGGAAATGACTTTCTTGTTGTGACTCCTGGAATAAGGCCGTCATGGGTGCTGCCTGATGACCAGATGCGCACAGCTACGCCAAAACAGGCGCTCAGGGACGGCGCTGACTACATAGTAATGGGCAGGGGCATTCTCGCTCAGGAAGACCCTGTAAAGACCCTTGAACTCATATCAATAGATATACTCACTGCGTAATCTGTTAGTCAGCTTTTCAATTCATATCTTTCTGCCTTACAATATGCGATGCATTCCATAACATCAAAACAGGAGTTTCTTGATTTGTCAGCAGGTGGCGTAATACAGCCTGTTTACATTGAGGTTGAATTCAAGCAGCCTGCTGCTGTCTATGAACATCTTAAAAGATCAGGCGCTGCTGGAGAACGCTCAGTGTTGATGCAGAGCGCAGGCGGGCCTGAATCCATATCAAGGTATTCATTCATTTGCCTTGATCCGTATCTTCTGTTCAGTGTAAAAAATTCAGAGGTGGCTATAACATCATTCATAACAGGAAGGAGTTCGGTATCATTCAGGCCGCCTCTTCAGAGGCTTGCAGAGCTGGTCAGCGCGTACAGACAAAAGCATGTCAGCGGACTGCCGCCGTTCCAGGGCGGAGCGGTCGGAATGTTCAGCTACGATTTCGCAAGATACATAGAGAATATTCCTTCAAATGCTGTTGATGACCTGATGCTTCCTGACGCAATATTCATGATGGTGGATACAGTAATAGCTTTTGACCATAAGGAGTCCAGGGCATGGATCATATCAGCACCGGGCGCAAGGGCTACTGCACTAGGTTATGCGGATGTATCAACTGCTGATCTGCCGCAGGCTTATGATGAATCTATGAAAAGAATTGATATGCTTTCGCGCCTCTATTCTGAGGCAACTGAAGCAACTGATACGGAGTACGCGATATCAGCATCCGAACCTGTTTGCGAGATGCCCAGGGCACAATACATTGATATCGTAAAAAGGGCAAAAGAATATATAGCAGCAGGCGACATATTCCAGGCAAATCTTTCCTTGAGAATAAACGCCAATATAGGCGATACGGACCCGTGGCTGATATATAAGAGACTTACTGCGATCAATCCTTCGCCTTTTGCATTCTATGCTGATTTCAGTGATTTTCAGATAGCCAGTTCTTCTCCTGAGAGGCTGGTGCGCGTAAGCGGAAACATTATCGATACAAGACCGATAGCAGGAACAAGGCCAAGGGGCAGCAGCATAAAAGAGGATGAACACCTCAATGCAGAGCTGCTGCTCAATGAAAAGGAGAGGGCAGAACATATCATGCTGATAGACCTCGAGAGAAATGACATCAGCAGGGTCTGCGAATACGGCACGGTCAGAGTGGATGAACTGATGGTCACAGAGAGGTATTCTCATGTCATGCATATAGTGTCGAATGTACGCGGCAGGTTGAAGCGCAGCAGCACTGCCTTTGACGCTGTAAAAGCTGTTTTCCCTGGCGGCACAATAACAGGCGTGCCGAAGGTGCGGTGCATGGAGATAATAGATGAGCTCGAGCCGGTAAGGAGGGGCGCATACACAGGTTCATTCGGTTATATAGGCTTTGGCGGCGGCATGGACCTTAATATAATAATCAGGACATTTTTGATCAAAGACCGGACAGCCTATATACAGGCAGGCGCCGGCATAGTTGCTGACTCTGACCCTGACCGGGAGTATCACGAGGCCATGAAAAAGGCTGAGGCCCTGTTGAAAACTCTAAAAATGCCTGCTGATGCTTGATCACAATCGCTTTGTAGTGTATACTTTTCACTATGAAAGTTATGATCGTGCACAAGGCTTCTCAGAATAACTGCACGCTTTGCGGGATTCTGGACCAGGAAGGGCATGACTACATTCTTATAGAAAACCCTGAGATAATATTCGACAGGGTCTATGCAGATAATCCTGATTTGATAATGATCGGCAGCGACATGCCAAAGCCTGGAGCTGTTGAGGTTGTGCGCAAGCTCAAGGCAGCTCCTTCAACAAGGGACATCCCGATAATCCTGATAGCCCAGAGAAGATCAAAAGGTCTTATAAAAAAGTGTCTTGACAATGGGGCTTTCGACTATATTTCAGAACCATTCTTCCCTGCTGAAATAAGAGCCAGAATCAAGAACATCTCCTTTGTGAATGACCGGGTGCATGATCTGGAAAAGATGCTGGACAGGGACTATCTTACCGGCCTTTACAATCGCAAATTCTTCATGGAGAGGTTCAGTGAGGAGATGGCCTGGGCGGTCAGGTACAGCGAGCCTTTCTCGCTTGTGATAATGGATATAGACTTCTTCAAAAAAATAAATGATACATACGGCCACAGCTGCGGAGACGAGGTGCTGAAACAGGCAGCCAAAAGAATATCCCTTGCAGTGCGCACGGAGGATATTGCCGCGAGATACGGAGGAGAGGAGTTCATACTCCTTATGCCAAACACCAACGGCGACAGCGCGTTGACAGTATGCGAAAGGATAAGATGCTCGTTCCTCAACAAGCCCTTCTCCTGCGCTGATGTCAACAATGATATACCAGTTACAATAAGCCAGGGGCTTACAATGTTCATCGAGGGTATGGAGCCATCGATAGACAGGTTGATATCAAGGGCCGATGAGGCGCTGTATAAGGCCAAGGAGTCCGGCAGAAACAGGACAGTTGCTATTTTTGATGAGATTGCAGCAACATAACTACCGCATTTCAGCTCATATTAATTCACGGAGAAATTGATGACCGCCGAATCAAATGGCACGGGGTTTTTCAGCAGTATCCCGGCAAGACTTGCATTCAGGCCGCTTATACTGCTTTTTATTGCCTTTGCAGCTGCAGGAGCTGCATTCTATCTGCTGCCGGAGTTTTCATCCCTGAGGGCGCCTCAGGTCAACTACCTGTCTGCCGTGACTATCGAGAAGAAGACAGCAGCGGACTTCTGGTTCAGGGAGCATATAGCAGAACTTGAATCAATATCAAAACAGCCGGTCATAAAATTCAGCGCAGCATCAATTGCAAAAGAAGCTGATACTGTCAGGAAGGCAAAGCCCCGCAAGACAGCAATCAGCCGGACTGCCAGGGCAGAGGCCTTGGCATCCATAACAGCGCTTCTGAAGGATAAGGCAGCAGGTGAATACATAAACATATCTTTAATCAACACGGATGGCATTATTACAGCTTCCAGCGATCCGTCTGCTGCCGGAGCCGCGTGGAGCGGCCTTGATTCAATAGGACGCCAGATGGCTGCACTCAGGTCGCCGCTTGTCAGGCTGATAGGCACGAGCCTTCAAAAAGACCTTGAGATACTCGTGCCTGTGACTGATGCTGATGGAGAGGCGGTGTCAGCCCTTCTGGCAAAAGTGAGCACAAGCCGCCTTCTTTCTCTCATGAAAATCGACAAGCCTCTTTACAGCAGTCTTAACATCGAGATAACCGACCAGTCCGGAAGAATAGTTTTCGGCCAGTCCGGATTTGACAGGACATCAACCGCAGACTCGTACTCTGACAGCAAGGTATATGTGAGCACCAAAAAGCTTCAGTATGCTCCACTGAGCATTGTCGGCAAGGTGAGCAGGGCTGAAGCAGCAGCAGCGCTAAGGCTGCTTGCTATCATCTACTTCAGTTTCATGGCCTTTCTTGTTTTACTTATGCTCTATATCTATCTGCGGGGCAGAAGGCTCGTTACAAAGCCGGTTATGCAGCTTGCCGAGGCTGCTGATGCATACTCCAGTGGTGATGCGTTCATAACTGATGGGGCCAGATTCAGGGGCGAGCTTCTGAATCTCAAAAACAGCATGGACAGGCTGATATCAAGGATGTCGGAAAAAGACGCCACCCACCTGCAGGCTGCAAAACAACAAGAGATAACTCATGCAAGAGCCCGGCTGATGTCCAGTTTTTCTGGCGCATTGCACAATGCAGCAGAATCGCTGGTGTCCGGTGTTTCAGCAATGCGTTCAAGGGGCGCTGAGATGCCGTCCGCATCAAAGTCTGATCTGCTCAGAATATCTGCTGTGTCAGAACAGTTGGAATCTTTTGTCAGCGTGCTCAAGGATATGGCTGAACTTGAAAGGGGTGAAGAGGTCTTTTCACCGGCTGAACTCAATATCAGGGTTTTGTATAACGAGGTTGTAAAAGAAGCTGCTGCGCTTTCAGAGGCCAGACACCTCACATTTGTGGCAGAGCTTGGTGATGTTGATGACGCGCCGGCTGTATATGCTGACGCATTCTGGCTGCGGAAGCTGGTGCTTGGAGCACTGGGCAATTCATTTCAGAATACAGATTTAGGCACTGTAACACTAATGGTATCCAGGATTGCATCGGAAGACAACAGCAGCTTGATGATAAGCATTGCTGATACAGGCAGCGGCATGGATGAAGAATCCCTTTCCATGCTTGATGCAGGCACTCTCCTTGATCCGCGGTATATACAAATTGCGCTCTCACGCAGGATTACGCAGCTTATGTCAGGCTCTTTCAGCGTGGAGAATATTGCGGGCAAAGGCTTGTCGGTTATCATATCCATACCCCTGAAGGCTGTTTGATTCCGGATTGAAAACATTTTTTCCGTTTTGTTAAAATTCATATCGCGGCAAGCCTTCATGATAATTTCACAATTTTGATAGTATCATACCCGCAAATGTCATCGGCATTTAAGACACGGGCGCAGGCTCCAGAGCCATGCGCTGTATGAACAAGGGAGGGAGTCCGTACTGTGGAAGAGAAAAATAGCATTTCCCTGACAGACAGGATATGGAAAATGTTTTCATCCATAAAACTGGCTGTTGTTGTTTTCACTCTCATCTCTGTAACTTCGATTATCGGCACACTTATTCAGCAGCAGGTTGAGCCTGAGCGCAACATTCAGATGCTCGGAAAGATTTTTGGTGCTTCAGCGCCTGCTGTTTACAAGGTTTTCAGCACCCTGGGCTTTATGGACATGTACCGCTCATGGTGGTTCCTCTCCCTGCTGTTCATCTTTGCTGCCAATCTGGTGATCTGTTCCATTGACAGACTGCCCGGCATATGGAAGCTTGCCAAGGAGCCTGTAAAGCCGCTGGATGCCGACATCTTTAAATCCCTTATTATAAGACCTCAGGTGCAGGTAAAGGCCAAATTGTCTGATGCACGGACGTCTGTGATAACAGGCTTGGGTAAAATCGGATTTAAGCATGTGCTGACAGATGAGACATCAGGACAAATATATGCTGAAAAGGGCCGCTACAGCAGGCTCGGCGTATACGTAACGCACCTGAGCATACTGTTCATACTGCTTGGAGGCATAGAGGGCAAGTTCTTCGGGTTTGACGGCTATCTGCCCCTGCTTGAAGGCACATCAGCCTCTTCAATAGAGGCAAGGGACGGCAAACAGATACCTCTGGGTTTTTCAGTAAGGTGCGATGACTTTGATGTATCCTTTTACGACAATTCAGACACTCCCAAGTCCTTCAGGAGCAAACTTGTTGTTATAGACAACAACAGGGAAGTTCTGAAAAAGGATATAGAGGTTAATGATCCTCTAAGATACAAGGGAGTTGTATTCTACCAGGCGAGCTATTTCTTCAGTCAGGATCATGTGAAGGATGCCAAGTTCATACTGAAGGTTTATTCGAAAGCTGACAACAAGAGTTCACAGGTTGATGCAGGGCTCGAAAAGCTTACAGAGATACCTGGCACCGGCCTGAGCCTCAAGATTCAGGACTTCAGCCCGGCAATCGGCATTGACGACAAGACGGGCCAGCTCATGACCTACGCAAATCAAATGAACAACCCTGCTGCCTTTATAGAATTTTTCGAGGGCAATAAATCAATTCACAAACAGTGGGTGCTAAAGCGCTTTCCAGACACATGGAAGACACCTTTCGGCTCTGTTGAGCTTGTGGATATTTGGGGAGTGCAGTATACAGGGCTTCAGGTGAGAAAAGACCCTGGCGTATGGCTGGTATACCTCGGCTGCCTGCTTATGGCAGCTGGACTCTATGCAGCCTTCTTCATGAGCCACCGCAGGATATGGCTCAGGCTGCATGAAGAAAAGGGCAGCACTTTTGTTACCGTTGCAGGAAGCACAAACAAGAACAAGATTCAGTTTGACCAGAAAATAGATTCGTTCATAAAAAGTTTGCAGCAATAAGGAGGGGTAAATGGACAGTTCGCAGTTATTCGGCATAGCGACCATAGCTTACATACTGGCGATGGTTGCCTATATAGCTTATCTTGCGTTCAGGAATTCGGCAGTCGGCACTGTTGCCACCACTATCACGATCGCTGGTTTTGTAGCGCATACAATAGCATTTTTTGTCAGGACAGCCGAGTTTTACGAGGTAGGCCAGATGGGCATAATGAGGGCGATTCCATTGACCAATCTTTATGAATCGCTCATCTTCTTTGTCTGGTGCATCATCCTGGGCTACTTAATCATAGAGTTCAAGTACAAGACAAAATCATTCGGAGCCTTCATCACTCCGATAGCAGGCATGGCTCTAGCCTTCATAGACCTGTCAGGCATTCACAAGGAAATACATCCGCTCGTTCCAGCGCTCCAGAGCAACTGGCTGCTGGCGCATGTGACAATGAGCTTTCTTTCCTACGCTGCATTTGCCATATCATTTTCAACAGCCTTGATGTATCTTTCCGTGACCACAGAAGACAAAAAAAGCGGTCCATACATCTTCTGGACAGTAACTCTCGGCGTATTTGTATCCATACTTGTTGCTATGGGAATCGACCTTCTTGCATTCAAGATAGTTGCTACCAGGCCTGAAGAGTTCATTAAGAGCTATCTGTTCAGGGCAACATTCAGAAGCGGCTCGGGCATTATAGTGCTGTTAAGCACAATAGGCCTCGGTGCGATAATTTATGCTGCATACAGCTACGGACATCTGCTCAAGAAAGTGATAACGTCATTCAACATATCAAAAGACATGCTTGATGATCTCACCTATAAATGCATAGCAGTGGGTTTTCCGGTATTCACCCTTGGCGGTCTTGTGTTCGGCGCTGTATGGGCTGACCAGGCCTGGGGCAGATACTGGAGCTGGGACCCAAAGGAGACATGGTCGCTCATCACATGGTTTGTCTATGCATTCTTCCTCCATGCAAGGTTTTTGCGCGGATGGAAAGGCCAGAAGATCGCCATAGTGGCTGTTATAGGATTTGTATCCACAATCTTCACATATCTTGGAGTGAACATGCTTCTTACAGGCCTCCATTCATACGGCGCGCAGTAGGCATTTATATGGCGGAGTGTGAGCCGCTGGCTCGCACTCCGCTTAAAACTTCCCTCAGATGAAGATCCTTGGAATAGACACATCATGCGACGACACTTCGGCAGCTGTAATTGAAGGCAGCAGCACAATCCTTTCAAACATAGTATCGTCACAAACAGATATTCACAAAAAATATGGCGGCATTGTTCCTGAGCTTGCATCAAGAATGCATATGGAGATGATCTCGCATGTTGTGAAGGAAGCGCTTGATCAGGCTCAGGCTGACCTGTCGCTGATAGATGCCATAGCAGTATGCAAAGGCCCCGGTCTGATAGGCTCTTTGCTTGTTGGCTGCGGATTTGCAAAATCCCTCGGCTATGCAGCAGGTATTCCTGTGGTTGGTGTCAATCATCTTGAAGGCCATATCTTCGCGCCTTTTCTTGAGAGCGAGCCGGAGTTTCCCTTTATATCGCTTATAGCCTCAGGAGGCCACACCAGCCTTTACCAGGTAAACAGCTTTGGCAACTATGAAGAGCTTGGCCGCACAAGGGACGATGCAGCAGGCGAGGCCTATGACAAGATCGCAAAGATGATGGGCCTCGGATACCCTGGCGGCCCTGTTATAGACAGGCTTGCGGCAGAGGGTGACAGCAGGGCTTTCAACTTTCCGCGTGCATATGTGCCAGAATCATTCGACTTCAGCTTCAGCGGCCTCAAGACATCTGTCAGAAGGATGCTACAGACAATTGTGCCTGACGGAGACACAAGAAAAATTCCGGAACGGACAATGCGCGATCTGGCAGCCTCGTTTCAGGCATCAGTTGTTGATGTGCTCGTTCGCAAGGTTGAATGGGTTATAGCAAAAAGGGGAATAGGTCGAGTGGTGCTCACAGGCGGAGTCTCTGCTAATAATGAACTCAGAAAGAGAATGCAGCTGATGGCTGATGAGCGCAACGCAAAGCTCTGGCTGCCGTCTTTGAAATTATGCACAGATAATGCTGCAATGATAGCAGCAGCAGGGTATCATCATTTTATGGCCGGAGATATTGCGGGTCTTGATCTCAACCCCAAGGCTTATCTGCCGCTATAGCTTCCGGCAGCAAATGAAGGAGGATTATCATGCTTGTTGGAATAATGTCAGACACTCATGACCATCTGGACAACATAAAAAAAGCAGTAGCAATTTTCAAGGATAGAGCTGTTCAGCACATTATTCATGCAGGCGACTATGTAGCTCCGTTTACTGGCAAGGAGTTTTACGAATTCATTCACGGGTTCACTGGCGTGTTCGGCAACAACGATGGCGACAAGGCCCTGCTTAATCAGATGTATCCTGGGATGGTTCATAACCAGCCATACTCATTCGAGCTTGATGGCAAAAAGATTCTGCTCATGCATGAGCCATACAGGATAGATGAACACGCAGCTTCAGGCGCGTACGACCTGATCATCCACGGTCACACGCACAAAGTATATTCAGAGCAAAGAGGCAGCGCTCTCATACTCAATCCTGGCGAGACCTGCGGATGGGTTAGCGGCAGAGCCACAATCGCTCTGCTCGACCTAAACACAATGCTGCCGGAGGTTATCGAGATAAGATAATGTCTGTGCTGTTTGTCTCTGATGCTCCTGTTCTGATAAAATCCTGACATGTCTTTTCCAGCTATCAACTATTTCTCATCTCCTGAAAAAAAGCTGTTGCAACTGTTGATCATACGTTTAAACGGAGATCAACTGTCTGATGCAGAATACTGCGAAAAGATGCTCAGCCATGCGCAAAGCGGTATTGGCGGGTTCATAATTTTTGGCGGTGAACTTGAAGCAGTCAGGCTGTTTATCAAAATACTTCAGGCCGCATCCCCAATCCCTCTGTTTATTGCGTCAGACATAGAACGCGGCACAGCGCAGCAGCTTATTGGCACAAGCCCGATGTCAAGCCAGATGGCTGTTGCTTCAGCAATAAAAGGCAGAGGTCAAAAAGCGCTTGAGCTGCTGAGGGTTTCCTTGAAGTCTCTATGCACAGAGGCTGCATACGCAGGCATAAACATGCCGCTTGTTCCTGTGGCTGATGTAAACAGTGATCCTGACAACCCGATTATATGCACAAGGGCTTTTTCCGATGACCCTCTGCTTTGTGCTGAACTCTGCGCTGAGTATGTAAAGCACATAGAGGCTAATAAACTTGTATCCTGTCCAAAGCACTTTCCAGGGCATGGCGCAACTTCAGTTGATTCGCACCTCTCCCTGCCTGTGATAAACAGAACAATGCAGCAGATGCTTGAGACAGAGCTGATTCCATTTAAGGCAGCTCTCGATGCCGGAGCGCGATCAATAATGGTCGGACATCTGCTCGCCCCTGCATTTGATGATAAGCCTGCAACCCTGTCTGGGGCTGTTGTCAGGTATATCAGAGATGCTATAGGTTTTAATGGACTGATAATGACAGATGCGCTCAATATGTCCGCTTTAAAGGATTACGGCAGCATCCATGTAAAGTGTCTGAACGCAGGGATGGATATACTTTTGCATC
>JAJFVG010000149.1 GCA_021371915.1 Nitrospiraceae bacterium
TTAACTGTATAGAACAGATATTGTTAGGTAAGCTCTTATCGTATTCGAAGACCATGTATGCATTTGAATCAACTAGATATGCTTCAGCAGTTTTGAAACTTGTTCTAATTGTATCAAAAGGCTTCCCAAAATATTTTTCAGTTACGTCCTTAAACTGAAGCAATCTGAATCCATTAAGGTCTGTTTGAATGTCAGTACTCTCGAGAATAAGAGGAAAAAAAATCACAACAAATATCAAAACAGGCAGGTATATTTTTTTATTCATTTTGCCCTCTATTTAATTCAGCAGTATTAATAAAAACAGCGCCTATTAAATCAGTAAATGGTTAGTTCAGTTTGCCGTCAACCATTGTGAGGGTACGATGGCACTTTTTGGAGAGAGCTTCATTATGGGTGACGATTATGAAGGTGACATTCTTTTTTTCATTAACATCCATCAGCAGACGGAAGAGCTCATTGCCTGTTGCTGAGTCGAGGTTGCCGGTTGGCTCATCAGCCAGCACAACTTTTGGATCAGTCATGAGGGCCCTTGCAACAGCAACGCGCTGCTGTTCGCCGCCTGAAAGCTCTCCGGGCTTATGCGTCCTGCGGTTGTAAAGCCCGAGGTCAGAAAGCAGGGACTCTGCCTTTTGCTTTGTTGAAGCCGGGTCTGATATAGGGTTCACAAGCTCAGGCATCATCACATTTTCGAGAGCGCTGAACTCAGGAAGCAGGTAGTGGAACTGAAAGACAAACCCCATGATCCTGTTTCTGAACTGCGAAAGTCCCTTGCCTGAGAGTGAAAAAGGCTGCACCCCGCCGTTTACATCGAACAAGACCTCTCCGCTTGTAGGCTTGTCGAGCGTGCCGAGTATATGCAAAAATGTGCTCTTGCCCGCGCCGGAAGCGCCGACAATGCTGACCATCTCTCCGGCCATAAAGTCAGTATCAATGCCCTTGAGCACTTCAAGTTCGCCAGCGCTGGTGAAGTAGGATTTTTTGAGTCCGCGTATCGAGATAAGCCTGTTGCTCATTTTTGATTGGCAAGAACTACTCAGCCTTGCCCTTTTCTCCCCATTCTTTCGCTTTGCCGAATGACCTGTCTTTTTTGCCTTTCAGGTCATCAGCCTTGTCAGCGAGGCTGTTTATAACATCCTGCAGCACTCCGCCGACTTTTTCTCCTGCCCATCTCAGTTTGTCCCCGCCGCTGGTAAAGGCGATGAAGAGGAAAAATATCACAGCAATTACGGTAAGGCATCCGAGTCTTCTCAGAAATTTGAACATTACTCGTACCTCAGAGGCTCCACAGGATTTAACCGTGCAGCCTGATATGATGGATAGATGGTTGATAAAAAGCTTATCAGCACCGCGGAAACAGATACAATCACGAAGTCGAAAAGCTTCACCTTGACCGGCAGCTTGCTCAGGTAGTAGACATCAGCCGGCAGCTTGATAAGCTCGTAATTATTCAATATGTGTGAGAGGCCATACCCTCCGGCAAGCCCCATTACAGTGCCCACAATGCCTATTATAAGGCCCTGAAACATAAATACAAGCATGATGCTGGTATTTGTTGCGCCCATGGTCTTTAATATCGCTATCTCTTTTTCCTTCTCAATAACATTCATCATGAGCGTGCTGACTATGTTGAAGGATGCCACAAGCACGATTAGTATCAGTATCACGAACATGGCAAACTTCTCGAGCTTGAGAGCTGAAAAAAGGTTTTTGTTCATCTGCATCCAGTCTTTTGCGTACAGCTCAACGCTGTATTTTTTGTTTATCAGCTCCCTCACTTCAGATGCCTTGTAGATGTCATTAAGCCTCAGTTCAACACCGGTTATGCTGTGGCCCATACCGAAAAACTCCTGCATCACCCCAAGGTCAGCAAGCACCAGATTAGCATCATACTCGAACATGCCGACCTCAAAAACAGCAGCCACCCTGAACTGCCTCACCTTCGGCAGCATCCCCAGCGGCCCGATCTCTGCTGAAGGAGACAGTACATTAATCGAATCACCCGGCATCACCCCGAGCATGGCTGACAGCTCCCTGCCGAGTATTATCCACGGAATCTTAGGGTTGGAATTTATTTCATCAAGATTCCCGATTTTTATATGTTTGAGTATTTCTGTGGTATTTTTTTCTGATTTGAGGTCAATGCCTCTTATAAAAACTCCATGGGCTCTCTTGCCTGAAGAGACCATAATCTGTCCGAGGATCATCGGTGATGCTGATGCAACATTCTTCTCTGTCTTCAACTTCTGCAGCAGAGGCTCATAGTTACCGATCGGTCCCATTGAGCCGAGCACAACGACATGTGCATTTGCACCGAGTATTTTTCTCTGGAGGTCTTCATGAAAACCGCTCATCACAGCAAGAACAACCAGCAGCGCCATAACACCGACAAAGACGCCGCCGATCGATATGTAGGTATTGAGAGATATGCCCTTATGCTTCTTTTTGGACTTCAGGTACCTGAAGGCTATAAAAAGCGGGAAAGGCAGTTTCATCTGTTTAATTCTGCTCAGGCTTCATCTGCGGAAAGAGTATTACGTCGCGGATAGACATCGCGCCTGTCAGCAGCATCACAAGCCTGTCAATGCCAATGCCCTCTCCTGCGGCAGGAGGCATTCCATACTCGAGCGCCCTGACAAAATCCTCATCCATTTCATGAGCCTCTTCATCGCCTTTTGCCTTGGCCTCAACCTGGCTCATGAACCTTTGCCTTTGATCAATCGGATCATTCAGCTCTGAAAAGGCATTCGCTATTTCTCTTGAACAGATAAAGAGCTCAAACCTCTCCACAAGTTCAGGGTTATCCTTCTTTCTCTTTGCAAGCGGTGAGAGCTCAACAGGATAATCAGTTATGAATGTGGGCTGCACAAGATGCTGCTCAACAAATTCCTTGAATATCTCATCCAGCACCTTTGCGTGCGATGAGGTCTTTTTAACATCCAGCTTCTTCTGCATGGCCCACTCAAGAGCCTTTGCAGGATCAGCAACAACTTCCTGCGGCACTCCCCTGCTGACGAGCGACTCTATCATCGGTATTCTCGGCCACGGAGGAGTAAGATCAATTATCTGGTCTCCATAAGGCACCTTGAGCGTACCGAGCACCTTGTTTGCGATAAATGCAAAAAGCTCTTCAGTGAATGTCATGAGGAAGTTGTAGTCCTTGTACGCCATATAAAACTCGAGCATTGTGAACTCAGGGTTATGCTTTGTGGAAATGCCCTCGTTCCTGAAGTTCTTGTTCAGCTCAAACACCCTTTCATAGCCGCCTACTATAAGCCTCTTGAGATAAAGCTCAGGGGCTATCCTGAGAAAAAGGTCTATGTCGAGCGCATTGTGATGTGTCTTGAATGGTCTTGCAGCAGCTCCACCCGCTATCTGATGCATCATAGGGGTCTCGACCTCAATGAATCCCTTATGCTCAAAATAGTCGCGCACAGCCTTGATGATGGCGCTGCGTTTTGCGAATGCTTCTTTCACTTCAGGATTGACTATAAGGTCAACATATCTCTGTCTGTATCTTGTTTCAACATCCTTGAGTCCGTGCCACTTCTCAGGCAAAGGCCTGAGGGCCTTGCTCAGAAATACAAAGTCAGACACCTCGGCTGTCAGCTCGTCAGTCTTTGTCCTGAAGAGCACGCCTGTAACACCTACAATATCGCCTATATCAAGTTTTTTGACGAGTGAAAACTTCTCGCCAAGCGCATCTTTCTTGACATATATCTGTATCCTGCCGGTTGCGTCCTGGATATGTGCAAACGCAGCCTTTCCGAAGTCCCTGAAGGCCACAATGCGGCCTGCGAGTGAGACCTTAACAGGATTTGCTTCAAGCGCTGCCTTGTCAGAGCCTGAATATGCTGCAATTATGTCAGCCGCAGAGTTTGCAGGCTCAAATTGACCTGCATAAGGATCGATCTGATTGTCGCGCAGATCATTAAGCTTTTTGATTCTCTGTTCTATAAGTTCGTTTATATCTTCCATAACTTGGGATTATACTTTTCAGTTCCGAGCCAAGTCAACAGCTTGACACATTGTGTCTTTATACACTAAATTATCCGACATGCGGACACCATTCATATCAGCCAACTGGAAGATGAACAAAACTGCTGGCGAAACAAAAGAGTTCTTCACAGAATTTGCCAGTCTCGTAAAAGATGTCTCAGGCAGGGAAATTGTAGTTGCACCGCCTTTTACATCCCTTGCACTTGCATGCGAACTCGCAAAGGGAACAAACATTTCAATCGCAGCGCAGAACATGCATCAGGAGGACAAGGGCGCGTTCACAGGAGAAATATCTCCGCTCATGGTCAAAGATGCCGGTTGCAGCCATGTGATAATCGGCCACTCTGAAAGACGCCAGTACTTCTGCGAAACAGACCAGATCAT
>JAJFVG010000013.1 GCA_021371915.1 Nitrospiraceae bacterium
CCCGGCCACTGTTTATATAAACTCCGACATACTCTCAGCCCTGAAGATCATGTCTGAAAAGAAGTCAAAAAGGCTGGTGGTTCTTGATGACAGCGGTGCAATTGCAGGCATGCTCACATGCTCCGACATACTCAACAAGCTTGATGATGATTTTTTCGGGCCTGGCATGTCAGTTAAGGCCGCCATATCAGACTCCTTCCTACAGATGCCGGATGATTCTCCGCTGAAGCTTGTGATAGACCGCATGTACAGGGAGAACAAGAGTTGTGTTGTTGTTTATGAAAACAAAAGAGTCTCCGGCATACTCACCGAGCGCGACCTTGTGAGGCTGCTCGTAAAAAACATATCAATGGACACGCCCATAAGCCATTTATGCACGCAGAATATAATATATCTCAACTCTGATACAACTTTGTCCGAGACAAGGACGATAATGAGGGACAGGGAGGCCCGTTTCATCATTGTGCTGGATCCTCAGCTCAAGCTCTCTGGCATAGTCACACAGCCTGACATGGTGGCTCTGCTGAACAGGAATCTTAACAAGGGGCTTCAGACCCTCTCTGACAGATACAAAAAATCCCTTGACCATCTCTCTCTGGGATATATAGAGTTTGAGCTCAACAGCGAAGGCACGATACTCAGCGCAAACAGGTTTGCTGCTGAATGCCTCGGATTCGGCACAACAGGCCAGATAGTAGCAAGGTCGTTCGCAAAACTCCTCAAGTCAAAGAGTCAGTGGGAGGAGTTTTTGGCAAGGCGCAAAAATGTGCCTGTGTCCGCGCATGTGCTCTTCACCCTGAAGGATCAGGTGATCGATGGATTTTTCAGGTTGTCCCAGTTCAGCGCCAGCGGCATATTCAAGGAAGTCACAGCTGACTACATGGAGAAAGAGGGCATCAGGACGCAGAAAAACAGGTTTGAAAATATAGTCAGGACACTCTCTGAAGGCATAGTCATACTAGACAAATCCGGTGTAATCAAGCAGGTGAATGATACTGCTGCCGAGATGTTCGGCCTTACCCATGCTGATATGGTTGGCAAGCTATTTCACCAGCTCGAGTGCGTGATAATAGACGAGTCAGGAGGCCTTGCAGACAGACAGACCATGCTCACATCACAGATGATAAAAGCCATGCCTGACCAGAAGAGCGTTATAAGGGGAATAAAGAGGCAGGACGGTTCGATATTATGGGTTACAGTTAACGCAACGCCGGTAATAAATGCCTCCGGAGAGATAGAGGAGATAGTAAAGGTTATTGTGGACATAACAGAGATGTACAACCTCAAAAAGAGAAACCAGAAGGTGCTCGATACAGCCCAGGAAGGCTACTGGGAAGTTGATCTTGACGGAATGATAATGATTGCAAACCATACTGCTGCGCAGTTGCTCGGAAGCACTGAGGATGAACTTGCAGGCAAAAATATCTATGACCTTGCGGACAACGAGAGCCGCGAGGCTATTGACCGCGGACTAAAAAACAGGGCAAAAGGCATATCAGGCAGCTATACAGCCAAACTGACAAGGCTTGACGGCGGAAAGATAATCATAAGACTGTCAGAGGCCCCGCTTACTGACGCGAGCGGCAAGGTGACAGGCGCATTTGCGTTTATCACAGACCTTACAGAGCTCTCAGAGGCGAATGTCGAGCTGGAGATGAGGCATAACATGCTTGCAGCTATAAACGAGGCCACAGCCTCGTATATAAAATCGGAAAACATCAAGGAGCCTATTGAACACCTGCTCAAGGCTGCTGTAAAGATAACATCCAGCGTGCATGGTTTTGTGGGCTATAGGGTTGAAGGTCAGCGCAAGAGCGATATGAAGCTGCTCGCGATATCCCAGTCCGACAGCGGCATGGAGCTGAAGCCGTCTGACGATCAGCACTCAGGTGATCCTGCTGTTATGTCAGAGTTCATGTTCATCGAGAATCTTATGGGCACAGTTGTCAATTCAAAAAAGGCGATAATATCTAACGCGCCGGCAGAACAGCCTGTGTTAGGCTCTCCCGAAGGCTGTGAGCCTGTGAGTTCGTTTCTTGCCGTGCCATTTTTCTGGAACAACAAGGATATGGGCTTCATAGCCCTTGTTAACAAGCCTGGCGGTTATACTGAACGCGATGCTGATGTTGTAGAGTCAATGGTTAAAGGCATAGCGCTGATACTCTACAGGGAGGAAGAGAGGGTCGCCTCTCTCCAGAAGGACGGACTGCTCAACACCATTGCATCATTCTCAAAGGATCTCACTCGCGCCATGTCAGAGTCAGAGGCATATGAGATATTCAAGCACTATCTGCTCTCCCTCAAGAAAGGGGATGCAAAGATGAATGCCCTCTACTTTCTCGGCATAGACAATGCCAACCATACATCAGAGCTGTTTCTCAGGCATAATGATTCAGGCCTTAAGGATATAAACAAATGCCCGAGCACTGATAAGTGCAAGGCTTATGTGTATACCGGCACATTCATCATCAACGACCTCTCCAGCGATTATGCCTGCCCGTTCCAGAGGCTCGGAGCTGAGTCAGGCAGTTACATGTGCACGCCTGTAAGCATAGCTGGCCAGACAGCCGGGATACTGCATCTGTACAGCAGGCATCCTCACTTCTTCAGTGACAATATGAAGGAAACCATAGAGAGTTTCATATCCATATTTGCTCCGGTGATTAACAATATGAGGCTGCTGGAGCTGAACAGAAATCTTGCAATCATAGACCCGCTTACCGGCCTCTACAACAGGCGTTATTTCGAGGCGTTCATGGACAAGCAGGTTGCAATATCGCAGAGGAACAACCAGTTCCTTAGCGTTATAATGCTCGACATAGACAACTTCAAGCTGTTTAATGATACGCATGGTCATGATTCCGGAGATGCTGCGCTGAAGGTTGTGGCGCACGCGCTCAACTCAGTCGTGCGAAATTCCGATATCGCTGTCAGATACGGCGGAGAGGAGTTTATAGTTGCGCTGCCCAACACCGAGAAGGCTGTTGCTTATGAGGTTGCCGAGAGGATAAGGGCCACTATTGAGGAGAGCCCTGTCTACGCTGGATCAGACCAGCGCAAATTCATAACCGCCAGTCTTGGAGTGGCTACGCTCGGACTCGATTCACAGGACATGGCAAGCCTTATTTCCACGGCAGACGCCACGCTTTACAGCGCCAAGAAGACCGGCAAGAACAGGGTGCTGGTGGCCGGATAGGCTTGTCAGCTTAACCTACTTGACAACAAGCACAGGGCAGCGTGAGTAGTCGACTATCTTTGAGGATATGCTGCCGAGCAGGAACTTCTTTGCTCCGTGCCTGCCATGCGATCCGGTTATAATCAGATCCACTTTCATCTTCTGTGCTGTCTCTAGAATCTTCTCAGCAGGATCGCCCTGCCTGATAACCGTCTTTACCTCTATGGTCTTTCCTGATAGCGATTTGCGTATCTTCTCCATAGCATGAGCAGTCTCTTCAGAGAGGGAGTCGGCAATCTTCTTTCTGTCGACTTCCGACAGCTCGGTCAGGTAGAGTTCAGGCACAACAGATATGACTGTGAGCGAAGAGTTGAATTTTATAGCAAGTTCCAGCCCCTTCTTCAGGGCCTTGTCTGAGGATTTGGAACCATCGTGGGCAACCATAATTTTTTGCATGTAGCCTCCTTGATGCCTTGGTGCAGAAATACCTGCATGTAATTTTACCGGATCACTGTGCGTCCTGAAGCTTGCGCCCAAGGGCAAAAGCCAGATTAATCAAGTATTAGTATTCTAGCATATTCAGCGCGACTTGACATGGATGCGTATTGGAGAGCCCTTAAATGAGAACTCCTCGCGCATGGTTTTTTCTATGAAACGTATATGCTGCTCCTTCACAGCCTGCGGATAATTCGCAAAGATCGCGAACTCAGGCGGCATCACACCAACCTGTGTTATGTACTTGAACTTTATCTCCCTGCCCCTGTATGTGGGCATTGACTTGCCGCTAAAGGCCCTGCCGAGGGTCTTATTAAGCTCGGCAGTCGGTATGCGCTTCTGCCGCTCTTTCATCAGGTCGTCTATAAGGGGGAATATCTTACTGATCCTCTTTTTTTCGAGTCCGGAGACAGTGAGCACAGGCGCATGGTTGAGAAACCATATCTTTCTTGCGATCTCTCCCTCGATATTCTTGAAGGCCTCTTCAGGCTCTTTTACAAGGTCCCATTTGTTGTAAAGGATGAGAGCGCTTTTGCCGTACTCATGCACAATGCCTGCTATTCTCTGGTCCTGTTCTGTTATGCCCTCGGATGCGTCTATAAGTATGAGCGCTATGTCGCAGCGCTCTATGCTCTTCATCGCCCTCAGCGCAGAATACCACTCTATTGAGCTCTCCTTGCCTTTTTTCCTTATGCCGGCAGTGTCTATGAAGAGATACTCTCTTTTGTAGTATGTGCATATGGAGTCTATGGGGTCTCTTGTTGTTCCGGGCACTGGGCTGACTATCAGCCTGTTTTTGGAAAGCAGCGCGTTTATAAGCGTGGATTTGCCTGCATTGGGCCTGCCGACTACAGCTATCCTGGGTATGACAGATTCATCTGCCTGTATGCCGGTAATCTGAGACTCAGGCACGAATGATGTGAGTTTATCCATAAACTCTTCATAACCGAGGCCGGATATGGAAGACATTGCCATTATGTCGCCTGAGCCGAGTTCGTAGAACTCAGCAGCCATAATTTCATTTTTCGGCGTGTCGATCTTGTTTACGGCTGTTATCACTTTTTTGCCTGAGGCGAGAATCATTCTGGCGAGTTCCTTGTCAGAGGGGGTAAGTCCTTCCCTGCCGTCAAGGAGGTGAACTATTATGTCAGCCTCGCTCATGGCGAGTATTGCCTGCTCCTTCACCTGGTCGACAATGCTCTGTACTGTTGTGCCGGCGAATTTCCTCTTTGAGACACCCCTTTCAAACCCTTCACTGAGCAGAGGGGCGGACTCTCCGTACATGCCGCCTGTGTCTATCACAGTGAAGGTCTTGTCTTCCCACTGGGCCCTGCCGTAGTTTCTGTCTCTGGTAACTCCAGGGGTGTCCTGGGTTATGGCTGTCCTGCCGCTCTTTTTTGTCATGCGGTTAAAGAGTGTGGACTTTCCTGAATTCGGTCTTCCTACTATCGCAACTACTGTTTCCATGTCTATCCTGATGTTCTGATATATGCGCCGAGCAGCTATTGCCTGCCGGCAGGCTCGATAATATCGTATGCCTTGATCTTTTTGTGCAGGTTGCTTCTTTCAATGCCTATGGCGTCAGAGGTCTTTGACACATTCCAGTCGTTCTCTATCAGCTTTCTTGTAATGTACTCTTTTTCGAATGCATCTTTTGCGTCTTTGAGGCTTGCGTATGCGTATGCTCCGTCCTGTTCCGCGCCCCGCGCTTTTGATGCGATACCGAGGTCAGCAACAAAGGAGCCTTCTATAGCGCTGCCCGGAGACATTATCATCAGCCGCTCAACAACATTTCTCAGCTCGCGTATGTTGCCCGGCCAGCTGTGCTCAGCAAGAATCCTGAGCGCTTCTGCTGAGAACTTTCTAGGTCTGAGCCCGTTTTCAGATACGAATCTCTCTACAAAATAATTTACCAGCTCCTGTATGTCCTGCTTGCGCTCCCTCAGCGGAGGCAGTTTTATCGGGATCACGTTGAGCCTGAAGTATAAGTCTTCCCTGAACCTGTTGTTCTTGACCTCAAGCGCAAGGTCCTTGTTTGTCGCAGCAACTATCCTTGTGTCGACCTTTATGTTTTTACTGCCGCCAACGCGCTGAAACTCCTGTGTCTCTATTATTCGCAGCACCTTTGCCTGTGTCTGCAGTGTCATGTCTCCTATCTCATCGAGAAAGAGGGTTCCCCTGTCAGCCAGTTCGAACTGTCCTGTCTTGCGGTCGACCGCGCCTGTGAATGAACCTTTTTCATGGCCAAAGAGTTCGCTCTCTATGAGTTCCTGCGGTATGGCAGCGCAGTTAAGCTCCACAAAAGGCTCGTTCCTGCGGTCGCTGCCTTCGTGCAGAAGTCTGGCAACAAGCTCCTTGCCTGTGCCGCTTTCGCCGAGTATGAGCACCCTGCTGCTGCTGGCTGCTGCAAGCGCGATCTGTGAATTCACCTGCTGCATTGCCGGGGAGCTGCCTATAAGCTGCCACTTCTGCGAAAGAGTGGTCTTGAGCTCCCTGTTTTCCTGCTCCAGCGCCTTTTGCTGCAAGGCGCGATTTGCTACAAGAAGCACCTTTTCGAGTGAGAGCGGCTTTTCGAGAAAGTCATACGCTCCGGTGCGTGTTGCTTTTATAGCAAGCTCTATATTGCCGTGGCCTGAGATCATTACCACCGGAATAGAGGGCTTTGTCTCTTTTATGCGGGAGAGGGTTTCTATCCCGTCCATGCACGGCAGCCATATGTCGAGCAGCACGATGTCAGGGGTGTTCTCAGCCAGCGTTTCCATGCACTCCTCTCCGCTGCCCGCGGTGGTGACTGTGTAGCCTTCGTCCTCAAATATGCCGGACAGTGTGTCCCTTATGCCCTGTTCATCATCAACAATCAATACACTGTATCTGCTCATCCATCCTCCGCTGTCATGCTGCCGGAATGCCTATGGTGAAGACAGCCCCTGTCGGCCTGTTGTCTTTTACTGTGATGAATCCGCTGTGGTCGCTTATGATCTTGCCTGCTATAGCAAGCCCAAGCCCTGTGCCGCCATTGCTTCTGGAAAAATAAGGCATAAAAAGTTTGTCCTTTATGTCATCGCTTATGCCGGGGCCTGTGTCTGCAACGTCGATTATTATAGTATTTTCTTCCATCCTTGCGGAAATGGTTATCGAGCCTGAGCTGTTCATCGCTTTTATGGCATTGTCCAGCACATTTATCAGCACCCGCTTTATCTGCTCGATGTCGATCTTGACTTCGGGCAATCCTTCCTGCGTCTCGACCGTTATATCGATATTTTTGAATCCGCTGTACATGAATACCACCGACTCTATGAGGCTGCGTATAACAACAGGCTCTTTCTTCATCTCCGGCATCCTGCCGTACCTCGAAAAAATATCCACCAGACCCCTCAGGCTCTCAACCTCGGATGTAATGGTTGATACGGACTTCTCGAGCACTTCACCAAAGTCCTGAGCCCCCTGCCGCCATTTGCGCATAAGCCGCTCTGCCGAGAGTTTTATGGGCGTGAGCGGATTTTTTATCTCATGCGCCAGGCGCTTTGCAACCTCCTGCCAGGCAAGCGCCTTTTCCGCTTTTATGAGGTCTGATATGTCGTCAAAGACAACCAGCATTCCGAGCGCGCCTGCTGATTCGCTGTCCCTCAACGCTGCGAGATATATCCTGAAGTGCATGAGCCTGCCGTTTATGCTCACCTTTACTACCTTCTTGGACTCTGTTATTACCCTGCCGCTGAGTTCCCTGGCCATTTCAGCAAGCTCTTCAGAGTGGAGCATTGATATGAAGTCGCGATAGTTTTTGCCTATCAGCGACTGCACATCCATGTCAAGAAGAGTGCCGGTTAATTTGTTTGCTGTAACGATCTTTCCGGATGGATCTAGGAATATAACTCCGGAATTTATGTTTTCGAGTATGGTTTCGAGGTAGAGTCGTCTTCTGTCTATTTCACGATAGGCTGACTGCAGGGATTCTTTATTGTCCTTGAGCTGTGTGACCATCTGGTTGAAAGAGTCTGTGAGCAGGCCTATCTCATCTTCACTCGCTGCGTTTACCTTCAGGTCCAGATTGCCTGCTGCTATCTGTTCTGTTGCTGCTGCAAGCTCCTGAATGGGGATGGTGATGCCTCTTGATATCTTGAGAGATACCCAGAGGCCGGTAAAGACTATCAGCAGCGTGATAAAGCCCAGGATGAGTATGTAGTTTACTCTGAGCGGAGACTTGAATCCCTGCTGCTTCAGCAGGTCTTCATACATTTCCCGCAGCTGCCCGGCTTTTTGTGA
>JAJFVG010000055.1 GCA_021371915.1 Nitrospiraceae bacterium
TAACACCAACTAAAGATGGAAAAGAAGGGATGGACTGCTCTCGTTCATGAGCCTGGTTTTGACACTACTAAATGCTCGATACGCTCCAGCCGCAAAACTCACTGCGTCCGGCAGCTCAGACAGTTGCGGCTGTGTTTCGCTCCTCTTCGCAAAGTAGTGTTACCAAAACCCAGCCTAAATCTCTCAAGTCAGTCCATCCCTTCTTTTCTTTGTTTCTTTTGTTTTTAATAAAGGCAGGTGGTTTGATTTCCGTAGCTTGTCACGGGTAACTGTTACTCAGTCGGAAGTCGAAGCGGGAGACTGAGGCTCTATATCTGGATATTGCTTTAATGTCTATCAAACATCAACACTTGCACTAAGGTAGTTTCAAGCCTAGGAAATTGAACCACCTGACTTTATTAGCCTCATGAACTAGGACAGTTCATCCCTTCTTTAATACTTGCCTAGGAAATCGAGGCCATCTGACTTTAAATGTTTCTATCAAATTTGACACCACCTTTGGATGGGTGTATAAGTAGGCATAAAGCGCAAGGAGGTGGCAGCAATGGCACACTACATCATTTTGAGCAAGCTTACTGATGACGGCAGAAAGACACTGAAGGATAACCCCGGCAGGGTCATCGAGGTGAATGAAGAGCTCAAGAGAATGGGACTCGTTGTGAAGAGCCAGTTTGCAGTGCTCGGGCCTTATGATTTTGTGAATATTGTGGAAGCGCCTGACAATGAGACCGTGATGAAAGTATCCATGGAGCTTGGGGCAAGAGGCACTGTGCAGCTCTTCACCATGCCGGCAATACCAGCGCAGGACTTCATAAAAAAGATGCACTGACCAATAAAACGATTGAAGACAGACCTGCTCTTCTGTCAAAATAAGGCCTGCATACAAAAAACCGTGCGGAGCAGGAGATATGGCTGGCAAAAAGCAGGCTGATATAGTGCTTGACCTGAAGGGCGATGCGCCTGCCCTGGCTGTAATCAAAACCAGAAGGCCGCTGCTGGAACTCGGCCAGGATCAGATCCTTGAGGTGATCTCTGATGCTGAAGGCGTTTATGAAGAGATGACCATGCTTTGCGATCTGCTCGAAGCAAGAATAATAAGCTCGCCAGGCAAAAGAAGAGTGCACCGGATACGGATAAAGAAAAAATAACCTTTTTTGTGCTATCTTTTTCTTTCGAACAAAAAATTACAGATCAATATAAATTCTGGAGGATATAATGGCAAAAAAGATCGTACTCGCATATTCCGGAGGCCTCGACACCTCTGTTGCGATAGCATGGCTAAAGGAGACGTACAAGGCAGAGGTAATAGCATTCTGCGCTGACCTCGGACAGGGAGAAGAGCTTGATCCTGTTGAGGCAAAGGCCATCAAAACAGGAGCATCAAAGGCATATGTGGAAGACCTCAGAGAAGAGTTTATCCGCGACTACATCTTCCCGATGCTCAGGGCAAATGCAATATATGAGGGCATATACCTGCTCGGCACATCAATAGCTCGTCCCCTCATAGCAAAGAAGCAGATCGACATAGCTGTAAAGGAAGGCGCGGATGCTGTGTCGCACGGATCAACAGGCAAGGGAAATGACCAGGTGCGCTTTGAGCTTTCATACTACGCGCTCAAGCCGGATATAAAGGTGATAGCTCCATGGAGGGAGTGGCCGTTCAATTCACGCGAATCCCTTATCGACTATTCTGAAAAACACGGCATACCTGTTACAGCAACAAAGGCAAAACCTTACAGCACTGACAGGAACATCTTTCATATAAGCTACGAGGGCGGCATACTCGAAGACCCGTGGGCAGAGCCGCCGCAGGACATGTACACAATGATGATCTCGCCGGAAAAAGCGCCGGACAAACCGACATACATAGAGATCGACTATAAGGAAGGCAATCCAGTGGCGATTAACGGCGAACAGCTCGGGCCTGTGGCGCTCTTTGAAAAGCTGAACAAGCTGGCAGGTGAAAACGGCATAGGCCGTGTTGATCTTGTTGAAAACAGATACGTTGGCATGAAATCAAGAGGAGTATACGAAACACCCGCAGGCACTGTGCTGCATGCAGCTCACAGGGCTGTGGAATCGCTCACCCTCGACCGCGAGGTGCTGCACCTGAGGGATTCACTCATTCCAAGATACGCTGAGCTGGTCTATTACGGCTACTGGTTTGCGCCTGAGCGCGAGATCATGCAGGCAACAATAGACAACATACAGAAGGATGTCACAGGCACGGCAAGGCTCAAGCTCTACAAGGGCAGCTGCTCTGTTGCAGGGAGAAAGTCTCCTCTGTCGCTCTATCACCAGGAACTTGCAACCTTTGAGGCTGAAAAGATATACAACCAGCGCGATGCAGAAGGCTTTATCAAACTCAACGCGCTCAGACTTAAGATGAGAAAGCTGCTAAGGGGATAAGAGAAGAACATTAACAACTTTTTATGAAGCAGGGGCGCGTATCGCACCCCTGCTTCACATTAAGGAAGATAACATGCCTTCTGAAACCTGCATCACCCGCGATGAACTGCGCTGTTCAATAGGCCTTGTATTCACAAAGGACGTCGGACCTGTCACATACCGAAAACTGCTCAGCAAATTCAGATCAGCACAAAATATATTCAGCGCATCTGCCGGCGATCTGGCAAAAACAGCGGACCTGAGCCATGCAAAGGCATCAAATATACTAGAGTTCAACAAATGGGCTGAGGTGGATCAGGAGATCAAAAAAGCTGAAGAACTCGGCATCTCGATAATACCCTTGACTGATCCTGCATATCCTGAGCAGCTGAGGCCTTTTGACGACGCTCCGATTATTTTATATGTAAAAGGCAGCATTACGCCTGATGACATAAATTCTGTTGCGGTTGTCGGCTCAAGACTTATGTCAGAGTATGGACGCAGCGCAGCTAGGCAGATATCATTCGGACTCGCCTCTTCGGGCATAACAATAATAAGCGGCATGGCAAGGGGCATAGACACAACAGCTCACGAGTCAGCGCTCAAGGCAGGCGGCAGGACAATAGCCGTACTCGGCTCGGGTCTGGATGTGCCCTACCCTTCAGAGAACAAAAAGCTCTTCGCTAAAATAGCTGAAGCAGGCGCTGTGATAAGCGAGTTCCCTTTCGGCACAGGCCCGCTCAGGGAAAACTTCCCACGGAGAAACCGGCTGATAAGCGGGCTTTCAATGGGCGTGCTTGTTGTGGAAGCAGCAGCAGGAAGCGGTTCGCTAATAACAGCATCCTATGGACTGGAACAGGGCAAAGAGATATTCGCTGTGCCGGGGAGCATCGGGCAGAAGAACTCAGAGGGCACAAACGCTCTAATAAAAAACGGCGCAAGGCTTGTGCAGCAGGCTGAAGATATTATTGAAGAGCTTGCGCCAAAGATAAAAAACAACATACGGCTTTCAACCCCGCGACGGCCGCAGGAGATGCTCGCGCAGCTCGATGCACTTGAAATATCCGGAGATGAAAAGGCAATATGTACTGTCTTGGCCTCAGGCGCCAGGCAAATCGACCAAATATCAAGAGAGCTCAACATCTCATCTGCAAGGCTGTCAGGGATTCTGCTCAATCTGGAACTAAAAGGACTGATAAGGCAGTTGGACGGAAAGAAGTTTGAAGCATTATAAAAGGAGGAGTTTTGTCAAGGAGACTTATTGATGTACTCAGGACGCTCGCAAGGGACCTGATAGACAAGGGATACGAGGCTGAAGACGCGCTAAGCAGCATAAGCGGATACGACCTCGATTTCCCCATGATTAAGGACGAGCTCTCTACGCTCGAAATATCAAATGCCATTGATGAGGCAGAGCTTGACACGATTCGGGCTCTTCTGTCATTTATTCTTATAAAGGATTCCGAGATCGACATTGAAGACATCTACGCCTTTGTTTTCGGCAGAGGACGTCAGATAACCTGGAACTGAAGGAGGCAGCTGCTTGAAATCTCTCGTCATAGTTGAGTCGCCTGCAAAGGCGAAGACAATAAACAAAATTCTCGGCAAAGACTTCGGCGTAAAAGCATCCGTAGGACATATCAAGGACCTGCCCAAAAAAGAGCTAGGCGTTGATGTGGACAAAAACTTCGAGCCAACATACATAATTATCCCCGGCAAGGAGAAGGTTGTCAAAGAGCTCAAGAGCGAATCAAAAAAAGCTGAAACAGTATACATAGCAACAGACCCTGACAGAGAGGGCGAGGCAATCGCCAGCCACATTGCTGAAGAGATAACTCCTGCAAAGGGCAAAAAGAAGATATTCAGAATCACCTTCAACGAGATTACCGACAGGGCTGTACGCGAAGCGATCAACCGTCCTGGAGAGATAGACACCAGCAAAGTCGATGCGCAGCAGGCAAGGCGCATACTCGACAGGCTGGTCGGCTACAACCTCAGCCCGTTCCTCTGGAAAAAGGTGCGCAGGGGCCTAAGCGCAGGCAGGGTGCAATCTGTTGCAGTAAGGCTTGTGGTTGACAGGGAGCGCGAGATAGAGGCATTCAATAAAGAAGAGTACTGGACAATAGAGGCTGTAATGACAGGCGCTGACGCAAAAGAACAGGAGTTCAGCGCAAGGCTTTACAAGTACAAGAACGCGCTCGTGGTAAACAGGGATGCTGAAGGAGACAGCCGCTTTCTTATAAAGGATGAAAAGACAGCAGCAGCGGTTGTGGAAGACCTCAAAAAGCAGGACCTCTTTATAACATCAGTCGAAAAGAAGCTGAGAAAGAGATCCCCGTCAGCCCCTTTCATAACCAGCACACTCCAGCAGGAGGCATCAAGAAAGCTGAGGTTCTCCGCAAAAAAGACTATGATGACTGCCCAGCAGCTTTATGAAGGAATAGAGCTCGGCAAGGAAGGCTCTGTGGGTCTTATAACCTACATGAGAACAGACTCGTACAGGTTAGCGCCCGAGGCTCAGGAGTGGGCAAAGACATTCATAGAAGAGAAGTTCGGAAAAGAGTATCATCCAGGCAAGTTCAATGTATACAAAAGCAAGGGCAGCGCTCAGGATGCACACGAGGCAATAAGGCCAACATACGCGGACAAGACACCCGAGGCTGTCAAACAGTATCTTTCAAAAGACCAGTTCGGCCTCTATAGCCTTATATGGAACAGGTTCATAGCCAGCCAGATGAGTCCGGCGCAGCTAGATCTTACAACACTTATTATCGGCATAAAAAACGCAGCAAAAGAAGACCAGACAACAGAGCTCAGGGCAACAGGCACTGTCATAAAATTCTCTGGGTTCATGGCCCTGTATACAGAGACAAAGGACGAGATAGAGGAAGAGGAAGGCGGACTTCTGCCTGCGCTCAAGGAGAACTCTGCTGTAACCGCAAAAGAGATAAGCCCTGCGCAGCACTTTACCCAGCCTCCGCCCAGATACACTGAAGCGACACTCGTCAAAGCGCTTGAAGAAAAGGGCATAGGCAGGCCGAGCACATATGCCGCGATAATGTCGACCATACAGGACAGAAAGTATGTTGAAAAGAACGAAAGCAGGTTCAACCCAACGGAGCTCGGAGTTGTTGTGAACGACCTGCTGGTTGATAAATTCCCAGAGCTTATAGACTTCAACTTCACAGCAAAGATGGAAGAAGAGCTCGACTCTATCGAGAGCGCGAAGCTGAAGTGGCCGAAGGTTGTAAAGGATTTTTATACTCCATTCAACAAGGACCTTCAGAAGGCATCAAAAGACAGCGGCAAGGTTAAGCCTGAAGACATACCAACAGAGCAAAAGTGCGACAAGTGCGGCTCCCCAATGGTGATAAGATGGGGAAGGCACGGCAGGTTCTACGCCTGCTCAGGATATCCGAACTGCAAGAATACAAAACCGCTTGAGGACAGCAGCGGACAGCAGCCTCAGGAGCCTGAGGTGACTGACGAGAAGTGCGACAAGTGCGGCTCCCCGATGGTGATCAAAAAAGGCAGGTTCGGCAAATTTCTCGCCTGCTCGCAATATCCTGAATGCAAAAACGCAAAGCCTCTGGCAACCGGCATAAAGTGCCCCCTTGACGGCGGTGACATAGTCGAGAGAAAGACCAAAAAGGGCAAGCCGTTCTGGAGCTGCGGCAATTACCCAAAATGCAAATTCGCCACATGGTTCAGGCCCGCGGCAAAAGAGTGCCCCAAGTGCAAAGCACCTTTGCTCATAGAGAAGCGCAGCAAGACCGGAGACATAACATACTCCTGCCTTACAGAAGGGTGCGGACATACAGAGTCCGCGTAGCGCAGCAGGATGGCGCAGCCTTTCATAATAGGCATAGCAGCCGGACAAAGCGGCTCGGGCAAGACCACGCTGGCATCTGCTTTACTGAAGTTCATTACATCAGGAGAGCAGCGCGCTGAACACCCATCCGGTAGCCGCATCCTTAACCTCAAAAGATGGGGCGCTATCAAATTCACCAGAACAAGATTCAGGTCAGAGATCATATCCGACCCGAAAATTCTGATGCAGCACGGCAAGGATACCTGGCATATGCTTGCATCAGGCGCTGAAAAAGTTCTCTGGGTAAAATCAAAAAGAGACGACCTGCCCGGACTGATGCCAAATGCGCTCAAAGCAATGTCTCACCTTGATGCTGTTATTGTAGAAGGCAACAGCGCAATTGAGTTTTCGAATCCTGATATAGTAATATTTTTAGTCGGACGGGATGAAGTCGACATAAAGGCCTCGGCAGTAAACATGCTCTCCAGGGCCGATATTATTGTTTCAGCCGCTCATCTCGACACAAAAACCGGCAGGGAGCTTGCTGACGGCAGACGGATCATAAGATTTGATCCTTCTGATGCCTCAGCTCTCCTACAGATGGTGCGGATAATGGACAACGCAGCAGTCAGCAAACTGAAAGAGATCATTTCAGAAAAAGCCGTAGACAATAAACTCCCATGCAGGACAGCCAGGAAGATCGCTGAGGAGGCAGGAGTGCCTTACTCTGAAATCGGCAAAGCAGCAAACGAGCTGAACATAAAGATTTCCGGCTGCGAGCTCGGCTGCTTCTGATGGCAACACTTCTCTTCGAACTCGCCCTCACCTTCTACTTCGCATCCGCGATAGTAAGCCTTGCAGAACTGTTCAGGGAGAGCAGGGGCGCTTCAAGACTGATGTTCTTTTTTGCGTGGGCAGGTTTTGCGCTGCACACAGCAGCAATCACATACCGATTCGTTTCAACAGAACAGCTTCCGATCACAAGCATGCATGAGGCATCTTCATTCTTTGCCTGGTGCGTTATGCTCGTATTTTTCCTTATCAGCAGAAGGTACAAAATAGGCATCATGGGATCATTCACAATGCCTGTTATATTTCTGCTCATGCTCTCGTCCTCTGTGCTGCCCAGGGCAGTAAACCCGCTCACACCCGCGCTCAAAAGCTACTGGCTCGCAATACATACGGCCCTGGCCTTTCTGGGCAATGCAGCTTTTGCAGTGGCATTCGGAGCAGGCATAATGTATCTGATACAGGACGCAAACCTTAAATCAAAGAGACTCCATGGAATATTCCAGAGACTCCCCAGCATACAGACACTTGATGACATGAACTACAAGCTCATCAGCGCGGGCTTTCCGCTGCTCACGCTCGCGATCATTACAGGTGCGCTCTGGGCAGAGAGCGCGTGGGGAAGCTACTGGAGGTGGGACCCAAAGGAAGTATGGTCCCTGATCGCATGGCTTATATACGCGCTCGTAATACATGTACGCCTGGTTGCAGGATGGAGAGGCAAAAAGGCAGCAATGCTCTCCATACTCGGCTTTCTGGTGCTCTTATTCACCTTCTTTGGAGTGAACTATTTCCATAACACGCTGCACAGATTCCCATGAAAATAATTGTTATAGGCGTTAATCACAAGACCGCGAATGTTGAGGTCAGGGAAAGGCTCGCTTTTAACGGAGAAAAGCTCTCTGAGGGCATTGCGGGCCTGCGCAGTCTGGAAGGAGTCAATGAGGTGGCCGTACTCTCCACATGCAACAGGGTGGAGCTGTACGCATGCGTTGATGACACTGATGCTGCTGTAGGACGGATAAAAAAATTCCTCTCTGACTTTCACTCTCTTGAGCCAGAATCATTTGAACACAGCCTCTACGCCCTGTCAGGCACAGACGCTGTACGTCATATATTGAGAGTGGCATCAAGCCTCGACTCTATGGTTCTTGGCGAACCGCAGATACTCGGACAGCTCAAGGACGCATTTTCATTCGCGCTCAAGGAGAAGTCATCAGGCATACTGCTTAACAGACTGCTAAAAAAAGCGATATCAACAGCCAAGCGAACAAGGACAGAGACAAAGATCGCTGAAAACGCTGTATCTATCAGCTTTGCCGCTGTTGAACTCGCAAAGAAGATATTCAATGACCTCTCCGGCATGTCATGCATGCTGCTCGGCGCAGGAGAGATGGCAGAGCTTGCAGCACGTCATCTCGTAAGCAGCGGCATCAAAGAGGTGATGGTTGCAAACAGGACTTATGAAACCGGATGCAGGCTCGCGGAAGAGTTCTGCGGCAGACCTGTAAAATTTGAAGACTTTAAAACGGAAATGCTCTTTGCTGACATAGTAATATGCTCCACAGGTGCGCCGACCTATGTGCTGAACAAGGATGACATGCATGCTGTTATGAAGCACAGAAAACAGAAGCCTGTCTTCATCATCGACATATCAGTGCCCAGGAACATAGACCCTGAGATAAACAAACTCGAAAACGTTTACCTCTATGATGTGGACGACCTCCAGGAAGTTGTCAATACCAACATGATGGAGCGCCAGAAAGAGGCTGACAAGGCCTCCTGCATAGTTGAAGAGGAAGTGGGCCGCTTTATGAAGTGGATCAGCTCGCTAAAGGCTGTGCCTGTAATACTCTCTCTGCGCGAGAAGGCAGAGGATATAAAGAACGAGGAGTTCATTCGCCTGAAGAACAGGCTCAAAAATGTTTCTGATGAAGACATGCAGGCCATAGAGTACATGGCAACCGCCATTATCAACAAGATGATACACGCGCCGATGGTCGCGCTCAAGGATGACTGCGAAGACAGGCAGGAACTGATAGCGCTGATAAAAAAACTTTACGGAATAAACGGAGACAATGACGATGAAGAATAAGGTAACCATTGCAACCCGCGGCAGCAGGCTCGCGCTGTGGCAGGCGGAATGGGTGGCTTCAGAGATAAAAAAGCTGAATCCTTCGCTCACTGTGGAGCTGCTCAAGATAAAGACAACAGGAGACAAGATACTCGATGTACCTCTCGCAAAGGTCGGAGGCAAAGGCCTTTTTGTAAAAGAGATAGAGGACGCGCTTCTGAGAAATGAGGCTGACCTTGCTGTGCACAGCATGAAGGATGTGCCTACAGATCTTCCTGAAGGGCTCCATCTGGCTGTGATATGCAAACGGGAAGACCCGCGCGATGCGTTCATTGCGCCAAAAGGAAGGAATGCAGCAGCAACTTTCAAGGATCTGCCGCATGGCGCAACAGTCGGCACAAGCAGCCTACGGCGCGCATGCCAGCTGCTGCATATCAGGCCTGACATAAAGATAGTTCAGCTGAGGGGCAATCTCGATACCAGGCTGCGAAAGCTTGATGAGGGCATGTTCGATGCGATTATACTCGCAGCAGCAGGTGTCAAACGCCTCGGATGGGCTGACCGCATAACAGAAATCCTCGACTGCAACACAAGCCTTCCTGCGATCGGACAGGGCGCAGTCGGCATAGAATGCAGGGTTGATGATGAATTCACAAATAATCTTATTAAACCGCTTGACCACTACCAGACATCCGTATGCGTGCGTGCTGAACGCGCTCTTCTCAAAAAGCTCGAGGGCGGATGCCAGGTGCCGATAGCAGGCCACGCTGTATTAGAAAATAATAAATTGAAAATTGACGGACTGGTGGGTTCAGTTGAAGGCGAAAGAATAATCAAGACCACAACAGAAGGCGCGGCTGAAGACGCTGAGACAATAGGCCGCAGCAATGCAGAAGAACTGCTGCGCTTGGGAGCAAAAGAGATACTCGATGAAGTCTACAAAAAGTCCTAAAGTATATCTCATAGGCGCAGGCCCCGGAGACATCGGCCTCTTCACCATAAAGGGCATACGCTGCCTGCGCAAAGCTGATGTTGTAATCTACGACTACCACCTCAATCCGCAGATACTCAACTATATTGACCATGATGCAGAGTTCATCTATGCTGGAAAGCGCGGCGGCCATCATGCAATGACCCAGGATGAGATCAATGCAGCGCTCATACAAAAAGCAAAGCAAGGCAAGACAGTATGCAGGCTCAAGGGCGGTGATCCTTTTGTGTTCGGCAGGGGCGGAGAAGAGGCTGAAGCCCTCTGGGAGCAGGGCATACCCTTTGAGATAGTGCCCGGAGTATCATCATCAATAGCAGCGCCTGCATACGCAGGCATTCCGCTCACCCACAGAAAATATTCATCATCATTTTCCGTAATAGCAGGAAATGAGGATATAACCAAGGCAGACAGCACAATCGACTGGGCAAATCTGGCATCAGGAATGGACACCCTTGTATTTCTCATGGGAGTGAAAAACATAAACGCCATCACATCAAAGCTGATCGAGCACGGAAAGTCTGCGGACACTCCTGCTGCTGTTGTCAGATGGGGAACAAGACCAGAGCAGAAAACAATAACCGGCACCCTGGAGAACATAGCAGCCCTCGTGCAGGACACTCACATCAAACCTCCTGCTGTAATGATAATCGGCAATGTGGTAAAACTGCGCGAACACCTGCGGTGGTACGAAGACAAGCCGCTCTTTGGCCAAAGGGTGCTCATCACAAGAAAATACACTGATGAATACAGCCCGCTTGAAGAACTCGGCGCAGAGATATTCGAATTCCCCACAATAGAACTCGCTCCCCCTGCAAGCTACAATGAGCTTGATGCTGCGATCAAATCAATAGACAAATACAACTGGATAGTGCTCACGAGTAAAAACGCTGTGAACCACTTTATGCGTCGCTACTTCAGCAAAGGGCATGACATCAGGGAGATGAAGGGCATAAAATTCTGCGCGGTCGGATCAAAGACAGCAGAGGCAATGGCTGCATACGGCATCAAAGTGGACATGGTTCCTGATGAGTTCAATGCTGAAGGACTTGTTGGATTATTTATCAAAGATGCTGATCCCTCATCAGCTCCCCTGGCAGGTATCAGGATACTGCTGCCAAAGCCTGACAATGCGAGGGATGTATTCCCTTCAGCCATCAGAAATGCCAGCGGGGAGATCGATACCCCTGTGATATACAGGTCTGTAAAACCGGAAAAACATGGCAAGAGGCTCCAGAGATTTCTGAAAGAGGGCAGGATATCCATAGCAACCTTCACAAGCGGCGCGGCATTCAACAACTTTATAGAGATAATGGGCGAGGATTCAGCAGCAGTGCTTCATGATGTGACAATAGCTGTTATCGGGCCTGTTACAAAAAAGGCTGTGGAGAAGGCAGGTTTCAAGGTATCGATTATGCCTCAAGAGTCCACAATAAAGGCGCTCGTACAGGAAATCATCAGCCACACAACAGGCGCTGCTAAAGCCTGACAGGAAGCACCATAGTAAAACAGCTACCCTTGCCGAACTCGCTCTGGATTGACATGCTGCCGTGCAGCGCTTCCTCAACTATCTTGTTTGTCAGATACAATCCCAGTCCAGTGCCATGAGACATTCTTCTTTCAGTCATTCCTATCTTGGAAAACGGAACAAAGAGTTCCTCCATATTCTCGGCCTTGATTCCAGTGCCGGTGTCCTCAACAGATATGGATATCTTTTCGTCATCTCCGCCTTCGTTTAATACAGCGGCGCTGACTGTGATTGAGCCCTTGTCAGTAAATTTAATCGCATTGTCTATCAGATTCAAAAGCGCCTGGAATATCCTGCGCCTGTCAGAATGTATATGCTTGTGCAGGGGGCTCAGATTGAGCTGCAGACCTTTTTTTGCTGCTTCATTTTCAAATTTCATCGAGACCTCTGTCAGCAGATCATAAATATCAAAATCGCTTATCTGCTGCTCAAGCTGGCCTGCTTCTATCTTTGTTACATCTATCGCATCATTAACCAGATCGAGAAGCTGCTGTCCGCCCTTCAGCACCTTTGCCAGGGCTTCCTGCTGCTCAGCAGACAGGTTTCCATACACTCCGTCATTAAGAAGCGTGGAAAAACCCAGCACAGCATTAAGCGGTGTCCTGAGCTCATGTGTCATTGATGCGACAAAGAGGGTTTTGAGCCTGTCCATATCCATGAGCCGCTCATTAGCCTCTGAAAGCTCTTTCGTACGCTCCCTTATCTTGTCTTCAAGTTCGGTATTTATCCGCAGCAGCTGCTCCTGCGCCTCAATGGTGGCTGTAATATCGTTGGCCTGTACAAGCTCAACAAGTCTGCCGCCTATATCAAATGCGTATGACACAACCTCAACAAAAATCAGAGTGCCGTCCTTTTTGATATGCCGCCACACTCCGGCTTCGTCAATGCCGCCTTTCACCTGCTGCACATTATTCACAAGCCTGTCAATATCCTCATGAGGCCTGATGTCCTTGATGGTCATGCCCAAAAACTCCTGCCTGGAATAACCGTAGCGCCTGACAGCAGACTCATTCACCTCAAGAAACGCGAGCGTTTTGACATCATAAAGCCACATGGGCTGGGGGTTGTTCTCAAACAGCAGGCGGTATCTCTCCTCTGACTTTATCAGCGACTGCCGCACTGCCATGCTGCCGGTTATGTCATGCACAGTGCCGAGCAATACATTCTCGTTATCATAGGTAACCATGGCACCATAAATGTTGACCCAGCGCTCAAGTCCGTCCTTCCGGATTATCTTCATCTCATCACTACAGTATAATTTGCTGCCGTTCAGAACCTCCCTGCAACGTTCTTCAGCAGCAGACCTGAACTCATCCGAAAGAATATCGATCATGGACATGGACTTCAGGTCAGCTTCATCATATCCTGTGAGTTCGAGCATCGATTTGTTGGCGAAAATAAATTTGTCGGAATGGATAAAAAGCCCGGCAGAAGTATGCTGGGCAAGCACCCTGAAGCGTTCCTCAGCCTTGACGCCTTCTTTATGGGACAGTTTTATGATCTTTCTGAGCAGCAGGAATAACAGAACTGCCGTGGACAGCACATAGAACCATCCCTTAAGGCTCGCATATAAATGCTGATCAGATGAACTGGCCACAAGTGTAAAAACCAGCAGGTCGGAATAAGCGATCCAGAGAGCGCCTATGATAAAATAGATGCCCGCAATGGTTAACGGCGAATATTTAAGTAGTTTTGATCTCATTATTTTTACGAAATCCTTTTGAGTGCATGCAGCAGGTTTTTCAGTCTCTTGTTCTGCTCAGGGCCGGGCCTTACATCCATGTAATAAAGTTTTTGAAACTCAGCAACAAAGTCAGACGCGCAGTTTCTGAGCTCAACCTCTTTTATCCTGCATGTAAACTCTTCCATTCCCTCCCATTTATTACGTATATATCCTTTTTTCGTCATTATGGCATCAAAACTTGAGATAAACCTCTGGTACGGTTCTGATTTTCTTCTCCTGTGCGCTCTCTTAATTGCAAAAAACAGTAACACAGCTGCAACTGATGCTGCTGTTCCGGCAAATTCAGTGCTCGCAACCAATTTTATCAGATCAGCCTTTGTGAGCCCGCTCCTTATCCTGTTGGCTAGGGCAAACTGGCCTGACAGGTCATAAGGTATAACGGATGAATTCCAGAAGTAGCTCGCAGCATCAGCAATCATCTTCAGCCTGTTCAACAAACCTTTTGTCTTTTCAGGCCCCTGCCCCTCCGGATATGAAGGGGTCGGATCAAACCTCACCCATCCGGCCGGACGTATATACGCCTCTACCCATACATGCGCCTGGTTCTGAGTGACCAGATAGTAGCCTCCGATCTCATTGTATTCTCCGCCCCTGTAACCGCCCACTAGCCTGGATGGGATGCCTGCTATCCTGAGCATCACAGCCATTGATGAAGCAAAATATTCGCAGTTGCCTTTTTTCTTACTGAAGAGAAACTCCTCAACAGGATTATCAGAGACAGGCAGGCTCGAAAGGGAGTAGGCATACTCAGCTGAGTTGAAATGGCTGATGATCCTGAGCGCAGCATCATGCGCTGAAAGGCTGTTTGTGAGTTTCCGTGCAAGCTGAATCGTACGCTCAAGTCCGCTCTCAGGCAGACTGAGGTATATCTCTCGGTCAGGCTCCTGATCAGGCAGATAATCCGAAAGATACGATACAGCCTCATACCTGATTCTTGACTGCGGAATCTCAGGCAGCGTAGCCACAAGGCCGTTTGACTGTCTTGCATTTTTCAGTGAATAACCTGCCGGCTTATCGAGTGCAAAGAGATATCTGTTTCCGTAAGGCTCAAGAAATACAGTCTGCATTGCGCGCGGCATCTTTGTTGACACCTGTGAAGCTCCAGGCTGCTTAATTGCAGAAGAAGCGCTCCATGATTTGCCGTTGAATTTGTCGAGCACTATGCCGCGCCAGTAGAGCTGCTGCTGCGCAACGCGCCCTGTCTTTACCCTGAGTATTACTGCGCTGCTCTCCTGTATTGATGAGACAGAGCCGAGATCAACCTTGTCGGAAAATCCGGAATACGCAGCGCCCTGCTTTGTGAACATGCTCCAGACAGGAAATGCGGTCCTGGGCAGTATGATGAACATGACAGCTGTGAGCGGCAGTGCGATGGCCGGTATTATCAGCGATCTTGTGATGATCTTTCTGAGCACTGATCGCCTTATCAGCATATCTTCGTCATGCGAAAAATATGAAAGCAGCACAGCTCCGAGGGATATGAAAAAAAGCATCACTATGAAGTAGGCTGCAAAGATCATGTCAAGAGCGAGCAGAGAGCTCGCAGCAAGCAGCAGCACAGAGAGCGCGTATATCTGCATATAATCCCTGAACATCTTCTGCTCAAGCGCCTTTATCACAAGAAACAGGAGCAGCAGGTCGATGATCGGCCCCCCGAGATTTTCGAGGCTAGCCTGAGAAATAATAAGAAATCCGAAAAGGAGTGCGAACATGTTCAGTACGGTTCTGTTGATGTCAAAGACCTTTTTTGCGCTGATGTATGATGCAGCTGCATATGCTGGCACAAATATGGATGCGCTCAGTGGACTTATGCTCCTGACAACAGAGAGAAATGCAGTCAGCACTATGCAGTGGGCTGTCAGGTCCAGGGCCTGTCTTATGCTTGTCTGCCTGCTATCTGCTTCCATAAAGCGCCAGCTCCTTCAGCATCTTCAACCTGTGCGAGCTGCCAAGCGCGGGCTTGAATACCTTTTTTTCAATAACAAGACCAGCAGGAGTACCTTGCCTGATCAACCTGTTTAAAGCATATGCAACACAGGATATTTTTGTTTCCATATCTGCCATATCGAGTTCATCGAAATTTATCATCACAGGCTCAGCGAGTGAGGATGGAAACTCCTTTGTGAGCAGCTTGTCCGTCTTTGCAGCAGCCTTCCAGTGGATATGCCTGAGCGGATCTCCTGCCTGATACAGCCTTAATGAGATTATGCCTGACTCATATCCCCTGCTGTCTGAGTGCAAACCCTCTGCCTG
>JAJFVG010000057.1 GCA_021371915.1 Nitrospiraceae bacterium
TGATACCATGGCATTAGTTTTACGCATAAAAACATTTTTTGCAAGACTCCACCCTGATTACAAATATTATGATTGCCTCACCTATCCTGATCAGACTCACTTCAAAACCTCTCAAATCCCTGCCAATAGGACATTTGAAGCAAAAAACCATATAAAACAACAGGGTCAATTTTCACAAAAAATCCCCGATAAATAAATCGAGATGATTATATCCGGCTCTGACATAAAAATGTCTTCCATGCACTCCTTTGAGCAGAAGAGCAGCGTTAAGGAAGACCTGCGCATATGGATTGATGATCCTGAACAAAGAAACAATACTCAGCAGGCATTGAGCCTGAGCACTACCGAAAAGGTCTCCCTGTCAGAAAAATCAAAAGAGATGCTCCATGCCAAAACCAAGGCATTAAATGCTGAGGAAACAATAGACGATCAGACCACGGACAGCAAGACATATATTATCAAGCTTGTGATTGAAGCCATCACCGGCAAAAAGATCGGGATACTCAGGGCCTCAGACCTTCAAAATCCGGAGGAGAATAAAACGGAGGCTCCGGAACAAAAGGGCGCGCAGCAGGCTGATACGTCCGGGCAGCAGGGCGAAGGCTGGGGTCTTGTATATAATTACGAGGCAACTAAAACAGAAAGTGAACAGATGATGTTCAAGGCCCACGGCGTTATCAATACAGCTGACGGCGAAGAGATCAAGTTTAACATCAAGCTTAAAATGGACCGCGAATTCAGCTCAACAGAGAGTGTTAACATCCGCATGGGTGATGCTGCAAAAGCTGTTGATCCGCTTGTCATCAACTTCAACGGCGCGGCAGCAGAGCTCACAGACACAAAGTTTGCATTTGACCTCAATTCAGACGGCACTGATGAGAACATATCTTTTGTAGGCTCAAACAGCGGCATTCTGGTATTCGACAAAAACAGCGACGGAAAGGTGAACAACGGCTCTGAGCTGTTTGGTCCGTCCACTGGAAACGGCTTTGCAGAGTTGGCTGCCTATGACCAGGACGGCAACAACTGGATAGACCAGAATGACGCTGCTTATAATAGTCTGAACATATGGACAAAAAGCAGCAGCGGTGAAGACATACTGCGCTCCTTGTCAGAGGCTGGTGTTGGAGCAATCGGCCTGCAAAATATCCAGACGCAGTTCAATCTGACTGATGCTGCAAACAACCTTAACGGACAGCTCGCAAAAACCGGCGTGTATGTGTCAGAAGAAAAAACCGTAGGCACAATCCAACAGGTAAACCTGGTCATCTGATTTTCAACAGACATACTGCCTGCACTGCAATTCCCTCGCCTCTGCCGATAAAACCCATTCCCTCATTCGTCTTTGCCTTGATGCTGATTGAATTTATGTCCAGACCTGTTTTTGCGAGCGCGTGCTTCATTGCTTCAACATGAGGACTGATCTTCGGCTTTTCGATAATTATCACGGCGTCTACATTAACTATCTCGAATCCTTTCTCTTTGCATAGTACAACAACCTTTTTTAGAAGCTCTGTGCTGTCAGCATCCTTCCATTGAGATGATGTATCTGGAAAAAGCCCTCCTATGTCGCCAAGACCGGCAGCGCCGAGCAGGGCGTCGATTATAGAGTGGCACAAGGCATCGCCGTCAGAATGGCCCAAAAGACCTTTTTCAAACGGGATGTCAACTCCGCCCAATATCAGCTTGCGGCCTTCTGCCAGCCTGTGAGAATCATATCCTGCTCCCACTCTATAGCTCATGCTCAAAACCCCTTGGCCATAATCATTTCAGCAATATTTATATCTTCAGGTGTTGTGACCTTGATATTCGTGTATGCGCCTTCAATTATCCTGATCCTGCCGCCGATGCGCTCCACAAGTGCAGAGTCATCGGTTGCATAATAATTTTCAGCTGCTGCTTTTTCGTATGCGCGCAAAATAATCTCTGCTCTAAATACCTGCGGGGTCTGCACAGCCCTGAGCAGGCTGCGGTCAAAAGTCTCTTTTACCAGACCTGTTTCTGATTCAATCACTTTTATCGTATCCTTTGGCAAAACAGCAGGCACAACTCCGTCAAAGCCGTCCAGAGAATTTATGCATTTTGTTATCAGGTCAGGACCTGCAAAAGGCCTCACCCCGTCATGCACAACAACAACCGACACATCCTTATTGAGGGATTTAAGCGCATTATAAACAGAGTCCTGCCTCTCAGCGCCGCCAGGCACTATCATGCGGGATTTTGTGATCTTATATTCATCTATTATCTCTGCGCAGGAAAGGAGCTCTTCTTCGCGCACAACAGGTATGATCTCATCTATCTCTTCAGTGCTCTGGAGCGCTGCCAGCGCCCACACGATAAGAGGCTTGTCTGCAAGATAAACAAACGGCTTGCGCTCATTGCCAAAACGCTTGCCCAAGCCAGCTGCCGGAACAACAGCAACAACACGCATCAGGCTACTCTTCATCCTTCAATCTTGCAAAGATCATCCTGCCGGCAGTTGTCTGGAGCACGCTGGTAACAATCACCTCAGCGTTTTTGCCTATGATCTTCCTTGCGTTCTCTATAACCACCATTGTACCGTCATCAAGATACGCAACGCCCTGGTTCTGCTCCTTCCCCTCTTTCACAACAAACAGGTTCATCGTCTCGCCGGGCAGCACCACGGGTTTGAGCACATTGGCAAGCTCATTGATATTGAGCACTGATACACCCTGCAGCTGCGCAACCTTATTGAGATTGAAATCGTTCGTTATGATTTTGCCGCTCATCAGTTTGGCAAGGGCCACCAGCTTTGAGTCCACTTCTTTTATCTTTGGGAAATCCTCTTCGATTATATTCACCTTTATGCTCGACATCTTCTGTATGCGCTGGAGCACATCCAGGCCGCGCCTTCCCCTTGCCCTGCGCATCGGGTCCGGAGAGTCGGCCACATACTGCAATTCCTGCAGGATGAACTGGGGGATGATGAATGTGCCTTCTATGAATCCAGCCTCGATGATGTCAGCTATCCTGCCGTCGATTATCACGCTGGTGTCAAGCAGCTTGTTGTCCTGCTGCACATCCTGCCCCTTGAACATGCGTAGCATTACCGGAATGGTAAGACTCTTGCCCCTGATGAATCCAGCCACAAGCCCGGCATACCCGAAGAGCGCGCTCAAGGCAAATGCAGATACCCTCCAGGCAGCCTCATCAGCAACATGCTTAAACGGCACAAGCAGGAAAAAGGCAAAGAGCAGGCCGAGACCGAGCCCTGCCACACTGCTTATTATCGAGCCTATTGATATCACTGCCAGCCGCGCAGCAACAAACACAAAAACAAGTCCTGATACAAGCCCTGTTATCAAACCTTCAACAGAGCGGCCAAGCATATTGCCAAGAAAAAATCCTGATGCTGTAAAAATAATAATAATTGCTGTTTTGAACAAAAAACTGGCCAATTGACACCCCCGGCTTATTTATTAGCGAGGCTCAAGGGCGAGATAGAATTTCCTGCCGCCCCTGTTTACAAATAGAAGCACTGAATCGTTCGGTTTAACCTTGGCGGTTATACGGTTAAAATCATTTATATTCTCTATCTTCTGCTTGTCAATCTCCTGTATGACATCGCCCTTTCTAAGGCCGGTATCTTCTGACAGCGCAGGGTCTATGCGGAGCACCACAACTCCTTTTTCGTCCTTGTCGATGCCGAGCTGCTTCCTGACAGCAGGGTTAATATCCATTACAGCTATTCCTGCAAACATATTTCCTATCGAGTTGAGATTTGGAGGTGAGCTGGGTCCTGCCTCCTCTGAATCCAGAGGCAGTTCTACAATAACCACATTAAGCGACATCTCCCTGCCTGCCCTTAATATCTTCATGCTGACAGTAGAGCCTATCTTCGTCTGCGATACAGCATTTCTGAGAGTTGCAACATCCTTTACCTTTTTAGCGTTCAGCTCTACAATTATGTCTCCGCGCAAAAGCCCTGCCTTATGAGCCGGGCCGCCTTTGACAACATCACTCACAAGCGCTCCGCCGCCGTTCTTGAGACCAAACTTTTCGCCAAGCTCAGGTGTCAGCTCCTGTATGGCAACGCCGATCCAGCCGCGGGTAACTTTGCCCTCTTTAAGCAGCTGGTTCATTACAAGCCTCACCATATTGCTCGGCACGGAAAAACCTATACCCTGATATCCGCCTGTTTTGGAGAATATGGCTGTGTTAATGCCGATCAGTTCACCCTTTACATTCACGAGCGGACCGCCTGAGTTGCCGGGATTGATGGCAGCATCTGTCTGTATAAAGTCTTCATAATCCGCTATGCCCACATCAGCCCTACCCACAGCGCTTATTATGCCCATTGTGACAGTGTGGTTCAGTCCGAAGGGGTTGCCGATAGCGAGCACAAACTCACCCACCTGGAGCTTATCCGAATCGCCGAGCGGAATTGTGGGCAGGTCTTTTGCGTTTATCTTTACTATGGCGATGTCTGTCTTTGGATCAGCGCCGATCACTTTGGCGCGGAAGCTCCTTTTGTCAAAAAGCGTAACCTTTATCTCATCGGATTTTTCAACAACATGATTATTGGTGACAATATAGCCGTCTTTGGAAACAATCACGCCTGAACCGAGGCTCTGTTCCTTTCTCTTTGACCTGCCGTCAGGAAACGGATTAAGGAAATCGAAGAAATCATCAAATGAATTCATCTGCCTTCTTACGGTCTTTGTGCTCGATATATTTACAACAGCAGGAGATACTGATTTTACTGTCTCGGAAAAAGCCCTGGACGTGTCTGTTATATAGCCGGGGACTTTTGGGGTAAAGACCTGATTGGGGCTTATCATCCTGCCCCCCATAAAGCTGAAGACGATCCAGCCTATGAGTATGCCGGCTCCAATAAATAACAATGGTTTCAATAATCTGTTATTCATAGGCCTATTTTAGCATGAATTTTCTTATATCCCCAACACGAAGGGTTATTTTATTGGAATCGAGGTACTCCAGAAACGGCATGGCGAACTTTCTGCTCGTTGCGAGCATGTCCCTGAATTCAGCCACTGTCATTTCAGGCTTTTTGGAGAAGTGCTGCCTCAATCTTGCTATCATGGCATCATAACTTTCCTGTGCAATATAAATTGAATCATTTATCCTCACAAGAGAGCCTTCCTTTGACAGCAGCTTTACAAGATCTGTTACATTTTTTTCCGGCACAGAAAATTTCAGCGCCAACTCCTGTTTCGATGAAGGCTGAAACCCCTCTTTGCCGAGCATGTCCAGCACCTTTTTCCTGAGTCCTTCATCAGCAGTGCCAACAGCAGCGCTGAACGACTTTAGCCTGAGGGTATCCTTGTCAGAAACAAATTCCAGCATGGCCGGCATAAGCGCGCTGAATACTTTTTGATCCACCTTGAGTCTTAGCCTCAGGTCTTCCTTTGGCATTCCCGGTTTAAGTGG
>JAJFVG010000074.1 GCA_021371915.1 Nitrospiraceae bacterium
GTGTGCAGTGTTGAGAGCACAAGATGGCCTGTTATGGAAGCCCTTATGGCTATCTTGGCTGTGTTCTCGTCCCTTATCTCACCAAGCAGCATTACATCAGGGTCCTGGCGCATGAAGTTTCTGCCTGCAAGCGCAAAGTCATAACCAACCTTGTCATTAACCTGGGTCTGTTTAATCAGGCTCAACTTGTACTCAACCGGGTCTTCAACAGTGAGCACGTTTCTCTCGATAAGATTGATCTCGCGCAGCGCTGCATATAGAGTTGTGGTCTTGCCGCTGCCGGTGGGGCCTGTTATAAGTATGATGCCATGCGGCTTTTTGAAGAGCCCGCGTATGCCTGCTGCCTCGCCGGGATCAAATCCCAGATTCTCTATCCTGAGCAGCGGGCCGCTTCCTGCCAGTATTCTCATGACAAGATTTTCACCATAAATGGTCGGCACTGAAGAGACCCTTATGTCAAAACCCTTTTTGAGAAAATTATAGGTGAACGATCCGTCCTGCGGCAGTCTCTGCTCAGCTATATCGAGCTGGGACATTATCTTTATCCTGGATACCATGCCCGCGTGTGATATCTTGGGCAGGCAGTGGCCGTGCTGAAGCACGCCGTCTATCCTGTAAAATACATGAATGCTGTTGGAGGTGGGATTCACATGTATGTCAGTTGCCTTGCGTCTTATGCCGTCCATTACGATAAGGTCAGCAAGTGATGCCACTGATGTTCCGGTCGTGCTCTCCGTTGCTTTTATCTCTTTTATTATCGCGTCAACGCGTTCCTGTATGGGATTTTCGAGAAAGAAGTAGGCGCTCTCCACAGTGTCCCTGAAGCTGTCCACATCCACCATAAAGACCCTTGGCTGATTCTTTGTGAGGCGGTTGACAGTGTCTATCGCCATTATATTGCTCGGGTTGGTTACGCCTATTGAGAGCAAACCGTCCTGCAGGTCGAGCGGCATGAACTCCATTTTCTCTGCAATGTCTTTGGGGATTAGCCTGAGCGCATCGTCTGATACCGAGTACCTGCCGAGGTCTATGAATTCGAGTCCTGACTGCTCTGCCAGTATCTGACCCAGCTCTTTTGATGTCACAAACCCGAGCCTGCTGAGAGTGTCGCCAAGCAGATCGCCGGTCACTTTCTGCTGCACAAGCGCTATCTTGAGCTGCACCTCATTGATAAGTCCTTTGGATAAAAGCAGGTCACCTATTCGTATGGTCGACATATATCAGCACCTGAAATGATAATTGTATTATGCTGCAAGGGCCCCGTCATCTCGAAACAATAACAGGCTGGAGCACTATGACCAATTCGGATCTCTTTTCGAGTTTGTCCCGTCTTGTGAAGAGGCCTCCTAGAACCGGCAGGTCGCCCAGCACAGGCACCTTGCTGTCTTCAAGGCTCTCCTTCTTGCTTATCAGCCCGCCTATGACAACAAGCTGGTTGTCCTTTATCCTTACGGTGGTGCTCATCTGCCTCAGATCAACAGTCGGCAGGCTTATCTGTATCTGGTTCTGTCCGGAGGAGCCTATGGTCTTGTCCAGCAGGCTCACAAGATCGGAAACTATCGGTGTTATTGTGAGCGATATCTCACCGTTTTCGTTTATGTAAGGCACAAGGCCGATTATTATTCCTGAAAGCACGCTGTTTGTCTCAACCGTGTATGTCGTTGTGGGAGTGGATACACCGGCCGTAGTGGTTGTCTCAACCTTGGACACAAAGCTCACATTCCTGCCAACGTTCAGCAGCGCTGTCTGGCCGTTCATTATGTTTACCCTCGGATTGGAGAGCGTCCTCACCTCTCCCTGCGTCTGTAACGCTTTCAGAAGGGCATCGAAGTTCGAGCCTGTCAGAGAGAAGTTGAATGATGGAGATGTGGAGTCTAGTACCGATGAAAAGGTGGTGGTCGAAGAGTTTAAGGTGCCGACACCGCTCCAGTTCAGGTTCTTCATGAAATTCCAGTCAATGCCGAATTTGAGCCCGTCATTGAGCTGCACCTCTATTATCTTGGCTTCTATAAGCACCTGCCTGCCGATGACCTTTTTGATGGTGTTGAGATACTGCTCAACCTTTTCGAGATTGCGCTTTGTGGCTGTCACAAATATGGTGCCTGTAAGCCTGTTGATGACAAAAGACTGATTTGCGGATGCAGCAGGCTGAAGCATCTGCTGAATCTGAGGCTGCTGCTGAGGCAGCCCTGGCTGCGATGCTGCAGCAGCAACCGGCTGCTGTGCTGATTGCACCCTTAATATTCCGGCAAGTGTCCTGTCGAGCGCATCCCAAAAACCGAATGCTGCTGTATCGCTTTTTAGATTTTGGGTAATGCTTCCCTTCACATTGCTTGATGATGCAGAGGAGGATGAGCCGGTCGAGCCGCTTGATGAACTTGCAAGATTGGTTGTGGCTCCGCCAAGTATGTCTCCGCCGAGATCAACGCTGTAGTTCTGGATTACAGAGGGATGCCCGAGTTCGAACATGCGGGAATCAACAGCCTTAATGATCAGCATGTTGTCTTTTATACTGTAAAAATAGTCAACAGATGCGAAGATGGTATTAAGCGCGTTTTCAGCGGTCACGTTCCTGAGGGTGAGTGTTACAGGCATCTCCATGTTGACATCGCGCTCTGCAACAACATTGAGGCTCGTGGCCTCTGCTATAACATGCAGCACGTCCCTCAACGGCGTCTGCCTTGCGACTATATCAACTATCCTGGTCTTTATGGGGGAGACATCTTCTGCAGCAGGCACAAATTCAGGGGCCTTGAGCACTGGCGGAGCAGGCTTTTCAGCTTTAACCTCCCTCGTCTCCTTGGGGATCTGCACCTCGCGCTTCAGATCCCACGAAGCGCATGAAGAGAGCATCAGGCAGAACAGAACAAGGCCCGCTGCAGATGCTACTGGCTTAACTTTATCCACTTTTCCCCCTTGAAGCTGCGAATGGATACCCTCTCTTTTTCAATCTTCAGGACTTTGTCCTTGCCGATCATGTCTCCTTCGCTTAATACTATACCATTAATAATCGCCATTTTCTTGAAATTATTTATAAGTATCATGGATATTTTTAGTTCAGGTTCATCAGACTTAGGCTGAGGCGCGACTGTTGCCAGCGCGGTATCAGGGAAACCCTTTTTTGCGGTCTTGCTGATCTGGATGGGGCTTGTGATATTTTTTGCGTAAAAAGGTTCTCTCTCTTTAATCTTTATGTCTCCGACAGAAACAGAGGTTATCTCAGCCTCTATGGCTGCGGGCTTGTAATCGAAATTCACCCTGGATGCAACAATCAGGGCCACAAGTATGGCTGCAAAAGGCGCTGCTCCGAGAATGATTACCATCCTGTCGATCTTCATTTGCGCCTTCCTTCCTGGGCCTGCTGTTTTGCAGGGAACCATAGGCGTCCGTTTATTTCAGCCACCACGGAACCGTCATCTTTGGACCTTGAAAGACTGACATTTGAGAGAGAAAAAAACGGGAATGAGAGTGCCTGTAACTTCGATACATTGTCCGCAAAGAAGGTGTAGTCATTCACATAGGATTTTATTGTCAACGGCATTGAGACCATATTGTTTGCATTATCGATATCAGACACCCTGAGCTCCGAATACCTGAATATCTTTTTGATATTGTCGAGTGCCCTGAATATCTCTGTCTCAGGATTCATTGCTCCGTATCCTGCCGGCACAACAGAGTCAGCCTTTGCAATAAGCTGCTGCAGATCAGCTGCCGCGGGCTTGAGCCTCATTGCAGCGATCGCGCTCCTTTGAAGTTCACCCGCCCTCTTCTGCAAAGCCTTTTCCTTTTTATCCTGCACAAGCGCAGCAGCCAGCACAACCGCAAAGATTATGCCGGTAATGCAGAAAACTGACGGCAGCATGTACTTCCTAATGATATTCATTTGGCCACCTTCTGGGCAGCTTCAAGATTGAATGTATTGTCTTTAAGATCGAGTTTCTTTGAGACTGTCTGCAGCCCGCTCCGGCCGAGAGAATCCAGCACCTCTGCAAACAGAGCCTGTGTCCTGAGATAGCTGTCTGATTTGATGCTGCCTTTTGCTGTTACCCGCACAGAGCCTGCCTCGAAACCAAATCTGATGGACTCAACAGAAACACCTTTTGCGGACAGGCCGCTGGCAGATGCGAGCGCCTTTTTGGCATCAGGCGCAGAGTTTGATGAGTTAAACGCATTTACAGCAGGCATGAGCGGTTGCAGCCTGGCCTGAAGCTTTTTTATCTCAGCAGCAGCCGGTGCAGCAGCAGCCACCTGCATGGAGAGAGTTTTTATTCTCTGTTCATGAGCCTGTATCTTGTCAGAGCTATTGCGCAGGCTGATCAGCCCTGCTGCGCTGAGCACAACAAAGCAGGCAGCGCCTGCCTTGAAGAATGTATTGAGCATCTGCTCTGCCCTGTAACGGACAGGGAGCATGTTTGACGATTTGAGTTTTTTACTTAAGAGGAGAGCGGACACAGGAAAGATATTATCGAGCACCACATCCTGTCTGCCGCGCACATTGGCTGGAAGCATCATGCACGCTGAAGGCACAATAGTCTCTCCGGAGGCCTCATATTCATGGCATGAGGAGCCTGCCATCATCACCACTGAAGGATTCAGTTTGAGAGTCTGCCTGCAGTAGCTGATTGTCATGTTCACATTCTGCACATCAAAATCACGCATGCCGCTGCCTGTTGAAGAGGCCTTTCTCACAAAGACGAGCTTTCCTCTGTCCATCACAAAAAGGGTCTTTGCAAAACCGGACTCGGAAACAAACAGGGCAGTATCTTCCGCTCTGCCCATTGCCTCAGAGGCAAATGCTGATATGCAGGATATGTTGGGGTATACGGCATCAACTGTCCTGCCTCTGGATGAAAAGCGCGATATAATGCTGTTTACTTCATTCTGTGATACGGCAAGAGCAAAAACCTCCCTCACCTTTCTGCCCTCAACAAACCTGTCGCCTATCACTTCATGGCTGAAGAGGAATTCACCCAGTTCAGGAGAACGTTTTTTTATCTCGTTGGAGACAAGTTTTTTTATGAATTTATCAGGGACAGGAGGCAGCTGGATTATATCGTGGAAGATGGCCTTGAAGTCTGCTGAAACAGTAAACCTGCCGGCGCTCTCTTTATGCAGAAAATCATCGAACTCCTCATCGCTGATTAGAAGAGCCTTCTGGAGTTTTAAATTTCTTGACCCTGTTGATGCATATACTATCCTGACACCCTTTTCCTCGAAACTGACCGCTATCTGCGTTGCCAAACAGTGCCCTCCGGCAAGGCTGAATTATAAATAAATATCAGGGTAATTATATCATGTAATAATCTTATTGTGAATGCCTTGGATTGGGCCTCCATACCGGAAACCCGGCGCTGTCCCTCAGCACAAGGGTTGCGCCTGTTGATGTTATGGTTATTTGTTTGCTGATTACATACAGATTGCCGTCCCTGCCGAAAATTTTCGCTCCTGTAACCCTGATCTCATCGCCGACGGATATCGCGATGCCGCTGTTCCTCATGAACCATACAGGCCCTGTTATAACCTGATATGTTCTGTTCTGGCTCTTTATCGTAAGCAGAACATGCTGCCTCGGGCCGCGCCTCTTCATGAACCCGCCACCGTGCATAACCGGAGCAGTCTCTGTTATGGCTGATACAGTTCCTGTGAAGGAGACCTCTATGTTCTGGTCATAGCCCTCTTCAGGCTCTGCCTCAGCATAAACAGCAGAAGCAGCCATCAGCAAAAACATGGCTGCAATGATCAATTCAAATATGCGCAATCTCTTTTTCATGTCAGGTTATGATTCCGGGCGGCAGAGCCGCCCGGTCTAAAAAGTTTCTACTGTTACTGAATCCTTCCCATGCCGCCTTTCATACCGCCTTTCATTCCTGTCCTGCAGCCAAAGCCAGGGCCAAATGCAGGAAGTCCTGCCTCTGTCCTCTTCTTCTGGATCTCTACCCTGATGTCTACCATCTCTTTCTGCTTGTCAGCTATTGCCTTCCAATCAGGATTCTGCTGCGTCCTGAGACCTATAAGGTCTGTTCTGAGCTGGAGCATCTTCTGCTTCAGCGGAAGAATATCCTTCTGGAACTGCGCAAACTTCTGGGTCTGCTCAGGTGTAAGGTTCGCAGTCTGCGCGTTCTGCCCGAAACATCCTCCGCACTGGCCTCCGCCAGGGCCAAACGCATATGCTGCTGCAGCGAGTCCGAGTGTGAAGATTGCTACTGCCACTACTGCCAATACCTTTTTCATGATCTGCTCCTCCATTTTTTTGTCTTTGATGTCATCTGACCTCGACCATGCTATCGCAAACGCCATGCCAGACAAAAAAAGGCTGTTTTTCAATATGCCCTGCAATGGCTAACGCAGTTTTTGCGCGCGCACGCACGCAAAAACTGCGTGCATTACCTGATCCCGTATTCCTTTATCTTATACTGCAATGCCCTGAGCGATATACCAAGCATTGCTGCTGCTTCCTTGCGGCTGCCTGATGTGCGCGAAAGCGCATTCTCTATCGCTGTCCTTTCAGCTGTCTTTATATCCACTATATCCGAAGAGGCAGCGCCGGATGCTGAGGTAAAGTCAGCTATGGCATCATGCTGCGCAAGCACATCCGACCTGGACACTATTATGCCGCGCTCTATCACATTCTGTAGCTCGCGCACATTGCCGGGCCAGCTGTGCGCCTTCATCCTCTCAGTCAAATCAGCTGATATGCTGACTACGTTTTTACCGAGCCTTGCGGATATCCTTTTGAGCAGATACATTGCTATGGTCTCTATGGCATCCCTGCGCTGCCTGAGCGGGGGAATGCTGATCGGAAACACATTCAGTCTGTAGTAGAGGTCTTCCCTGAACTTCTTCTCTTCAACAAGCGCCTTGAGATCCCTGTTTGTGGCAGCTATTATCCTGGCATCTGTCTTTATCGTATTGAGAGACCCAAGCCTCTCGAACTTTTTGTCCTGGAGCACCTTGAGAAACTTTGCCTGAAGAGAAGGAGACATCTCTGAGACCTCATCGAGAAATATGGTGCCGTCGCCAGCGAGTTCGAACTTTCCCTTTTTTGTCGAACCTGCTCCGGTGAAGGCCCCTTTCTCATAACCGAACAGTTCTGACTCCAGCAGGTTTTCCGGGATAACAGCGCAGTTGATGTCAACAAATAGCCCAGGCCTTCCGCTCAATACATGCATTGCATTGGCTATAAGACTCTTGCCTGAGCCTGTCTCACCGTAGAGCATTACTGTTGTGTCCAGCGGAGCAACCTCTCTTGCTGTCTGCATAATGCCATCCATGCCGGCAAAGAGCACTTCCATGGGCGGCATATCTTCCGCAAGCACCTCTTTTTCAGAGGTCATCTTCTCTATGTCATAGAACTTCTGCGCAAGGGTCCTGAGCTCGTCAGGGCTCTTGAGCGGTTTTGTTATATAATCCGAAGCCCCGCTCTTCATTGCTGCCACTGCCGTATCCACAGTTGCGTAGGCGGTTATAAGCACAAAAGAGCAGAATGGCACATCCTCTCTTATCTTATGCATCAGCGCCACTCCGTCCATACCCGGCATCTTGAGGTCTGTTACAACAAGATGCGGGATAAACTGCCGCGCAGCCAGAAGCGCCTCGTTCGGGTCTCCAACACCTTTCACTGTGTAGCCTTCATCAGCAAGTATCTTTGTTATTAGCGCCAGAAAAGATCTGTCATCATCAACAACGAGTATTCTGAAGTCCTGTTTGTTCATCATTCACCTTTATTTACCGGCAGGGTCACCACAAATCTGGAGCCCATGCCTTTTTCTGTAGTTAGAGATATATCCCCGCCGAGTTCTGCTGCAAGTTTTTTTACAACAGCAAGACCAAGCCCTGTGCCTCTCGCCTTTGTTGTGAAGAACGGATCAAAAGCCCTGCTCCTTGTTTCTTCATCCATGCCAGGGCCGTCATCCTTCACTATTATGGATATGGAACCATCTGAGGTCGATCCTGTTATCCATATATGGCCATTGTCTCCGACAGCTTCAACTGCATTGCGCACGAGATTGAAGAGCAGCCTGCTGAGTTTGTACCTGTCTGTTGATATCTGTATGTCTTCAGGTATTGCTACCGATATAAGCCCGGCATCGCCAGCAGGATTCTTCCCTGATGCTGACTTGGAGACTTCAAGCGCAAGATCATACAGGCTGAATGTACGCTGCTCAACCACAGCAGGTCTTGCGTAGAGCAGCAGGTCTTCTGTAAGGGCCTCCAGCCTCTCTGATTCGGCAACTATTATGCCGAGGTTTTCATCCAGAGTCCGCTTGTCAGCAGGCCCATCCTTTTCAGAGGTCTCAAGGAGATACTGTGCAAAGCCCTTGATACTGCCGAGCGGATTTCTTATCTCATGCGCGAGCACAGAGGCCATCTCTCCGAGCATGGCAAGCCTGGCCTTTTCATGCATCTGCATGGAGAGCGCCTCGGTTTTTTTTGCGTACCTGGCAAAAAAGTATCCTGTCACCCACAGCAGAAAAAGGAGTCCGGCTATTGTTATCACCTGGGTTTGCGCCTGCTCTATCGTCATGTCCGCCGGATAGGTATGCAGCGCCACCCGCAGCAGTTCCCTGTTTTGCAGAAGCGGCAGGTCGAGCACAAAGACCTTTTCATCAGTGCCGAGCTGAACCAGTTCAAAAGATGGCGTTCCCTGTTTAAGCCTTGATTCCAGCGATCTGTCATTAACTTTTGTGCCTGCCAGATTTTTATTCGAATGGGCTATCACTCTGCCGTCAGCTGAGTAGAGCGCAACAAAAGCTATTGCCTCCCACGCCCCGCGTGTTGCCACCTCTTCAAACAACTCAGCCGTGTCCCCGCGGTCCTTGATTATCGCGGCCTCAAGGCCTGATGCAACAGCCATGGCCTGGAGTCTTAATCCCTCACGGGTGGATACAACTGAGTTTTGATAGGTGAAATACGCGCTCACAGCCGTGAGCAGCGATGACATCGCCAGTATGGCGATGAGATAACGGTATGTCTTTGCAGGCTTATACGCACGCATCATCAAATTATATAATTAAGGCGGTTTTTTTTACAGATAAATATGGCAGGTCTGATTTATGCTTCAGTGAATATTGTTTTTACATGACTCAGCAGCTTGTGTATGTTAAGAGGTTTGGGCATAAAGATAAGTCCTTCCTCATATATGCCCTTTGAGCTGAGTATGTTCTGAGTATAACCGCTTATAAATATTACTTTGACGCCGGGGTTGATCGTCTTGAGCGCCTTGTATGTCTGCTTGCCGTTCTTTTTCGGCATCATGACATCAAGTATGCAAAGGCTGATCGATTCAACATGTTTTTCGTATTTGTGGATGGCATCGTCACCGTCCACAGCTGTTATCACATTGTAACCCGCTTTTTCGAGTACTTCCGTAAGCAGCTCCCTCACCCCGATCTCGTCTTCAGCAATCAGTATGGTACCGCTACCTGTAAGGTCGCCGTCAAAAAGTTCTTCATCCATAGCGCACAAACTCTCCTGGTCAGTGCTGTCTGACACGGGGAGATATATCTTGAAGGTAGTGCCTGATCCGGGTTCGCTGTACACGTTCACAAAACCGTTGTGCTGTTTGATTATTCCGTAAACTATTGAGAGGCCCAGGCCTGTGCCCTTGCCCTTTTCCTTGGTTGTGAAGAACGGATCGAATATGTGAGGTATGTCTGCCTTGGCTATTCCAGTCCCTGTGTCTGCTATCACCAGAAGCATATATGCGCCAGGGGTTATATGGCTCTTTTCGGATGACTCTTTGTCAATCACGACAGCTGATGTCTCTATGCTTATCAAACCGCCCTCAGGCATTGCATCCCTTGCGTTTGTGACAATGTTCATTATCACCTGCTCCATCTGGTTTTTGTCCATGCAGACGGAATAGTCATCCTGATCAAAACTCATCTGGAGCTCATACTCATCCCCTACGAGTCTGCGGAGTATCGGCTCTATCTCGCTGATCACATTTTTTATGTTCATCTCCTGCGGCCTGACTATCTGTTTTCTGCTGAATGTGAGCAGGCTGTTTGTAAGGGCCTGTGCCCTGTCCGATGCTATTAGTATGTTCTGTATGTATCTGGCAGCAGCAGAGTCGTGAGGCAACAGATTCTCTTTCAGAAGCGCGCTGAACCCCATTATTGTGGTAAGGATATTGTTGAAGTCGTGCGCAACATTGCCGGCCATAAGCCCCAAGGATTCCATCTTCTGGGACTGCACAAGCTGGGCCTTGAGCTTCTTCCTGTCTGTAACATCCCTGTTAGTGATACGCCTGCCGAGGAATTGATCATCAATATATATGGGGCCGCAGATATGTGATATCCACTTTACCTGGCCGTCCTTGGTGATGATCCTGAACTCCATCTCACCGTTGTCCATCAATGCAAAATCAGCAGTATGAGCGTCAAACAGCTCCTGATCCTCTGGATGCACAACAGCGCGGACAAGCTCCTTGTTCTTGATGAACTCATCAACAGAGTATCCTGTAATGCTTAATGCCGATGGCGACATATAAACGATGTTTCCGTCAACATTTATCCAGTACTCCCAATTCACCGCTGAATCCGAAAGTGTCTTGAACTTCCACTCCGTATAGCGCCTCTTCTTCTCATTCTTCATCAGCCTCAGGGAAAAGAATGTTATACCGCCAAAACCAATAAACCACATGGCAACATGAGTGCCGATAATCGTGTATATCGCCCTTGCCTCGCTTGCGTAATACTGCTTCATCGGTATTCCTATGCTTATGCCGCCCCTTATGTCACCGATTTTGTATCCCTGGTATTCATGGCACTTCAGGCACTCCTTCTCCATCCTGTAGGGTTTCAACACCCTCAGATACGGAGATCCTCCTATCATGGCAACCTCGCTGAACTCTTCAAGCCCCTTTTCAAAATACTGGAGCGCGTACTTTTCCCAGTTGTCAGGCTTGTTCTCCGGGTTGATGGGATTAAGGCTCACCACCCTGTTCAGAATATTTGCGCCTTTGTTTTCGCTCATGATCTGGTAGGCGTTTTTTGTCATCTGATAGTGGTTTATAAGAGAGAGCTTCTTTTCTCCCTGCACTATCTCGCGGTCTTCAGGTTTGATATACTGGTTCGGCATGCTCGTAGGCCCTGTAACAGCATAAACTCCGCCCAGGGTGGCATTCCATTTTTTGTAGGCAACATTGTGGTCATAAAGAGTGCGGGCTTCGAATTTAGCCTTTTCAATGGTCTCTTCTTTTATCTGGATCACGTTCCATGCGGCTGAGAAGATCAGTATGGCGCTAAGCAGGCAGAGAGAGTAGTAGAAAAATCTCCTGGTATGGCTGAGTTCTGCTTTGTATTTATGTATATTTTTCAGCATAGGGTTAATATATCGGTGCAAGCCGCCAATTCTTTAACTGATATTGTAACATCATAAAAAAGTGGGGGAGTCATATTTTGACGCCCCCACTTTTCATTAGCATTTACTATCTCGTCTTTCCTGTAAACCTCTTTTTAACGGCAAGCCGTTTGAGTCTGGATATATGGCCGGTTACATCGATCTCTTTGGGACATGCCTCAACACAGTTGTATATTGAGTGGCATCGCCACAGGCCATCCATCTGAGCAACCTTTTCCAGCCTCTCGTCAGTGGCCTGGTCCCTTGTGTCCAGTATGAACCTTGCTGCCTTCAGGAGCGCTGAAGGACCGAGATACTCCTTGTCTGTCCAGAAACTCGGGCAGGATGTGGAGCATGATCCGCACATTATGCAGGTGATGGCCTGCACTATCTTGTGCTGGTCCTCAGGGCTCTGGAGCCTTTCACGCTCAGGAGCAGGGTCGTTGTTTATGAGGTAAGGCATAACCTTGTCATTTTTCGCGAAGAAAACCTCCATCTGTACTGCAAGGTCTTTTATAACAGGCAGGGCTGCAAGCGGCTCCACCTCAATATGCTGGGGCAGATCCTGTACGAGCACGGAGCATGCAAGCATGTTCTTGCCGTTGATCTTCATGGCGCATGAGCCGCACACGCCGTGAGCGCATGATTTGCGGAAGGTGAGCGTGCCGTCCAGCGTATCCTTTATCCTGTTGAGTCCGTCGAGCACACGCTCGGTCGGGTCCATCATTATGGTAAAGGATTCCCATCTTGATGCCTTGTCCTTTTCAGGATCAAATCTTTTTATCTTGAATGTATATTCTCTCATTTCGGGCATGTTAGTATTTCCTTTCAACCGGCTGGAATTTTTTGATCACTACCGGTTTGTATCTGAATTCAACATCTCCGTCCTTTTTGAACGCAAATGTATGTTTCAGCCACTGCACATCATCCCTCTTGGGATAGTCCTCTCTGGAGTGTCCGCCCCTGCTCTCTGTGCGCTGAAGGGCTGAGCGGGCGATGACATCGCCAAGATTTACAAGGTGCTCAAGCTCTACCGCATCAAGCAGATTTGTGTTGAACTGCTCGCCTGTGTCCTTTATGGTCACATGCTTTGCCCTCTCCTTGAGAGAACCGAGAGCAGCGACAAGTTCTGTCAGATCCTTCTCATTTCTGAAAACAGAGCATTTGTCCATCATCGCTTTTTGCAGGTCTGTTCTGACATCAACTATCTTCTCATCGCCCTTTCTGTTCTTGATCGCATCAATTTTTGCGCTCACCTGGTCTGCGAAACCTGCGGGCACACTCTTGTTGGGCGCTGACTT
>JAJFVG010000097.1 GCA_021371915.1 Nitrospiraceae bacterium
TTCAAAGGCATCGTTATAAAAGAGATGGGCATCAAAGAGCAGGACGGCAAAACTGATTTTTTGGCTGCAAAAGAATTTGTACTCGACTACAGCCTTGCAGCGCTGCTGAAAAAACAGATCCTGATCAAAAAGGTGGAACTCAATTCACCCAGCATAAGGATAGTAAAAAATGCTGACGGCTCATACAACTTCAGCGACATCATTGAAAAAACAAAGCAGGCAAAAAAAGATGCAAAATCAGAGCCAGCGAAAAAAGAAGAGAAAAAGGGAGAAGGATTGCCTTTTGCCGTCATAGCCGACACAGTGACCATTAAAAACGCGCTTGCAGAATTTGTGGACAGGACAAAGGCGCTGCCTGATGTAAAAGCTAACGCTGACATAACCGCAAGCCTTGCTCCAGGTGCAGACGGCAAACCTGAACTCGCAAAGGGCGTGGTTGATATAAAGAGTCTGAAACTCGACAACAAAGGCATAAAAACCCTGACATCAGGCAAGATAGATATCAGAAAGACAGACATAGCATTTAACCTGAACACTTCAGTTGATAATCAGCGCGTAAACGCAACAGGCTCTGTAACCAATTTCCAGAAGGCTCCAGCTGTTGTTCTGAATCTCTACTCAAAGGAGCTTGATCTGGAAAAGCTTATGGCCCTTGCTCCCGCAAAATCGGAAAAAGCAGCGCCTGCGCCAAAGAAAAAAGCAGAATCAAAAAAAGAGCCTGCTGCATCTGAAAAAAAACCTGACGCAAAGCCTCTGCAGATAACAGCAAAAGGAGAACTGAAGATTGGCGCTGCGAAATACAAAGCATACAACTTCAAAGATTTTTATCTCAAATATGGATACGCAAACAAGGCATTTGTGATCGAACCGGTGAAGATGAAGTTTGCAGGCGGTGAAGCTGTGCAGGCAGCAGGAGACATAAACGGAGACTTTAAATTCACACTCGACCCTGACAGCAAAGACATGTCAGGCCTGATCAAAAAAACCCTTACCGGCAAAACAAATATAAATCTGACAAAAGGCCAGATAAAAAAATCATCAATAGCCGAAACAATAGCAGCAGTAACAGGCCTGCAGGAACTGCGGAATCCGAACTTTGATGAGACAAAGATCAATGCTGTTATCAAGGATGAAAAGACAACTATCAACGGCCTTATACGCGGCCCTCTGATGAAGGCGGCTCCAACCGGCACAGTCACATTCGATAAAGCGCTCGACATGAAAACAGACCTGAAGCTCGCGCCAGAGCTTGCATCAAAAATCGGCAAAGGCAAGTTCGGTCTGGACTACCTGAAAGATGCTGATGGATGGACATCAGTTCCGCTGATAATAAAAGGCACAACAGACAAGCCTGATGTAAAGCCGGATACAGCAGCGCTCGGCAAAGGCGCGCTCAAAGGGCTAAAGCAGAAGCTCTTTGGCGGAGGCACTGACCAGCCTCAGCAGTCAGGAGAGACCAAATCAACAAATCCGCTAAAAGGATTGTTCGGCAAATAAAACGGCTTGAAATATTAGAAACATTAATTAATAAACAGAGGCGCTGTGAAGATCACCGCGCCTCTGTTTTGATAGAATCAAACAGGCATCATCTATTTTTTTACTTTTCTCTTCCTCACTGTTTCAGCATGAGCCTGCAGGCCTTCACTGTCAGCAAGAAGCTCTACTGTGTTGGCGATCGATTTGAATGCCTTTTGCGTAAAGCTGAGTACGCTTGTGCGTTTTATAAAATCATAAACACCAAGCGGTGATGAAAACCGCGCTGTGCCGCCTGTTGGCAGCACATGGTTCGGGCCTGCTGAATAGTCGCCAAGCGGTTCGGGTGTCCATTTGCCCATAAATACAGCGCCAGCGTTTTTTATGGAATCAAGCAGGCTCTCTGGATCAGCTGTCATTATCTCAAGATGCTCTGGTGCTATCTCATTGGCGATATGTATCGCTTCCTGGATGTTTTTTGTTTTTATGATTGCGCCATAATTTTTGAGAGATTTTTTTGCTGTGTCTTTGCGGATAAGTTTTGAGAGCTGCGCATCAAGTTCCTTCTGCACGCTCTTTATAAGCTCAGCTGAGTCTGTGACGAGTACGCTTGATGCCATCTCATCATGTTCTGCCTGACTCAACATATCCGCTGCTATGAATGAGGGGTCTGCTGTTTTGTCAGCTATGATAAGTATCTCACTCGGGCCTGCTATCATGTCTATATCAACCTGTCCAAAGACCATCTTTTTTGCTGTTGCAACATAAATGTTGCCCGGGCCTGTTATCTTGTCCACTCGCTTTATCGTCTCTGTGCCGTACGCGAGCGCTGCAACCGCCTGTGCTCCGCCGATCCTGTACACCTCGGTTATGCCGAGCAGTTTTATGGCTGCCATAACAACAGGATTCACTATGCCATCTGGAGTGGGCACGCAGACTGCTATTTCTTTTACTCCAGCAACCTGCGCTGGGATAACATTCATCAATACAGATGATGGATATGATGCCTTGCCTCCGGGTACATACACGCCTGCGCGCTCAAGCGGCCTTATCATCTGGCCGAGCAGTGCGCCATTTTTCAGCGTTGCCCAGGAAGACTCTTTCTGTTTTGAGTGAAAGGCCCATATGCGCTTGGCTGATATTTCGAGTGCGTGTACAACATCCTTGTCAGCCTTTTTTGCAGCAGCAGCTATTTCAGATTTTGATATTTTAAGGGACAGTTTGTGCCTGTCGAATGTGCTTGTATATTTTCTGAGCGCTTTGTCTCCGCTTTTTGCGATGTCAGCTATAATCTTTTTGACTGTTATCTCTATTGCAGCGTCAGTGCCGGCAGCCCTTTTGCGAAGGAGCTGAAGAAACTTTGCTGTCTCTTTTTTGTCTTTCAATATTCTGAGCATTTTCATCTCCTGCATATAATTACTATTGATGAAAACCATTTTACCAGAATAGAAGGTACAAATACATTATGGAGAAATTTTCTTTGGAAAGAGGAAAGGGGGCGAAAGCCCCCTTTCCTCTTTCTGATGCTTTTGATATTTTTATCTATACAGCAGTTTTTAAAGTCTGCCTTTTACGAGGTTGTCAACAACCGCCGGATCAGCGAGTGTTGATGTGTCGCCAAGCTCATCAACCTGTCCGTGGGCGATCTTTCTGAGTATGCGTCTCATGATCTTGCCGCTTCTGGTCTTTGGCAGTCCGGGTGCGAACTGGAGCTTGTCGGGTGTTGCGATAGGGCCAATTACTGTACGCACATGACCTACGAGTATCTTCTTCAGCTCATCTGAAGGCTGTTGTCCCTCTTTGAGTGTGACATAAACATATATGCCTTCGCCCTTTATATCGTGCGGATAGCCCACAACAGCTGCCTCTGCAACAGCTTCGTGGCTCACAAGAGCTGATTCAACCTCAGCAGTGCCGAGCCTGTGGCCTGATATGTTTATAACGTCATCTATACGGCCCATGAGCCAGTAGTCTCCGTTCTCATCCACTCTTGCGCCGTCGCCTGTGAAGTATTTGCCAGGGAAGCGCGAAAAGTATACTTCCTTGATCCTCTTGTTGTCAGGGTCGCCGTATGTGCCTCTGAGTATGCCGGGCCATGGCTTCTCTATAACAAGGTATCCGCCTTCATTGACTCCTGCAGGAGACCCGTCCTCTTTGAGCACTTTGGGTTCAACACCAAAGAACGGAAGGTTTGCGGAGCCTGGCTTCAATGTCATAGCGCCGACCAGCGGAGTGATCAGATGACCTCCTGTCTCTGTCTGCCACCATGTATCAGCTATGGGCAGCTTGCCCTTGCCGACATGCTGGTGATACCACATCCATGCCTCAGGGTTAATAGGCTCGCCAACAGACCCGAGTACGCGGAGTGATGAAAGGTCATGCTTGTTGACCCACTGCTCGCCCTCTCTCATAAGCGCCCTGATGGCAGTAGGCGCTGTGTAGAATATGCTTACTTTGTGCTTTGCGCATATGTCCCAGAATCTTCCTGGATCAGGATATGTGGGCACACCTTCAAACATAAGGCTTGTTGCGCCGCAGCAGAGCGGGCCGTAAACAATATAGCTGTGGCCTGTTACCCATCCGATGTCCGCTGTGCAGAAGTGGATGTCTTCATCGTGATAATCAAATACATATTTAAATGTAAGAGCCGAATAGAGGAGATATCCTCCGGTTGTGTGAAGCACGCCCTTTGGTTTGCCTGTTGAGCCTGATGTATAAAGAATGAAGAGCGGATCTTCCGCATCCATCTGCTCTGGTTCGCAATAGTTGGTTATGTCAGAAGCAGCCATCTCTTCATGCCACCAAATGTCTCTGCCCGGCTCCATGTCCGTGCCGCCAGTGCGTTTTACAACTATGCACTTTTCAACAGTCGGGCATTCCTGGAGGGCTGCGTCAACGTTTGACTTCAGAGGAACAGACCTGCCGCCTCTTACTCCCTTGTCAGCAGTAACTATCAGCTTTGCCTTGCAATCCTGCACCCTGTCCATAAGAGCCTGGGAGCTGAAGCCTCCAAAAACTATGCTGTGTATTGCACCGATCCTGGTGCATGCGAGCATTGCAATGGCAAGCTCCGGGATCATGGGCAGATAAAGGGTAACCCTGTCGCCTTTTTTAACGCCGTGCTTTTTGAGCACATTGGCAAACCTGTTGACTTCCATATGGAGCTGCTGGTAAGTGTAGGTCTTGTAGCTGCCGTCGTCAGCTTCCCATATTATCGCGGCCTTGTTTCTTACAGGTGTGTTCACATACCTGTCCAGACAGTTGTATGAAACATTGAGCTTGCCGTTCTGGAACCATTTGATATACGGCTTGTTGAAATCATACTCGAGGACTTTGTCCCATTTCTTGTACCAGGTGAGATTCTTTTCAGCCATCTCAGCCCAGAAACCTTCAGGGTCTTCGACAGATCTCTTGTAAAGCTTGTTGTACTCATCCATGCTCTTTATGTGAGCATTTTTGCTGAGCTCGGGTGCAGGCGGAAAGGTCCTTTTTTCAGCCAGCAAAACATCAAAACTCTCTTTTGACATCCCGTTCCTCCTCTTTGGTTTTTTCAGGTATTTTATCAGAATCAGGCAGAGCTTTTGTACAAAAAGAATTCTGACAAAAGCTCTGCCTGCTATGATCCTTGAGGGCTACTCAGCCCCTATGCCTACATATGTGCGCAACTTCTCATCTTCGAATTTCTGCTCAGCGCTCTTTTCAGGACGCATGAGAGAAACAAGTATGCCGACAAGGAAAGCAGCGAGCATAGAGATGATGGCCGGATTCTTCAGCGGGAATATGGGCTGAGGCATTTTTGATTTTGCCTCTTTTATTTCCGCCTCTGCCTTTGTCTTTGCAGCAGCCATATCCGCATCAACAGCAGCAGCTTTTGCCGCGTCGGCAGACTTTATCTTTTCGAGCTCTGCTATCTTCGCCTTTATACCGTCCTCGAGTGTTTTCACCTGTGTTGTCACAGCAGCTTTTTCATCCTTGTGCACTATATCAACCCATACTGTGGGGCTGAGGAATATAAGGATAACCGCCAGAGACAGACCTGTGTATATGCTCGTTGCTGCTCCGGCAGTAGTGAACTTGCGCCAGAGTATCGAGAGCAAAAGCGCAGGGAAGTTCGCGCTGCATGCAACCGCAAAGGCGAGTCCGACCATGAATGCCACATTCTGGCCCTTGAACAGTATGCCCAGCAGGATGGCAGCCACTCCAAGGCCGAGTGTTGCCATCTTGGCAACCTTAACCTCGTCCTTTTCATTGGCAACGCCGCGCCTTATAACTCCTACAAAGAGATCATGTGAAAGCGCGGATGCGCCCGCAAGCGTAAGACCTGCGACAACCGCCAGGATTGTTGCAAACGCCACAGCAGCAAGGAAGCCGAGAAACATGCTGCCGCCAAGCACCTCTGCAAGCAGCGGAGCTGCCATGTTGCCGCCTGCATCAATACCGGTTATCAGCTTTTGGCCGACAAGTATGGCTGCGCCGAATCCGATGGTGACTGTAAGAATATAGAAGTACCCGATGAATCCGGTTGCGTAGAAAACAGATTTCCTTGCTTCCTTTGCATCAGGCACAGTGTAGAACCTCATCAGTATGTGCGGCAGGCCTGCTGTGCCGAACATAAGCGCCAGACCGAGTGAGAATGCATCAACAGGGCTGGTTACAAGTCCGCCTGGCTCAAGGAATTTATCGCCGTATGTTTTTGCAGCCTGGCTGAAGAGCTCACCGTAGCTGAAGCCGAACTGATAGAGAGTCATTATTACCAGCACTGTTGCGCCGCCCAGCAAGAGTACGGCCTTGATTATCTGAACCCATGTTGTTGCAAGCATGCCTCCAAAGATCACATACGCGATCATCAGCACGCCGACTATTACAAGCGCGCTCTCATACGGAAGCCCGAACATCAGTTTTATAAGTGTGCCTGCGCCGACCATCTGCGCTATCAGATAGAAAAGAACTGTAATGAGCGAGCCTGATGCAGCAGCTGCCCTGACAGGCCTCTGGCTGAGCCTGAATGCCACAACATCGGCGAATGTGTATTTGCCGAGATTCCTGAGCGGCTCTGCGATCAGGAATGTGAGAATCGGCCAGCCTACAAGCCATCCGACCGAATATATAAGGCCGTCATAGCCCTTTGTCGAAACAAGGCCTGCTATGCCGAGAAATGAGGCAGCACTCATATAGTCGCCTGCAAGCGCCAAACCGTTCTGAAAACCTGTTATGCTGCGGCCTGCTGCGTAAAACTCCTTTGTTGTCCTTGTCCTCTTTGCTGCCCAATAGGTTATACCGAGGGTTGCGAGAACGAAGAGCAGAAAAAATATAATGGATATCGCATTTACCTGTCCGATTATTGTCTCGTGCACGGTTACCCTCCTATCTTGTTTCTAACCCGCTTAACGAGGGTGTCGTATTTTTTGTTGGCCCATCTTACATAGATCCCTGTCAGTATCCACGATACAATGATCGTGCCTATGGCTATGGGAATGCCTATTGTTGTTGCTCCGCCTTCTGAGAGCTTCTGCGCAAGATAAGGCTTGTTGAATGCTATCAGCGCAATGAAGCCGAAGTAGAGGAGCAGCTCCATGATTGTCAGAACAATTGATATTGTATCTTTCTGTCCCGAGAGCTTTTTAAAGTCCGGGTCCTGCAAAATATCATGTGCTGTTTTGTGTACGCTCATGAATCCTCCCTTTTTATTTTTTCGTTGCCTCTCCCAAACTGCTGTGCATCTTTTTTTTTCGTTATCTTAGAAATTTGATGTCTCAGTTGCCTTGCAGAATTTATCACCCCCTCTTATTGAAAGATCCGATATGGCGAGCAGCTCGTCAACAGTCCTGATGCCGAACTCCTCAAACAGCGGCATGAATCTCTGGAAGAGCTGCGCTGTTATGAATGCATCCATCTCCGAGTTGTGCGCCCCGCTGATCGGTATATCAAAACACTTGGATATCTCGTAAAGCGCATTGCTGTTCGGCATCAATTCAAAGCATGCGTGGTCTGTTATCCTCTTCTTTATCCACTCATATATAGCGAATGTGTCTATTGTCCTGTTCTTCATGGTCTGCATGCCTGCTGCCTTGAGCTCATTGTTTATAAACTCCATGTCAATGCATATGAAGTGGCCCACAATAACACTGTCCCCGCAGTACCTGCAGAACTCTTCAAGCACGGTCTTTGCATCAGGCTTTTGCTGTATGTCCGACGGGGTTATGCCGTGCACAAGTATGCTCTCCCGTTTAAGTTCTGCCCTCGGATTTGCAAGCCTGTAAAAAGTATCTTTTATATTTATCCTGCTGCCGTTCATCCTTACGGCCCCTATGGATACAATAGTATCGCGCTTTTCATCGAGCCCGGTAAGTTCGGTGTCGACTATAGTAAAGTCAGCCTCCGAGAGCAGCCTTGTGTCTCGGTCAGCTCTTTTTGCGAATCTGCTCAATTTGAATAGTCCTAACATATCCCCTCTATATGATGAACGGCTTGTACCGCTGTATTATCAGGTCCTGTATCTTTGATATGAGATGAAAAGCATCTTTCATCGTCTTTTTCTCAAGGTTGCTGAGCCTGTTGGGATTCATGAAGTTGTTTATTTCTTCTCCGCTTTCGAGCTGCGCAAGCTGGTTGTGCATGCGGAGCAGCATGATAAACTCAAATGCGTGCTCAAGCTCATCCGCATATTCCTTCATGATTGTGTGCTTGTCCCTGAGCGCTTCAATGCGCTCAAGGGTTGAGGTCTCTTTTATGCCGCGCTCCAGTGCAAAAAGCCGAACAATGTCCACAATAAGGGTGACGCCTTTTATTTTCAGGTTCAGCTGATTCTTGTGCTCACCGCTCTTTTCAACAACAAATGATTTCAAAAAGCCCACTGGCGATGTATTTTTGACTATCATGTTCGCCAGGTGTCCAAGCAGTAGTTTTTGTCTGGAGAGCTGCATCCTCAATGCATCTTTCAGCTCATCAGCAAGACCGAAGTCACCGTAAATCGGCCTGAAATCAAAAAATATGAGCGACTTGAGCACTGCCTCGGCCGTTGGCGCAGCCACCCAGTCGGAAAAATATTTTTTCCATGTGTTCAGAGGCTGGGTCCATTCCGGATTGGATGCCATATATCCTGCAGGGCAGGGCGGGAACCCGCACTTGATCAGGCTGTCTATGACAAAGCCCGTCAGCTTTTCAAAGTATTGCGCAGCTGCTGCTGCCTGCTGCTCTGTCTGCGGGTTTGCGTAGATGATCGCGTTGTCCTGGTCAGTGCGAAATGTCTTCTCCTTTCTTCCCTCGCTGCCAAAAGAAATCCAGCAATAAGACAACGGGGACTGACCGAACTGCTTTTCGCCTATCTCTATAATCTTTCTTACAAGCCTGTCATTAAGCTCTGTTATTATCTTTGTGATGTTGCTCGCTTTTGCGCCTTCTTTCAGAAGAAATCCGATTATGTTGTTTATCTTTCTGGACACAGGGATAAGGCCTTCCACAGTGTGCTGGTTCTCAATGTCCTTTGCAAAGGAGAGCGGAGACTTGCCCTGCAGCAGCATGAGATCATGGTTTGTTATAACGCCGCTCAGCCTGCCGTCCCTTATAACAAGCACATGATGGATGTTGTACTTCAGCATCTTGAGCACAGCTTCAAAGCAGTAATCCCTTGCATCCACCCTTATAAGCGGAGGACTCATGATGTCGCGTACTGGTTCTTTAAGGTTTCTGCCTATTGATACGACCTTGTCCCTCAGGTCTCTGTCTGTAAGTATGCCGACAGGCACGCCGTCATCCTGAATAACCACAACAGAACTTATCCGTCTTGTTGACATCAGCCTGGCTGCTTCCTGAATGGTAGCGTCTTCGAGCACTGTTACAACATCTTTTTCAGCTATCTCTCCGACCTGTGTTGTAAATAATATGTGGTCGCTGCTGCCGTAAAAGAGGCTTTTGTTGCGCATCTCCGTGTATGTCTTGTTAATGTATTTGGTGAAGTGTGACTGAAGAAAATACTCTATAAACACAGGTGATGTGTCCACCAGCCGCATGAACTCCTGTTTGCCCATCAGATAGCAGATCGTATCTTCAATAGCGGTTATTGTGGTCTTCTGCTTGTCGCCCATAAGAGAGACCATGCCGAATGTCTCTCCCTCGCCGCGGTAGTCTATTGCCACGTCTTCGCCGCTTTCCGATGAGATGGATATCTTAACCCCGCCTTTTTTGATTATCCTGAGTGAGTCGCTTGATGAGCCTCCCTGCCTCAAAATGACAGTGTCTTTTGGGTAGAATTCAAGCGAAAGATTAGCAGCAATGCTCCTCTGCTCCTGCTCCTGCAGGAACTGAAAAGGCGGTGTCTGCTGAAGAAATATGACAATCTCGTCAATAATCATTGCTATAACTCCTTATCATGTGATTTATATTTTGCAAATCTGATACCAGCTTGATGGAACTCTGTTTCAGGCACATTTCACAACATTTAACACGTTGTTTTGAAATAATTTATTTTACAGCGAGCCTTTTTATGAAGCATTTAAAATTTTGAATGCCATGGGTGAGTATGATACTTTTTGTAATGGGCGTTACGATAGGTAACACAAAATTGATGCAGCTCCTACAAAACTATAATATGGCTATTTTCTGTTAAGATTCCAGCGCTTTCGCTTTTCCCATAGCGCTTTGCGCGTAATGCCGAGCATATGGGCGATCTCCTGCTCAGTATACCTGCCCTGGTTCTTTAAAATGAACTTTTGAGTGTATTCATCAATAGACAGCGGCGCTTTGCCAAAGAAGCCCTCTTCCTCATGTTTGAGCGTAATATTTTCAGGAAGATGTTCGATCTTGATAGTATCAACGTCGGTTATGAGTATGGCGCGTTCAATGATATTCTGAAGCTCCCTTATGTTGCCGGGCCAGTTGTAGTGTTTTAGGCAGTCCAGTGCCTGAGGATCTATGCTGCACACGGGCTTGCTGCTTTCTGTGGAATACTTTTCGATAAAGTGCTTCACCAGCTCTTCAATATCCTCCTTCCGTTCCCTTAGCGGCGGGATATTGATAGTGATGGCATTGATCCTGTAGAAAAGGTCTTCCCTGAATCTCGACTCGCGCACAAACTCCTGAAGGTTTCTGTTTGTGGCACAGATAAACCTGAGATCAACTTTTATGCTGCGTGTACTTCCAACCGGCCTTACCTGCTGGTCTTCAAGCACGCGCAGCAGCTTTGACTGCATGGGAAGACTAAGATCGCCTATCTCATCAAGAAAGACCGTGCCGCTGTGCGCTTCTTCGAAAAGCCCTTTTTTGGATGAGACAGCGCCTGTGAACGCGCCCTTCACATGACCGAAAAGCTCTGACTCCATAAGCGTCTCTGGTATGGCAGTGCAGTTGATGGGGATGAACGGCAGCGCAGCGCGGTTGCTGTTGTAGTGAATTGCCCTTGCTATAAGCTCCTTGCCTGTGCCTGTTTCTCCGAGCAAAAGAATGTTGCTTTTTGCATTGGCCACCTTTTTGATCTCATTCATTATCTTCTGTATGGCAGCGCTTGTGCCGATGATGTTGCCGAAGTCGTAATCTTTTTCTATCTGTTTTTTCAGTATGAGGTTTTCTGTTTTGAGCGCGTTTTGTTTAAGAGCGTTACTGATTATCTGCTTTATCTCTTCATGCAGCACTGGTTTTACAACATAGTCATACGCGCCTGCGCGCAGCGCCTCGACCGCTGTCTCCATAGAGCCGTATGCGGTTATTATTATGACAGGCAGTTCAGGCTGACGTTCGCGGATGCGCTTGAGAAATTCTATGCCCGATATGCCGGGCAATACTATGTCGCTTATAACGAGGTCGTAGAATCCCTCTTCAAGAAGGCTCAGGCCGTCTTCAGCGCTTCCGGCGGTTGTGACCTCATAGCCTTCCTTCTGAAAAACCCTCTTGAGTGACGAGGCGAGTGTGGCCTCATCTTCAACTATCAGTATCCGATCTTGCATCAGAGTGTACAGGCAGCCTTATGATAAAAGCCGCGCCTTCCCCCTTTTTGCTCCTGACGGTAAGAGTGCCACCGTGGTCATTGATTATACCATAGCATATGCTGAGCCCCAGGCCTGTGCCGCGGCCATACGGCTTGGTTGTGAAGAATGGATCGAATATCTTTTGCAGAGATTCCTCATCTATTCCAGCGCCGGTGTCGCTGAATACGATCTCAACATCCCTGCCGATACTCTTCACTGATATGCTGAGCCTGCCTTTTCCGTGCATGGCATCAAGGGCATTCAATATAAGATTCAAAAACACCTGCTGCATCTGATCCCTGTTTACATTTACTTCCGGGACATCATTCAGGTCAAGAGAAAGTTCGGTCTCTGCAAAGCGCTTGTCAAACTTGACCAGATCCAGTGTCTGCTGGAGTATCTCTACAACCGATGCCGGTATTTTGTGCGGAGGAGCCACCCTCGCAAAATCTCCAAGGCTTCTGACAATCTTGGCGATGCGCTCAATATTGCTGTGAATGGCATCAAGCGCCTCTTTTGTGAATTCGGTATTTTCAGGCGAGCAGGTCTTTATGTGCATCAGCTCCTGAACAAGCGATGATATTGAAGCAAGAGGATTGCCTATCTCATGAGAAAGCCCTGCTGTAAGTTTGCCGATACTGGCGAGCTTTGAGGCCTGCTTTAACTGTTCTTCCATCTTTATCTTTTCTGTTATCTCCTCAAACACGATCACAAAGCCGCCTGACGGGTCCTTGAACAGGCTCACATTAACATGAAACACCCTGCCTGCAGGTCCGTTGACTATAAAATCTCCTTTGCCGCTGCTGTCAAATCCCCTGGCAGTGAACCACGGCAGAACATCTGTTATCTTTTTCGACATTGCTTCAGACCTGGACAATCCTGCAAGGCGCTGCATCTCGCTGTTGAAATAGTTGACAGCAAGAGACCTGTCAACTATGACTATGCCTACGGGAGCGCTCTCGATTATGTTTTCGCTGAACTCTTTGAGGTATGACAACTGCCTGTTGGCATCTGCAAGCTCTTCCTTGGAAAGCCGCAGGGTTTCTGTGATGCTGTGTATGGATTCCGAGAGGTTCTGCTGCTCTTTAGCGTTGAGCATAAACCTGGAGTTGAATATCAGGGCTGATATGCCAGGGCCGAATGCGCCGGAGAGTTCTTCTTCAGCCTCGTGCCACAATTCTGTCATGTCCGAATCAGAAAGCTCATTTTCGTTTTTATTTTTTTGCTCAAGGAATTTTTTTATCAGACGCTCTGCATCTTCATAACCCAGGTATGTGTGCAGAAGCTCGCGAAGCGTTGTTATGTCGAGTCCGTAGCTGCCTGAACGGCTGATCCTTCTGTTGTATGACTCCACAAATACAAGCGCCTGCAGCTCTTCTTCTTTTGACTGTTTTGTCACAACGGATATTCCGAAAAAGAGCAGCAGATTTACCAGCATACTCCAAAAAAGCGTGTGGCTCCATTTGCCCAGACCAGGCACTCCGAAAAGCGCTTCAGGGTTCAGCATGGAAAAGCCCTGAAGATATGCTGCCAGACCGCTGCTGTCCAGCAGTCCTGCCTTTATGGTTGCCGGTATCATCAACGTGTATATCCATATAACAAATCCGGCGATGAGTCCTGCTGCAACAGCTTTTTTGCCGGCCTTCTTCCAGTAGAGGCCGATGAAAAACGCCGGCGCAAAGAGACTGACAGCTTCGAATGATTTCAGGCCCATGTCAACAAGGCTGTAGAACCCGCCGATCGAAATCGCAAAGAAATAACCGATAAATACAATGCACATTATCACAAACCGTTTTATGTTGATTACCAGTGAAGGCAGGCTGGAATCCTTGCCGAACTTCACCAGCACAGGCATTACCAGGCTGTTCATCACCATTGTGCTGAGCGCTACTGATTCAACAATCACCATGCCTGTGGCAGCAGCAAATCCGCCGATGAAAACCAACAGCACTATAGCCTTGCTTCCGTTCATCAGCGGCAGCGTCAGGACAAAAGATTCTGCTCCAATGCTTTGTCCTGTTGAGAGCACTCCGCCGAGCGCTATCGGCAGCACAAAAAGATTTATCAGCAGAAGGTACAGGGGCAGCAGCCATGATGCCTTGCGCAGATGGTCTTCATTGTAGTTTTCTACAACAGACATCTGGAACTGCCTGGGCAGCAGCATTATCGCCATCATCGAGAGCAGCAGCAGCGCTGTCCATTCAAAATATGAGTGCCCGCTTCCTGCTGCAAGCAGGTATGCCTTGCC
>JAJFVG010000113.1 GCA_021371915.1 Nitrospiraceae bacterium
TAAGAGAGCTTTGAGCTGAAGTCAACAACCAGCTTGAGATTTTTGAAGCCTGCCTTGTTCAATCTCTCTTTGTATTTGTAGAGCTCAATTATGGTCATCTCTTCAACCTTAACAACATCTTCCCTGAAAATGTCCTGCGACTCGATTCCCTTGTAGGCGAGCTTGTCGAGCTTATTTATCTCTCCTTTTGCTATTGAATATATGTTGATGTCCTTCAGCACCCAGACGCCGTTTTCCCACAATGCTGTTTGTGCATCTATCCTCTCTTTGAGGCCTGTTGAATCAAATTTGAATATCGTGACATCACTCGAAACATTATTGGCCGGCTGGAACAGCCCTACCCTTATTACCGCGCCGTCGAGCCCGCGCATGTACAGCGTGCCTTCCTTAAAGGTGTAGCCTTTTGGTTTTTTTGCTATCTGGTTTTTTATTGATTGGGCTTTTTTGGATGTTGCAGGCACAATCCCTTCTGCCAGCACAAAGCCAAAGACAGTCAGAACCACTCCTGCTGATACGAACGGCATAAGGAATCTGCGCATCCTCCCGCCGGATGCCTTTATGATAACAATCTCTTTTCTCTTTACTGCCTGTGAAAAAACAAAGAGCGCGCTCAGGAGTATTGCCATGGGCATAAGGTAGTGCACATACCTTGGGATGCTGAGCAGTATGTAGGACACGAGCATTTTGGCGGATGGCTTGTGCGGCATGAAGTCATCCATCCTGTCTATGAAGCCGAGTATGCTGAATATAAGAGAGAGCCCGACAGTGAGGACAGCTAGCGTCTTTGCAAACTCCTTCATGTAGAGTCTCTGCGCAAGCAGCATTATCATCGCCTGTTAACCCTCTCGTATATGAATATGGAAAATGCAACAAGCACTGTGAATGAGAGCCATGCCCCTGCAAAGTGCGGAAGCTTGCCTGCTCTCACAAGATTTTCACCGTATATCAAAAGCGCATAGTAAACAGCAAAAACAGCAAGCCCGACTGTCAGGCCTCCGAGCCTGCCGGACTTGCCTGCCATAAGAGACAGCGGCGGCCCGAGAAAAACGATGATCAGGCATATTGCAGGAAGCGAAAGCCTCCTGTGCAGCTCAAGGTACGACGATGTTGCCTTGCCTGGTTCTTTTGCTGCTGCAAGCAGCTGCAGCGGCGTCAGCTCGCTGTTCTTTTTTTCGCCAGGATCAAGAGTAGGGTTGAGCTTGAAGTTGTATTTTCTGAATGATATCTCAGTCACAGTGTCGCCCTTTGTGACATATGCCTGGCCGGACATCAGGGAAAAACTCAGCGTATCGCTATCTGTGACAATGTTGCCGTTTTTCGCGATGATTATCTTTGCCTCATCTTTTTTTCTCTCATCAACAATGAATATGCCGGCCAGTTTGTCAGGCGCAGGCTTTTCCTTCACGAGAATAACTATGTCCTTGAAGGCTGTGTTAAAGACTCCCTCTTCAATAGTCATTGGCGCTCTTACGGTCAGTATCTCGGTTATCTTGGCTCTCAGGGCTGCGCTGCCTTTTGGACCGAGATAAAAGCTCATGGCAAGGCTGAGCGCAAGACATGCCATGCCGGCATATATGACCGGGCTGGATATCTTTTTGAGCGACATGCCGCTGGCCTTCAGAACAGTCAGCTCATTGTCCGCATTCATTCTGCCAAAAGAGAGGAGCACGGACAGCAGCAGCGCCATCGGTATTGTGAGTATGAGTATCTGCGGCTGAAGGTACAGAACGATTTTGCCCACATCAGAAAGAGAAGCGCCTACACCTGAGAGCAGCCTGCTCAGCCTTAGCAGCTTTTCCATCATAAGGGCAAAGTTGAGAAAGAGCAGCGCCATTATGAATGAAGACGCTATCTCCTTGAGTATCATTCTGTGAATGAGCATCATGACTGATTAAAATATCCCATAAAGGTTCAAAAGGTCAAAAGCCAGGATGAATTTGCTTTTTAAAAAAGCTATGAATTATCCTAATATTATCTAAAAGCAGGAGGTAGCCAGGTGATTACAATTACTGAAAAGGCAGCAGAAAAGGCAAAAGCCATTCTGACTGCTGAAGGAAAAGACGGGTGGGGGCTCAGGATTTACAATGCAGGAAGCAGCTGCTGCGGACCTTCATTCGGTCTTGACATAGACGAGCAGGCATCTGACCAGGACGAAACGATAGAGCAGAACGGCCTTAAGGTTTTTGTGGAAAAAGCTCTCGCTCCGAATCTCGAAGGCCTGAAGCTCGACTATTTTGAGGATGACCAGAAAGAGGGCTTTGTGCTTGCAGGCGCATCATCATGCGGAAGCGGCGGCTGTGGAAGCGGCGGCGGATGCGGCAGCGGAAGCTGCGGATAACAGATGTTTCCTCAGCACAGGGGCAGAAGACTAAGAAAGAACGAAACCGTCAGGCGAATGGTGCGGCAGACCGCGCTGTTGCCTGACGATTTTATCTATCCTCTTTTTGTCACAACCGGCAAGGGAGTGAAAAAAGAGATATCATCAATGCCCGGCTGCTATCAGGAATCAGTTGACCAGGCTGTACTGAATGCAAAAGAGGCATATTCCCTCGGAATACCCTCGATCATACTCTTCGGCATTCCTGACAAAAAAGATGACCTCGGCACAAGCGGATACGATGACAACGGCGTTGTACAGACCGCGATAAAGGCGATAAAAGACGCTGTGCCGGAACTTTATGTGATAACTGATGTCTGCATGTGCGAATACACCAGCCACGGCCACTGCGGATTCATAGAAAAGGGCGACGTATCCAATGACAAAACCTTGCCTCTTTTGTCTTTGGAGGCGCTTTCACATGCACGCGCAGGAGCAGACATGGTGGCCCCCTCAGACATGATGGACGGCAGGGTGGCAGCCATAAGAGCAACTCTCGACAGGGAAGGCTTTGGCGAGCTGCCGATAATGGCATACTCGGCAAAATACGCATCAGCATTTTACGGTCCTTTCCGTGATGCTGCTGAATCCACACCGCAGTTTGGCGACAGGCGCTCATACCAGATGGACCCTGCAAACAGAAGAGAAGCGCTCAGGGAAACCGCCCTGGACATAGAAGAAGGCGCTGACATAGTTATGGTCAAACCTGCCCTTTCCTATCTCGACATAATTTCCGACATCAAATCCTCATTCGCAATACCGGTTGCAGCCTACAATGTTAGCGGCGAATATTCGCTCGTCAAGGCAGGTGAAAAGCTCGGCTGGGTGGATGGGGAGAGAGTTATGATGGAGATGCTCCTGTCGATAAAACGCGCTGGCGCTGACCTTATACTCACCTATTTTGCAAAAGACGCTGCAAAAGTCCTCAACCGCTGATACTGCTTCAATCAGACCCTTGAATTCCCATAGCCCCAAGTTGCGCTTAACACAAAACAGGCCTATACTTTAAACAAGCGCCGTTATGTTTATGGCACTTAATTTCGATTCAACAAGGGAATGCGGGATGAGACCTTTTGAAAACGAAGAGTATTTTTCAACACCAGGCCTGGTGAAAACCTATTTTGCATCTCCTGAAAGAGTATCCTTTGATGATGCAAGAATAGAATCTGACAGCATAACCAACGATCCGATAGTGCAGGTTATCCTCAAGGCTGTCAGCGGCCATCTCCTGATACTCAACAGGCACAGACAGGTGATTGCAGCAAATGAAGAGGTCTTGAGCAGCCTGAGGCTCAGGACAATGGATAGTGTTATCGGCAAAAGGCCTGGTGAAGCATTTTTCTGCGAGCACTCTGATGAAGGCCCTGGCGGATGCGGCACATCAAGACACTGCCGCGCCTGCGGCGCTGTAATCGCCATGCTTGCTGCACTGGAAAACCTGCAGCCAAGCGACAACCGATGCTATATGACCATCAAGACCAGCAAGGGATATGAGAGCCGCGAGTTTAAGATACGCTGCTCGCCGCTCAACATTGGCGGCACAGAATTTCTCGCATTCGTTATGAATGACATAAGTTCTGCAGTACGCAGAGAAGTGCTCGAAAAAATATTCCTGCATGACATAACAAACTCTTTAGCCAGCTTATATACATGGGCTCACATGATGCCGCCCGGTGACCCTGGCGGCGTGGCAGCAAAGATAGTACAGATAGCTGAGAATCTTAAACATGACATAGAGACCCACCGCATAATAACCCAGGCTGAGGCTGAATCACTCAAGCTGAGCAAATCAAAAACCAGCGCTTCACATATATTCGAACTGCTGAAAAACCATTACATTCACCGCGACCTTGTGAGCAGAAAGAACCTACAACTTCATTCTGTTGAAGATGATACGCTGTTTTACACTGATATAAGCTTACTGATGAGGGTTTTGACAAACATGATAAACAATGGGTTTGAAGCGACCATACCAGGCAATACTGTTTCTGTCTACTGCCGCCATTCTGACAACATGATAGGTTTTTATGTGCACAATGAAGAGGTAATACCCCAGACAGTCGCCCTTCAGATATTCAAAAGGTCGTTCAGCACAAAAGCTGAAAAAGGAAGGGGCCTCGGCACGTACAGCATGAAGATACTAGGGGAAAACTACCTGAACGGCAATGTATCCTTCAGCTCATCGCCTTATGAAGGCACTATATTTTCCATAATGCTTCCTGTTGAAAAAGACAACTGACAATCAGCTTCTCCTATACGCCTGCAAGAAGTTTGAATATAATGCTGTCCAATGCAGCAGCAACTTCCCTGAACCTGCCGCCATGGCTCTTGGCTGAACCGAAAAGCTCCACCCTCATCTGCTGTGTTATTGCGCACGGACACTTTTCATATGTTATAAGTCCCTGCTGCATCTGTAGCCTTTCAAGATAAAGCAGCCTCTTTGCATCCAGGATGAAATCTGCAAGCAGCTTTGTTGCTGCATTGATCTCCAGCTCAAAAAGAGCCTGTTCGCTTTCGGATATCCTGCGCATCAGGGCAGCTATCTCTTTTGCCATAACATAAAGCGTGCAATACTCCAGACCGCGAATCCCCCTGCGCCACTGAATCAGCATGCTGTTTCTCCTGAACCAGAGAAAATTCCTCAAACCAAATTCCATAAGTCCTTCACCGAGGCATTCAAAGGCCGATACACTGCTGTTTTTGTGTTCAGTGATTTTATTTGATATACCCGAACGCTCAAGAGGACTGATGCCTGCATCCAGCCAGATGTTTTTAAGCACAGCAGCTCCGTTGGCATCATCGACTGAATCAAAATGCACAAGAGAGAGAATCACCCTGCCTGCTCCGAATCCGCCTTCAATAACAGCAGGCTCTCCCTTCAGTCTCGCGGGATCAAGATTGATTTCGTAGAGTGCTTCGAGCTCCTGCCAAGAGCCTGACTGCCTCACATCTTCTGTATTGAGATCAGAGCTGAATGAAGATGGCAAGGCATCGCCAAAAACAGCGCATATTTTTATGGACCTGTCATTAACAACAAACTGTGACGGCCACCACGCATTAAAGACCACGCTCTTTGTGCTGCGCCACATTTTATTGTCAGACAGAAACTGAAGCTCTATCTCGCCGCTGAAGCTCGGCACCCGCTGGCTGCCTGGCTTTCTCGCAATATCCAGCAAGCCGAGTCCTTCTTTTGTCGCCAGACCTGCGCCGCCGCAAATGCCCAGATAGCTTCCTCCTGTTTTCACAAACTTCCTGATCTCTTCAGCGCCGCTTTCACCGAGCGCCTTCAGCTTGTTGGATGCCCAGCCGCCAGGCACAAAGAGCAATGAAAAATCTTTCAGCACGCCGCTTCTGATATCTTCTGATCTTATGATTGAATATGGAAGATGATTTGCTGAGAGCGACTTGCAGGCCATAAGACCCCAGAGGTAAGACTCGTCCCAGAGCAGAGCAGCCTTACTCAACCCTGTAGCCCCTTGGCGTGATCATCATGTTATTGAAGACTGTTGTCCTTGAGTTACCGATTATCACTGTGGTCTGCATGTCTATATTATGTGATGTCATATGAGCAAGGTCAGTCACAATAACTTCCTGGTTCTCTCTGTATGCTGCCTTTACTATGCCGACAGGAGTTGCGGGATCTCTATGCCTCATGATTATCTTAGCAGCCCTGTTGATATGCTCCTGCCTGCCCATGCTGCGCGGGTTGTAAAGAGCTATAACAAAATCAGCTGAAGCAGCAGCATCAAGCCTCTTTTCTATAAGCTCCCAGGGTGTGAGCCTGTCTGACAGGCTGATTGATGCGAAGTCATGCATCAACGGAGCGCCAAGCAGCGCGGCGCAGGCATTTATCGCGGATACACCAGGCACAACCTCAACATCAATATCAGCAGCATCAGCCTTGAGCAGTTCGAGCACAAGCCCTGCCATAGCGTAAATACCAGGGTCACCACCGCTCACAACAACAACGAGCCTGCCTTTGCTTGCCTCTTCAACAGCACGCCTGCACCTGTCGATCTCCTGGGTCATGCCAGTGGAGATCACTTCCCTGTCTTTTAACAAATCCTCTATCTGTGCAAGATAAGTTCCATACCCGATCACAACATCAGCAGATATTATCGCATCAACCGCGCGCTGTGTCATCTGCTCATAACTGCCAGGGCCTGTGCCCACAATATATATAGTGCCTCTGCGTTCTTCTTTTGTTTTGTTCATTTTTTTCTGATGCGCTGCCCTTGCTATTGCTATAGTCACATTCCTGAGCTTCTGCTTTCTGACAAGCAAATCCTGACTGTCTGATGCGAGAAGCGCAGCAGGCTCTGACACAGCATGCGCACCGGTTGCCCTGAATACTGCCTCTGATTTTTCTATCCCTGCTACGCTGTTGAGCTGCTGAGCGCTGAAGGAGACGATCGGCAGACCGAACTTTTCTGCGAATGACACAAGTCCCGTCTCCGAGGTTTTTATATCAATAGTTGCGAGACACTTTATGGACATGAAGGAGAGATTATTATTTTCCAGGGTCTCTTTTACAGCTGACTCTATCTCATCTTCTGATGTGCTGCTGTTGCATCCAATGCCGACAACAAGATCCATCGGCCTCAGATACAGCCTGCTCTTTGATGCACCCGCTTCGGAATGAATACTCTTTTTATCTGTAATCAGCAGGTCAGCGAAATCAGGATCTTTTACACTCTCGAACTCAGAAGGGAGCGTTATACTTGTCTCATTATAAACCAGCAGCATACCATTGTTCAGATACTTTGTAGCAACCTGCGGCAATGCTTCCCAGTCCTCTATAACAAGACTGTTTTCAGCAGCCCACATATCTATCGAGACAAGACCGTTTATATCAGATGCGGTTGTGATGACAGGTTCAGCGCAGAGGAATTCCGCGATCTCTATTGCCAGGCTGTTTGCACCGCCCAGGTGTCCGCTTAACAGGCTGATAACATGTCTAGCCTTCTCATCAAGCACAACAACAGCAGGATCAGTCTTCTTGTCCTTTACGAGAGGCGCGATAGCTCGCACAACAATCCCGGCTGCGGTAATGAAGATCAGCCTTGCGCCGGTGCGCCAGGCGAGCCTTACAGCTTCAGGACTGAACTTTTTTATCTCAGCAGCTGGATATAAAAAATTGATCTTCTCTGCAAGAGTTTTACCGTTCTGGGTTATGTAAAAAATGGTCGTAGACAATCTGATCACTTCCGGTTTCTGTACTCATGGGTAAAGTCTTTGTTGTATAGGAGCGACTCTTTACCGAGCATTGATTCTGATGCTGCAAGCGCTGCTCCAACCAATATAAGCGCTGTTTTTTTTATGCCTGCGCTCTCTACAAGCTGAGGCAGGTCATTCAACATGCCGCGCACTATCCTCTGCTCAGGCCAGCTTGCTTTCTCCACAACAGCAACAGGCGTATCAGGCGCATAGCCTGCGAGCAACTCTTCCTTGACTCTTTCTGCCAAGCCTGCGCTCAGGAATATGATCATGCTCGCCTTGTGCGCTGCAAGCAGGCTCAATCTTTCATCCTGCGGAACAGGCGTTCTTCCCTCCATGCGCGTGAGTATCACTGTCTGGCTCACTTCAGGTATGGTCAGCTCCTGCCCAAGCGCTGCTGCCGCTGCTGAGGCTGATGAAACACCCGGCACAACTTCGAAATCAATACCAATTGCCTTCAACCTGTCTATCTGTTCTGTTATAGCGCTGTAAAAAGATGTGTCTCCTGTATGCAACCGTACAACGTTCTTTCCTGTTGAATGGTACTGGATTATCTTTTCCGTGGTTTCATCAAGGGTCATTCCTGCGGAGTCGAATATATCTGCTTTTATTCCTTTAAGAAGTTCCGGATTTACAAGGCTGCCTGCATAGATCACAGCATCAGCCTGGTCGAGCAGCCTTCTGCCTTTGAGTGTGAGCAGTTCCGGGTCTCCGGGGCCTGCTCCGATAAAATAGACCTTAGGCAACCAGCGCCCTCTCTTTCAGATAAGCGTTCAGCACTTCAAGCACGGATTTCATCTCATCATTCTGCGGAAGCTGCTGCTCGATGATATTTATGTACCCCTGTTCAATGGCAATGCGCGTTGAGATGCTGAAGTTCAGGTCATAAACCCATGAGAGCTGGAGCAGCTTGAAGTCAGTAATAGTCTTTGCATCAGAGAGCTTGCCTATGCGCTTTTCACGAAGGCACGAAATTATGTCAGGTGAATAGTTGTCGCTGGCAGGCAGCCCCAGGTTTACAGCAGAGGCCATGCCGGATGGGTTGAGATAATATTCCTTAAAGACTCTCCATATGTCCAGCTTGTCTGCGTCGCGCACGATTTTTAGATAGAGCAGCTTGCGCTCATCTTTAAGGTCAGGTATAACGAATGCGTTGTGATACTTCACAGCATCCAGTATAAGATCGCGTTCCTCAGGTGTAAGACTCTGTAGCACGCGCTTCTTTGTTATCTCCTGCGCTCCGAACATTCCGTGGTTGATGGATGAGCTGTCCCTGAATGTCTTGTACTCAGCATACTGTTCAAACCTGCCGACATCATGCAACAGGCCAATAACTTCAACAAGCAGCATGGCCTGCTCGCTAAGGCCGATCTCCTTGCCTATCCTGATCGCGTTTCTGCATACATTGTAGGAGTGCAGCTCCTTGAGAGCTATATTTTTCTGATCCTCTTCTATTGAAGAGTAATGCGATCTGCAGTAGTACGAAAACCACTTCTTTATGAGATCAAGGTCATTCTTTGTCATGTGTTGCAATAAGCACGGAAAAGTATCCCGGCTCGTCCTCCCGCATGTTTTTTGCGCCTCTCGTTATTTTCTGGCCTTTCATGCCTATATTCTCAACACAGACCAGGGAGTCTCCTGCTCCGGATTTTTCAACCGCATCGAGCAGCTTGCCGAACCCGCTGCGCGGCTTCATCATCACCAGTGTAGCAAATTCAGAAAGCATCTGCTCAAGATCAGCCGGATAATTTCCAGGCAACACAGCTATCCTGTCACTGCCGAGACCAAGGCTTATACCGGCAGCGCATGCCGCAGAGTTGATAGAAGAAACTCCGGGCACAAAGTATATCTCAAGTTCAGGGTCACTATCAAGGAGCAACCGGTGGATATAAAAATAGGTGGAATATATGGATGGATCGCCAAGTGTGATAAATGCCGTTGATATGCCCTTTGATGTTCTTGCGAGCACAGCTTCAGCTGCTTCTGCCCACTTCTGATCGAGCAGTTCATCCTTTGCAGCCGGTCCATCTGCAACAGTCTTTTTCATGGGGAAATGCGCTTCAACAATCTCCTTGCCTGAGATGTCTATAACGCTGCTTATGATAGAGAGGGCCATGCTTACGCCCTCCTGCCTGCCTTTTGGCACAACAATACACTGCACTTCATTAAGAATGCGCACTGCCTTGAGAGTCAGCAGCTCAGGATCACCCGGGCCTATGCCTATGACATACAGTTTGCGCTGCATGTTACTGCTTCTCGCCTTTTATTATGAATATCTGGTTAAGTGATTCCATCATCTTTTTGCCTGCAACATCCTTTGTCCTTGATACTGAAAGCGAGATCACCTCAGAGCTGTATCCGTTTTTATCAAACGCTGCAACAGCCCCGTTAAGGGTCTCAAGTGTAATTGCATTTACAACAAAGAGCGGTGAGGATTTTGCACAGATATGATCTATTATGCTGCTTATCCTGTTGCCGCTGCCTCCTATGAATACCCTCTGCGGCATAGGCAACGACTCAAGACAATCAGGCGCCTCTCCCTCAACAACCTCGATTGAAAGCGCGTTGAATGCAGTTCTGTTCCGTCTGCATATTGCTGCATGTTCAGGATTCTTTTCAATCGCGTATATCGAGAGGCCCGGCGATATGCCTGCTGCCTCTATCGAGACAGAGCCTGAACCTGAACCAATGTCGTATATCACTCCTGAATTAGGCAGTCTCAATTTGTGAAGTGACACAGCCCTTGCCTCATCCTTGGTGATAAGGCCTCTTGCGTGTTCGATCTCATTTTCATGAAGCCCGAATTTTATATCATCCGCAAAACATGAAGCATTCGGC
>JAJFVG010000128.1 GCA_021371915.1 Nitrospiraceae bacterium
AAATGCGCTGGCCCTTATTGCAGGATCAGCTGTCCCTGCTGAACTGCTGCCCAGCGGTTTGAATGAGATAACAAACTTTAAAGACCTTAACCCGGGGCTGCCTTCTGAAACACTGCTCAAGAGGCCTGACATACTTCAGGCAGAGCATATGCTCAAGTCCTACAATGCAAATATCGGCGCAGCAAGGGCAGCGTTCTTTCCCCGCATAACACTCACTACAAGCCTGGGCGTTGCGAGCGACGAACTGTCAACACTCTTCAACGGCAACACGACAGCATGGAGTTTTATGCCGAAGATAACCCTGCCGATATTTGACGCAGGAAAAAACGAGGCCAATCTCAAGGCATCCGAGATAACCCGCGACATCTATCTGGCACAGTATGAAAAGGCCATACAGACAGCTTTCAGAGAGGTTGCTGACGCACTGGCAGAAAGAGGCACAATAAACCAGCAGCTCGAAGCACAACAGTCCCTTACTGATGCAACAGCAAGGACATTCACCCTGTCAGAGGCGCGGTACAACAACGGCATAACCAGCTATTTGCAGGTGCTGGATGCGCAGCGCTCTCTCTTCAGCGCACAGCAGGGGCTTGTCACCATCAAGCTTTCGAGGCTTGTAAACCTTGTAACACTCTACAAAGTGCTCGGCGGTGGAGCTGAAAAGTAAATCCGTTTAACAGCAGGAGGAGATCATGAAACTTGTGCAGATGGATTTTAAATATACCGGCCCATTCGGCAGCGAGATGACAGAGTCCATGAAGGGGCTCGCTGAATCAATATCAAAAGAGCCGGGTTTTCTATGGAAGATATGGACAGAGAACAAAGAAACCCAGGAAGCAGGCGGCATATATATGTTCGCTGATGAAGAGTCAGCAAAAAAATATATAACCATGCACTCAGAAAGGCTCGGGAAGTTCGGCATAACCGGTATAAATGCAAAGATATTTGATGTGAACATACCTTTGTCAAAGATAGACAACGGACCGGTTTAGTATCAGCTACCTCTTTGCAGGCTTGAGCTCAAAAATAGTTATCTCCGGCGGAGCCAAGAACCTTATGGGCGGGCCCCATGTGCCTGTGCCTCTGCTGATATAGAGCGCTGACTTCTGCATCCTGACAAACCCCGCATCAGCAGGATAGTAGAGCCATGTAAATAATGAAAATGGAAATATCTGTCCTTTGTGTACATGCCCGGAGAGCTGCAGATCGAACAGACCTTCTGATGAATCATTAACCAATGGCCTGTGTTTGAGCAGTATCCTGAACTTTTCAGCAGATATGGAAGAGAGCAAAAACTTTTCTGAATCCCTTTGCGCCATTTTATTGATGCCGGACACAGGGTCTTCGACTCCTGCTATAGTCAGAAATGTGCTGATATCCGCTGCTTCTCCTCTGAGCATCCTGAAGCCAGCAGCCTCTGTAAAAGCCACGGCCTGCCCTATGCCAGCATAATACTCGTGGTTGCCTGTTACCGCAAACTTACCGTATCTAGGCTGCACGGTCTTCAAAATACCGGTCAGAGTATTCATCGAATCCATCTGGCCGTCAACAAGATCGCCTGTGGAGACTATGATATCCGGGTTTTCTGCCTTCAGCACCTTGATGATTTTTTTAAGCCTCTGCTCCCTTACTATCAGGCCCAGATGCACATCAGATATCTGAGCAACTGTTATCCTGCCGGCTGCTACGGGTATTTTTTCAGAATACACCTCAACCCGTTCAGTCCGTATATTAAGCGCATCAAAATAGCCGTAAACGCATATAAGGCAGGCTGCGGCAGCTGGTATCCAAAAATTAGTAACAGCCCTGCAACCCTGGCCGGCAGCACGTCCGGATGCAAGCCTCTTGATCAGACAGAATGCATCAACCAGTATGCCGGCAGATACAAATAGAAATATAAATCCCATCCAGATATACCCGGCATAGGACAAGGCCTGTGCCGGCAGCTCATATCCTGCCTTTTCAAGAAGCCTGATAAAGACCGGGGCTGCTGTCATGGCAGCAAGCCAGAGAGCCAGCAGGCCTCTGAACATGGACGTAAACCTGAAGGCCCGGACTGCCTTTACATAAAAATAGAGATGCAAAAACCCGTATAGAGCAAAGAAGACCGCAAAAAATATCATTCTACTGCAATAGCCTCCATATAAGTGTATAATCTGATTAATACCATTATATTAGGTCTAAATTATGCGCGTCAAAACCCGATAAATAAAGAAGATACTAAAGGTCTGAGTTAAATCAAGGGGAGATAACATGACACAGTTAATGCCCGTGGGAAACTTTGGCAATAAAAAGCCGCTTTTATTAAACGAAACAGGCACCGTCAGGACGCTCCTTATCCCCATAATTGCCTGGGCATGCCTGATAGGCATATCTCTTGTAACTAACCTCAAAACAAATGAAACCCACTTCAACAATCTGCTTACTGAACAGTCCCGGGCTTTTTTCAATGAGGTTGTTGTCTCAAGGCTCTGGAATGCGCAGCACGGCGGGGTGTATGTGCCTGTTACTGATAAGACCCAGCCCAATCCATATCTCGATATACCGAACAGGGACTTGACGACCTCAACAGGCATGCGCCTTACAATGATAAATCCGGCCTATATGACCAGGCAGATAGCTGAACTCACAAAAGGCAAAAACAATGTAACCTTTCACATAACAAGTCTTAATCCTCTTCGCCCTGCCAACGAAGCTGATGATTGGGAAAAAAGAGCCCTCGCCCTATTTGAAACAGGCAGGAAGGAGGTTGCAGAAGCAGTAGACAGTAAAGATGGCGAGCTCTTCAGGTACATGGCCCCGCTCTTGACTGAAAAGCCCTGCCTTAAATGCCATGCAAAGCAGGGTTATAAATTAGGAGATGTGAGGGGAGGCATCAGCATAACGGTTCCTATGGCTATATACAAAATCAATAATGAGCTGGAACGCAACAATCTTCTCTTTCTGCATGCGATACTTCTTCTTATAGGCGCTGCTGGCATAACCTTCTTTAAAATCTATTCTGCACGGGCAAAGCAGGAAATGCTCAAACTGTCGCATGCAATAGAACAAAGCCCCAATGCAATGATAATCACTGACCCCAAAGGCACGATCGAATATGTCAATCCAATGTTCGAACAGACAACAGGATACGCCCCAAGCGAGATGGTCGGCAACAGACTTCAGCTTCTAAACTCAAACGCAAAAGATACAGCCGGCATTACCTCACTGTGGGAAAACACCGAATCAGCAAAACAGTGGAGAGAAGAGCTGATCAACAGAAAAAAAGACGGCAACCAGTATTGGGAACTGGTTACAGTTTCTCCGATAAGAAACTTAAAAGGAGAAATCGACCATTTTCTGGTGATAAAAGAGGACATAACCCAGCGCAAGAAAGCAGAGCAGGCGCTTCTTAACAGCCAGGCTGAGCTTGCGAAAAAACATGACGAACTCAAAAAGCTCTTCAGCCTTGTGGAACGTGCCAAAAAAGAATGGGAAAGCACAATGGACTGCGTTGGAGATATAGTCATACTCACAGACAACAACAGCAAAATAATCCGGTGTAACAGGTCCATAAGCAGGATATCCGACAAGCCGATCGACAAGCTGACATCGATGAAAATTGAAGAACTGTTTTCAGAGGCCGGACTTCAGGTAAACGATGTATTGGGTCAGTCTGTGGAAATATACCATGAAAAGTCAAAAAAATGGTTTGTGTTCAATTCATATGAATACAGCACGCCTGATGGCAAGGCCTCCGGTCATGTAGTAACACTACACGATACGACTGACATAAAAAAAGTCACAATGGAGCTCAGCAGCAGAAACGAAGACCTCCAACGCGCGACAACTCAGCTCGAAAATGCATACACTGAACTCAAATCAGCCCAGTCGCATATGCTACAACACGAAAAGATGGCATCAATCGGACAGCTTGCAGCAGGCGTGGCGCACGAAATCAATAACCCGGTGGGCTTCATCATGAGCAACCTGACCACCCTCAAAAAATACATGGACAGGGTGAAAAACTTAGTAGATATCCAGTCAGAGGCCATTCATAAAGGACTCGAGGGAGGCTGCGACATAGCCGGTATACAGCAGACTGTCAACAGTGCGATAAAAGAACTGAAGATACCCTTCATCATTGAAGACACTGCCAACCTTATAACAGAGTCCCTGGAAGGCGCTGAACGGGTAAAACGCATTGTGCAGGATCTAAAGAGCTTTTCGAGAGTGGATCAGTCCGAACAGAAAATGGCCAATATAAACGAAGGACTGGACAGCACCATAAATATTATCTGGAACGAACTCAAGTACAAGACCACTCTCAAAAAAGAGTACGGTGATATTCCATTCACCAAGTGCAACCTCGGCCAGATCAACCAGGTGTTTATGAACATATTGATGAACGCTGCTCAGGCCATACCCAAACAGGGGATAATCACAGTAAAAACCTGGAGCGGAGACAACCACATATTCATAGAGATATCAGACACCGGAGTCGGCATACCAGCAGACAAGCTCAACAGGATTTTTGAACCTTTCTACACCACAAAAGAGGTTGGCAAAGGCACGGGACTCGGGCTCAGCATAGCGTTCGACATCATCAAAAAACATGCTGGAGATATTTCGGCAAAGAGCGAACTGGGCAAAGGCACAACCTTCACAATAAAGCTTCCGGTGGTGACAGAATGACTATCGATACGGAAACAAAGATACTCTGCGTGGATGATGAGCCCAGCGTGCTCAACGCCCTGAAGCGCGTGTTTATGGATGAAGACTACACATTCCTGACAGCACAGTCCGGCAGGGAAGGCATAGAGATACTCAAGGCTGAAAATCCGCAGATCATAATTTCTGACTACAGGATGCCGGAGATGAATGGTATAGACTTTCTGAGGCAGGTGCGTGAGATCAGTCCGGAGACTGTCAGGATCGTACTGTCAGGATATGCTGACACAGCATCCATAGTAGAGGCAATAAACGAAGGGCAGATATACAAGTTCATACCAAAGCCGTGGAATGACGACGAGATCAAGGTTACAGTATCAAACGCGGTAGAAAGATATCACCTGTACAAAAGAAATCTTGAACTTACAACCGAACTTCAGAAAAAAAATGCCGAACTGCTGAATCTGAATATGCAGTTGCAAAAGCTGCTGGACGAAAAGACCATGCATCTTAACTTCAGGGATGAGATACTGATACGGCATCAGAACATACTGGACACCCTGCCTGTAGGGATACTCGGCATTGACCCCAACAATGTGTCTGTGCTGACAAACAGAAGATGGGCGGAAATAGCAGGTGATTCGATATGCATGCTCGGCGAAAACGTAAACAACAAACTCCGTGAACCGCTAGGCAGTTTTGTCGAAGAACTAAAACATAAAAAAGTACACTCGATAAGAACGGAACTATGCGGAATAAAAGGCAAGCTTTCTGGCAGACAGATGGATATTGACGAAGGCCAGCAGGGAATAATAATCGTCTTTTCTCCTGAGGAGGATTAGCATGTCGAGCTATGTATTATGCGTTGACGACGATATAAACGTATTGAACTCCCTTGAGCGGCTGCTTATGACAGAATCCGTTCATGTACTCAAATGCACGAGCCCTTTCGATGCAATCTCAGTGCTCGAAAAGACTCCTGTTGCCGTAATCATATCAGACAACTATATGCCTTTTATGAAAGGTCTCGAATTCCTGCAAAAGGCAAGGGATATACAGCCGGACAGCTTCAGGATACTTATAACCGCTTATGCTGATTTTGATACAGCCATCGAATCGATAAACAAGGGAGAAGTCTACAGATTTGTATCAAAACCATGGAACAATGACGATTTGGTAAATATGGTGCATGAAGCAGTGCAGCGCTACGGAATAGCACAGGCCATGAAACGGGCAGATGAAGCAGCGCTTTTTAGCCTGGCGCAGGCAATAGAGTTAAAAGACAAATACACCAAGGGCCATTGCGACAGGGTTGCAGAGTATGCTACAAAGATTGCGTCGGCCATGGAACTTTCCGAAGAATGGATCAAGAACATAAGGCATGGAAGCTGGCTGCATGACTGCGGCAAGATAGGGGTACCTGAATCCATACTCAACTTCAACGGCCCACTTTCAGCGGAGAACAAGAAGATTGTCGAGAAGCACTCCAGGTGGGGAGCAGAGCTTGCACAGCTTGCGCAGCTGCCTCATCCGATAGCCAACATCATCACATATCATCACGAGCGTTTTGACGGAACCGGATATCCAAGCAGGCTCAGGGATGAAAACATACCCCTTGAAGCCCGCATAGTTGCCGTGGCGGATGCGTATGACGCGATGACAACCGACAGGCCATACAGGAGCAAAATTCCCCATGAGGAGGCTTACAAAATCCTGTCAGAAGAAAAAGGCAAGGCATTTGACCCTGAGATAATAGACACATTCCTGTCAATACTGGATAAAAGGACTTAACTGAATGCCCATGGGACAGAACAATCCGAACATACTATTCGTTGATGATGAACAGCATATTCTCAGTTCACTAAAGCGCCTTTTCATGGATGAACCGTACAATATATTCACAGCCCCCTCCGGCACTGAAGCGCTTGAGCTGCTGAAAGATACCGGGTTTGCAGTGATAATATCGGACCAGAGGATGCCGGGCATGTCCGGATCGGAATTCCTGGAAAAGGCGAAGCAGATGCAGCCCGACACTGTAAGGATGGTATTGACAGGCTACGCTGACATAAATGCAGCCATAAATGCCATAAACATAGGCGGAGCATCAAGATATCTGACAAAGCCCTGGAATGATAACGAGATTATCATGATCGTCAGGGATGCGGCGGAAAAGTTTAATCTACTTGCTGAAAACAAAAGACTAACCGATCTGACCATAAAACAGAATGAAGAACTTAAAAAGTGGAGCACTGAACTTGAATTTTACGTGCAGCAACATACCATTGATCTGTCAAAGCGCAACAAGGAATTGGCTGATCTGAATAAAAAAATGCAGCAGACTATCAGCCAGATAATCGTATCGTTTTCTTCTCTGGTGGAACTCAGAGACAAGTCCATGCACAGCCATTCCTCAAATGTAGCTCTCATATCCTCAGAAATCGCGAAACGAATGAGTCTGCCGGAAGAGGATACAAAAAACATAACAACAGCCGCGCAGCTTCATGACATTGGGAAAATCGGAATCACGGACCTGATACTGATCAAAAACCCTTCACAGTATAACAGCGAAGAGATCCATGAATACAGAAAGCATCCTGTAAGGGGTCAGGCTGCAATTGATGCGATAGATATTTTCAGAGAGACAGGCCTGCTCATAAGGCATCACCATGAGAATATCGACGGCAGCGGATTCCCTGATATGCTGAGAGGCGACCAGATACCGCTCGGGTCAAGGATAATACATATTGCCGATGCATTTGACAGGCTGACAAACGGAACGGCTGTCTCCCTGTCAACAGAAGATGCGATATCAAAGATAAAGTCCGGAAGCGGAATATTATACGACACAAAAATAATCTCTTACCTTATAGAGGCTGCACGCGAAAAACTCGCGCCTGCGTCAACTCCAAAGGACAATATCGAGGCCGAACTCAAACCAAAAGACCTTGCACCCGGCATGACTGTATCAAGGGATATAAGAACCGGCACAGGCCTGCTTCTGCTGAAAAAATATACAGAGCTTAACAGCCATAACATAGAAACTCTCAGACGCAGTTACCATATAGACCCGTCGAGCACAGGCGTGTTTGTCTGGGTAAAAAGAAAATAGCGCGCATGATCGCGCAATCCACGGAGGGATGATGACGTCAGCCAAAACAGAAGCCTCCTGTCTGCTGATTGTTGATGACGAGCCACAGGTTCTTGCTGCACTCAAAAGGATATTCATGGATGACCCTTTTGATGTATGCACTGCTTCGAATGCGGCTGAAGGGATGGACCTGTTGAAGAGCAGAAAGATCAGCGTCATTATTTCCGACCACCAGATGCCAGGCATCTCAGGAGTTGAATTTCTCTCAAAGGTGAAGTCCGGCAATCCGGAAATAATGCGGATAATTCTTACAGGACATGCTGATCTCGGCTCTGCCATTCAGGCGATAAACAAGGGAGAGATTTACAAATACATATTAAAGCCCTGGAACGACAAGGAGCTGAGATTGATAGTCTATTCTGCAATGGACAGGTTCAATCTCGAAGAGGAGAACAGGAGGCTGCTCAGGATAATCAGAAACCAGGCAGTAGACCTGAAGATGCTCGAAAAGAAATTCCCCGGAATAACACAGATAGACCGGGACAATGACGGGATGCTTGTTATTCCCGAGGTGTCTGAGGAGGAGATGAACGCCATAGTGGAAGAGTGCCTCAGACAGTTTCCTGATATTGACAAACAGGGCGGGTTTTAGTATGCTAATCACATATTTTTATGCAGCCCCCCATTACAGGGATAACCAATAACACAAAAAACCGAAAGATATTATCATTAAGGAATGTTAAAAACCCCGAAGCCATTATACTGATACAATCAGGGCTTTGTATATTTTTTAGTATGACACCATCCCCAGTGAGGTAAACAATCAACATGGAAAACTACATCTCAATTTCCGAACTCAAGGAAAAGACCATCGATGGTCTTACGGCTTTCGCAAAGACTCTGAATGTCGAAGGCGCCAGCGGCATGCGCAAGCAGGACCTGATCTTCGCCATACTTCAGGCACAGGCTGAAAAGGCAGGCAATGTTTATGGCGCAGGAGTGCTCGAGATACTGCCTGACGGATTCGGCTTTCTCCGCTCACCTGACTACAGCTATCTGCCGAGCCCTGACGACATTTATGTTTCTCCATCCCAGATAAGAAGATTCTCACTCCGCACCGGAGACTACATATCAGGCCAGATAAGGCCCCCAAAAGAGAATGAGCGCTACTTCGCCCTGCTAAAGGTCGAGACCATCAACAATGAGTCTCCTGAGGAAAACACCTCAAGGCAGTTCTTCGACAACCTTACCCCTTACTATCCTACGGAAAAGATCAACCTCGAATATGATGCAAGCGACTTCTGCATGAGGGTAATGGACCTGATCACACCTGTTGGCAAGGGCCAGCGCGGCATGATTGTGGCATCACCGAGAACCGGTAAGACCATGCTGCTTCAGTCTCTTGCAAAGGCGATAAAGAAGAACCACAAGGAGATTCATCTGATCATTCTGCTGATCGATGAAAGACCTGAAGAGGTGACAGACTGGAAGAGGCAGGTCTCCACAGCAGAGATAATAAGCTCTACATTTGACGAGCCGCCTCAGAGGCACTGCCAGGTCTCAGAGATGGTTATAGAAAGGGCAAAGAGGCTTGTAGAGTCAAAAAAAGATGTTGTGATACTGCTGGACAGCATAACAAGGCTCGCTAGGGCTTACAATGCGATTACACCCACAAGCGGCAAGGTGCTTTCAGGCGGACTGGACGCAAACGCACTGCAGAGGCCAAAGAGATTTTTCGGCACAGCCAGAAGCATTGAAGAAGGCGGCAGCCTCACAATAATGGCAACCGCGCTTGTTGATACAGGCTCAAGAATGGATGACGTTATCTTTGAAGAATTCAAGGGCACAGGCAATATGGAGCTGCACCTCGACCGCAAGCTGGTTGACAAGCGCATATTCCCGAGCATAGACATCAACGCATCAGGCACAAGAAAAGAGGAGCTGCTTGTTGACAAGGATGTGCTCAACAAGATGTGGATACTACGCAAGGTGCTCAATCCGCTCAGCACTGTGGAGAGTATGGAGTTCCTTATAAGCAAGCTCAAGGCAGCAAAAAACAACAAAGACTTTCTGGAGATGATGAACAAATAGGCCTGTGTCAGCTGTCCTGTTTGTTAACTTATCATGATATTTGAAGATGATAAAAAATGTTTTGCCTGCGGCTCAGAGAACAGCCGTGGTCTGCACCTGAAGTTCAGCTACGGCACAGACAGCGCAACAAGCAGATTTACGGCCTCAGCTGATCTCCAGGGGTATAAAGATGTGACTCACGGTGGAATCATCTCTACCCTGCTCGATGAAGTTATGGTGCATGCGGCTCTTAAAGACGGCGCTATGCCTGCAACAGCCGAGATAACAGTCAGATTTAAAAAGCCGATGATAACAGGACAGCCTGTCATCCTCGAAGGCAATGTGACCAGGAGAACATCCCGCCTCATAGAAACTCGCGGCGTTATCAAAAGCGAATCTGACGGCAGCATAATTGCCGAAGCAACCGCAAAACTGCTGAAGTAAAAATTCATAAGAATAAAAAAAGGTGAGGCTGCCGATCGGCAGCCTCACCTTTTTTTATAATCTGTTATCAGAAATCTCTACTCAGACTGCTCCTGAGCAGCTGCCATCTCTTCCTGCTCAAGCTGCATCTTGTAGAAATCTCCCTGTATGAATGTGTCTCTGTATGGAGGCATGCCTGAGCCGGCAGGTATAACGCGGCCCATGATGACATTCTCCTTGAGTCCCTTGAGCTCATCAACGAGTCCGCTCAGTGCAGCCTCTGTGAGAACCCTGGTTGTCTCCTGGAACGATGCCGCAGACACCCAGCTTTCTGTAGCCAAAGATGCCTTTGTTATACCGAGAAGCAGCGGCCTGCCGTGAGCAGCCTTGCCGCCTTCAGACTTGACGCGCTCATTTTCCTCGACAAACTCAGACCTCTCCACCTCGTCACCGATGAGGAAGTTGGTGTTGCCTGAATCTTCTATGCGCACCTTTCTCATCATCTGGCGCACTATAACCTCAATGTGCTTGTCATTGATGGTAACACCCTGAAGCCTGTAGACTTTCTGCACCTCATCAACAAGATATCTCTGGAGCTCTTTTGGTCCGAGGATGTCCAGTATGCTATGCGGATTTACAGAGCCGTCCATCAAAGGCTCGCCTGCGCGCACCCAGTCTCCTTCATGCACTGTAACATGCTTGCCCTTTGGTATCAGGTATTCTCTTGAATCATTGCCGCCTTTTATGACGACAACTCTCATGCCCTTGTGAGTTCCCCTGAACTCCACAACACCGTCGATCTCGCTGACGATCGCCTGCTCTTTGGGCTTGCGAGCTTCAAAGAGCTCTGCAACTCTTGGCAGACCGCCTGTGATGTCCTTTGTCTTTGTGGTCTCACGAGGGATCTTTGCGAGTATGTCGCCAGGTGCGACCTTCTCGTTCTTCTCAACAATAATGTGAGAACCGGCAGGCAGCTGATAACGTGCAAGGTTGTTTGTGCTCCTTATCTTGAGCGTCTTGCCATGTTCATCCTTGATCGAGAGTCTCGGCCTCATGTTGCCCGGATAGTCGATGATAACCTTGTGAGCAAGGCCTGTTGTCTCGTCCACCTCTTCCTTGAAGGTCACGCCCTCGACAATGTCGCCAAAGGCTATGTAACCGCCAACCTCGGTTATGATCGGTGTTGAGTAAGGATCCCACTCGACCATCTTGTCGCCTGTCTCAACCTTTTTGCCGTCCTCTATGTATATCTTTGCGCCGTAAACAAGGTTGTACTTCTCCTTCTCCCTGCCTGCCTTGTCAACAACCGCGATGAGCGCGTTTCTGTTGAGAACAGTAAGGAAGCCTTCCTTGTTCTTGACAGCGTTCACATCTATGAACTTTATGTATCCTGAGTTCTTCGCAATAAGAACCGCCTGCTCGATAACCTTTGTTGCCGCGCCACCGATATGGAAGGTTCTCATTGTGAGCTGCGTGCCGGGCTCGCCGATCGACTGCGCAGCGATAATGCCTATCGCCTCGCCTATCTCTATCGCCTCACCGCGTGCAAGGTCTCTGCCGTAGCACTTTGCGCATACGCCTATCTTTGTGTTGCATGTGAGCACAGACCTTATCTTCACCTTGTCTATGCCGGCATCAACTATCTTCTTTGCGAGGTCTTCATCCACCTCGGTGTTGCGCTGGGCTATGATATCGCCGGTAACAGGGTCTTTTATTGTTTCAGCAACAGTCCTGCCGAATATCCTCTCTTCGAGGCCCTGTATTATCTCGCCGCCCTCAATAAGGGCTGTAACGACAATACCGTCCTTTGTGCCGCAGTCAATTTCATTGAGTATCACATCCTGCGCAACGTCAACGAGCCTTCTGGTCAGGTAACCTGCGTTTGCTGTCTTCAATGCAGTATCAGCAAGACCCTTTCTGGCGCCGTGTGTTGAGATGAAGTACTGAAGCGGTGTCAGTCCCTCTCTGAAGTTCGCGGTGATCGGGGTCTCTATGATTTCGCCTGAAGGCTTTGCCATAAGACCTCTCATACCTGCCAGCTGTCTTATCTGTGCCGTGCTGCCTCTTGCGCCTGAGTCTGCCATCATAAAGATGCTGTTGAAAGACCTGCGTTCCTTGAGGTCTTCTTCACTCAGTTTTTTGCCGTCTTCAGCGCCGAGCTCGAGCATCATCTCATCAGCAACCTTTTCAGTCACATTTGCCCAGATGTCTATAACCTTGTTATACCTTTCACCCTGTGTTATGAGACCGTCGGCGTACTGCCTCTGCACCTCGATGACTTCCTGCTCCGCCTCTCTTATAAGGTCAGACTTCTTTGACGGAATATGCATGTCATCGATACATATGGAGATGCCTGAACGTGTGGCAAACTCAAATCCGAGCTTCTCAAGGTTGTTCAGGAACAGGACTGTCTCCCTCTTTCCCGCGTGCTTGTGTATGTACTCAAGCACCTTCCCGAGCTCTTTCTTTGTGATCTCCTTGTTGATCATCGCAAAGGCGATCTTTGCAGGCAGTATCTCGCTGAAGAGAACCCTTCCGACTGTTGTTTCAACAAATACGCCGTCTATCTTAACCTTTATTCCAGCATGCTCATCGAGTATGCCTGCGTCATATGCAATGCGCACATCCTCTGTGCTGCCGAATGACTTGCCCTCGCCAGGCACGCCTGACTTCTGCTTGGTCAGATAGTATATGCCCAGAACCATGTCCTGTGTCGGAAGCACTATAGGCTTGCCGCTGGCAGGTGAGAGCAGGTTGTTTATAGAGAGCATAAGCACCCTTGCCTCTATCTGAGACTCCACGGAGAGCGGCACATGCACTGCCATCTGGTCGCCGTCAAAGTCAGCGTTGAATGCCGTACATACCAGAGGATGCAGCTTTATCGCCTTGCCCTCAACGAGTATAGGGTCGAATGCCTGTATACCGAGCCTGTGCAGGGTGGGCGCTCTGTTTAGGAGCACCGGATGCTCCTGTATAACATCTTCGAGCGCATCCCATACTTCAGGCTTCTCTTTTTCAACAAGCCTCTTGGCCTGTTTGATTGTTGTTGCGTAGCCTTTTTCCTCAAGCTTGTTGAAGACAAAAGGTTTGAAGAGTTCAAGAGCCATCCTCTTTGGAAGGCCGCACTGGTTGAGTTTCAGTTCAGGGCCGACAACGATAACCGAACGGCCTGAGTAGTCCACTCGCTTTCCGAGCAGATTCTGCCTGAAGCGTCCCTGCTTGCCCTTGATCATATCGCTCAATGATTTGAGAGCGCGTTTGCCGCCGGCCTTTAGCACCTTTGACTTTCTGCTGTTGTCAAAGAGCGCGTCAACAGCTTCCTGGAGCATCCTCTTTTCGTTCTTTATAATGACGCTCGGGGCCTTTAGCTCCATGAGTCTCTTGAGTCTGTTGTTCCTGTTGATAACCCTTCTATAGAGGTCGTTCAGGTCTGATGTGGCAAAACGTCCGCCATCAAGGGGAACGAGCGGCCTCAGATCAGGAGGCAGCACAGGAACTATATCGAGTATCATCCATGCAGGCAGGTTGCCTGATTTGATGAATGCCTCAACAACCTTGAGCCTCTTTGTAAGCCTTCTCTTTACGCCCAGTGATGAAGCTGCATCTATCTTCATCTTCAGCTCAACAGCAATGGCCTCAAGGTCAACCTTCTTGAGCAGCTCCCTTATGGCCTCTGCTCCCATGCCTGCCTTGAACCTGTTGCCGTGCTCAGCAAGATTCTTTTTGTAATCTTCCTCTGAGAGGAGGTCTTTTTCCTTGAGCTTTGTGTCTCCGGGATCTATTACAATGTATTCTTCAAAATAGAGAACCTTTTCAAGCTGGCGGATAGTCATGTCCAGAAGAGTGCCTATCCTGCTCGGCACTCCGCGCAGCAGCCACACATGAGCAACAGGCGTTGCGAGCTCTATATGGCCCATTCTCTCTCTTCTGACCTTTGACTGTATTACCTCAACTCCGCACTTGTCGCAAATAACGCCTCTGTGCTTCATGCGTTTGTACTTGCCGCACAGACACTCCCAGTCCTTTACCGGGCCGAATATCTTTGCGCAGAAGAGGCCGTCCCTCTCCGGCTTGAATGTACGGTAGTTTATGGTCTCGGGCTTTTTCACCTCTCCGAAAGACCATTCGCGGATCTTCTCCGGTGAAGCAAGCTTTATCCTTATCGCATCAAAATCCTTCGGATTCTTCGGCTTCTGAAAAAGGGCATAAATATCTTCTACCAATTTACTCCTCCCTCTTTTTCTTTTTCTCCAGAAGCTCTACATCAAGACCAAGGCTCTGGAGTTCCTTTATTAACACATGGAAAGATTCAGGCACGCCGGGCTCAAGCGCAGGATCGCCCTTCACTATCGCCTCGTACATTCTTGACCTTCCGCTTATATCATCGCTCTTTACTGTCAGGAACTCCTGAAGAGTATGCGCAGCGCCATATGCCTCGAGAGCCCAGACTTCCATCTCTCCGAGTCTCTGTCCGCCGAACTGAGCCTTTCCGCCCAGCGGCTGCTGTGTAACGAGAGAGTATGGGCCTATTGAACGGGCATGTATCTTGTCAGCAACCAGGTGATGGAGCTTGAGCATATACATGCAGCCGACTGTTACAGGCCTCTTGAAAGGCTCGCCTGTCTTGCCGTCATGCAGGGTTATCTGGCCTGTTGCAGGAAGTCCTGACTTTTTGAGCAGGTCCTTTATCTCTTCCTCTTTTGCTCCCTCAAATACAGGGGTGGCCACATATATGCCGAGGCTCTTTGCAGCCCATCCGAGATGGGCTTCGAGTATCTGGCCAACGTTCATTCTTGAAGGAACGCCCAGAGGGTTGAGCACTATGTCCACCGGCGAACCGTCAGGCAGATAAGGCATGTCTTCCTCAGGCATTACCATGGAGACTACACCCTTGTTACCGTGCCTTCCGGCCATCTTGTCGCCAACCTGTATCTTCCTCTTCATTGCGATATAAACCTTCACGACCTTGTTTACGCCAGGTGAAAGCTCATCGCCCTTCTTGACTCTCTCTATCCTTTCCTGATAGTGGGTCTCGAGCTTTTTGATCTGGGCATTGATATCGTTGATGATCGCATCAACCTTCATCTTGCCCTCTTCATCATCAAGCTTCACCCTTGAGAGGTAATCATCTTTCAGCTTCTCGATCTGCGCTTCTGTAATTTTCTTGCCCTTTGCGCAGATGATCTCTCTTGTCTTGGGGTCTTTAAGGTCTTCTGCCAATTTTCTGCCGGGCAGCACCTTGCGGAGCTTGCGAGCCTTCTCGTCCTTGAGAATCTTTACCTCTTCCTCAAGGTCTCTGTTAAGGCCGTTTATGTCATCGTCCTCAATGCTCTTTGTCCTGGAATCTTTCTGCACGCCCTTTCTGGAGAGCACGCGCACATCAACAATCACGCCGTCTATTCCAGGAGGCACATAAAGGCAGCTTTCCTTCACATCTTCGGCCTTTTCTCCGAAGATGGCGCGCAGCAGCTTTTCCTCTGGAGTGAGCATTGTCTCGCCCTTTGGCGTAACTTTACCTACCAGAATATCGCCGGGCTTAACCTCAGCGCCTATCCTGATAATGCCGCTCTCATCAAGATCCTTGAGCGCTTCTTCACCAACATTCGGAATGTCCCTGGTTATTTCTTCAGGGCCGAGCTTGGTGTCTCTGGATTCGACCTCAAACTCCTCGATATGCACTGAGGTGTATACATCATCCTTCACGAGTCTTTCGTTAAGGAGTATGGCGTCTTCAAAGTTGTATCCGCCCCAGGGCATGAACGCCACGATAACGTTTTTGCCCAGCGCAAGTTCGCCGAACTCTGTTGAAGGCCCGTCAGCAAGTATGCTGCCGCGCTTTACTGTGTCGCCGACTTTCACCACGGGCTTCTGCGTCATGCATGTGCCCTGGTTTGAACGCTGGAACTTTACGAGCGTATAAATGTCGGATCCGCCGCTCGCCTCTGTTACTCGCACAACTATTCTTGCAGCATCAACGCTCTCTACAACTCCGCCCCTCTTTGCGAGCACTAGCCAGCCGGAGTCTCTTGCAGCTGCATGCTCCATGCCTGTGCCAACAACCGGCGCATCGGGAATGAGCAGCGGCACTGCCTGGCGCTGCATGTTTGATCCCATGAGCGCCCTGTTGGCGTCGTCGTTCTCAAGAAACGGGATGAGCGATGCGGAGACGCTCACGATCTGCTTGGGAGAAACATCCATAAACTGTATCTCTTCAGGCGCCACCAGCTTGAAGTCGCCGGCCACGCGGGCGGATATTGTTTCACCCACAAGCTTGCCTTTCTTGTCAACAGGAGTTGTCGCTTCGGCAATGATGTAGTTCTCTCCGTCGATTGCAGAGAGGTATTCTATGTCATCAGTCACTTTGCCGTTTACGACCTTCCTGTAAGGGGCTTCTATGAAGCCGTAATCATTTATCTTTGCGTAAGTAGCCAGAGATGTTATAAGACCGATGTTCGGTCCTTCAGGAGTCTCGATAGGACATATCCTGCCGTAATGTGTGGGATGAACGTCTCTGACCTCAAAGCCTGCCCTCTCTCTTGTGAGACCTCCGGGGCCGAGTGCAGACAGCCTTCTTTTATGAGTGATCTCTGAAAGAGGGTTTGTCTGGTCCATAAACTGGCTGAGCTGGCTGGAGCCGAAAAACTCCTTTACAGCAGCCATAACCGGTTTTGCGTTTATAAGGTCATGGGGCATTGCGGTGTCTAGCTCAGTAAGGGTCATCTTCTCCCTTATCGCCCTTTCCATCCTGACAAGCCCTATCCTGAACTGGTTTTCAAGCAGCTCGCCAATTCCCCTTATGCGTCTGTTGCCCAGATTGTCTATATCATCAACTTCGCCCTTGCCTGTACGCAGATTGAGCAGGTAGCGGACAATTTCTATGATGTCCTTGTCAGTGAGCACCCTGGTCTCAAGAGGCGTATCAATGCCGAGCTTTTTATTTATCTTCAATCTTCCCACTGTGGAGAGGTCGTATCTCTTTGGATCAAAGAAGAGTCCGCTGAAAAGTTCCCTTGCAGCATGCTCTGTTGCCGGCTCGCCGGGCCTAAGCTTGCGGTATATCTCCTTGAGCGCCTCTTCCTGCTTTACGACCTTGTCTGTAAGAAGCGTCTCCCTGAAGGATGGAAGATAGTTGACATTGTCTATGTACAGAAGCTGGAGCGTATCGATTTTTGCTCCGAGCA
>JAJFVG010000135.1 GCA_021371915.1 Nitrospiraceae bacterium
TTCTTGATAAAAAAATACTGCTCTGTTATTATGTATCTTCCTTGAAAAAGATGTTTTTTGCTGTGATATCAAAGGAGGTGATGTTGTGGGTAATGTTACAAAGTGGCGCAAAAAGAAGATGAGCAAGCACAAACACAAAAAGCTCCTGAAAAAGACAAAGGCTCAGAGAAGGAAGTAGCTCGTCCTTTTTGTTGAGCTTCTTTTAATAAATCTGCTGCTTGAATTTTCAAACTCCAGGGGGTTGCTGAGAAGCGGGTCATACACCGGCTTCTCAGCAACCCCCTATATGTATAATCTTCAATTCTTTAAGCCGTAACTCTCTGATTTGCGTATGCTATAATACTGGATGTTAAATAATATAAAACCATTTTCCACAACCGGTATCGGCAGTCTTCCTCATCTCAATGCTGATGAGGCTGTTGACCTCATTCTAAACACTTTTGATATCCCTTTCTGGCCCCAGCTGCCTATGCTCTCTTTCAGGGAATCCATGACCCTTCAATATGCAGAGGGTATGCCTTTTCTGAAGATTGATGAGCTAAAGGAGACAGCATGGGTTGAGCATGGCTCAGGTGATGATCTGACCAGGTTCTACGAATCATACACAGAGAGTTCAAAGATAGCTGTGTCAGAGGATTGCGCAGCAGGCCTTCACGCATTTCTAAGGCGAATAAAAGGCAGGCGCTTTCCATTTTTGAAAGGCCATGTAACAGGCCCGATAACTTTTACTCTCGGCTTGAAAGACAGCAGCGGCAGGTATCTGTTTTTTGATGAGGAGATGCGCGAGATATCCTCTATGCTGCTCAAGGCAAAGATACGCTGGCAGATAGACGCTCTCAAACAGCATGCTGACAATGTGATCATATTTATTGATGAGCCTATACTGTCAGCGCTCGGCAGTTCATCTTATCTTGGTGTTGATACTGCTGAGGTGCAAAGGCTGCTGAGTGAGGCTGTCTCTGCCATCGAAGAGGCAGGCGGCATTCCAGGAATACATTGCTGCGGCAGGGCTGACTGGCCTGCTGTGATACAGACCGGAGCAAAGATAATAAACTTTGATGCGTTCGAGTATTTTGACACGCTCGTGATGTACGAAAAAGAGCTTGCTGAATTTATGTCCAGAGGCGGCTACCTGGCATTCGGCATTGTGCCAACATCAGACAGCATAAATACAGTCACAGAAGACAGGCTGCTCTCGCTTATGCTTGATGAGCTGAACAGACTCAGAAATGTTGTTAAAGACAGTGAAGCTGCCAATCGCATACTCATCACTCCATCATGCGGCACAGGCTCGCGCAGCATTGAAGAGGCTGTAAAGATATTCCAGATGACAATCAGGCTCAAAGAGGCTCTCTCCTGAGGGCGTTGACGCGATGAAAGGCATATTCATATCCCTTGAGGGCATAGAGGGCACAGGCAAGAGCACACAGTCAAAGCTGCTTGCTGAAATGCTTACAACTGCAGGATATGAAGCGCTGCTGACATTTGAACCCGGCGGCACTCGCATAGGCCAGAGAATAAGGGAAATACTGCTCCAGCCGGATCACAAAGAGATGTCGCCTGTTGCAGAGCTTATGCTTTATAACGCTGAGAGAAACCAGCATCTGCATGAGATTGTCCTTCCTGCTCTTGAGCGCGGTGCTGTTGTTATAACAGACCGATACACGGATTCGACTGTTGCATATCAGGGATATGGCAGAGAAATTGATATAAAACTGTTGAAGTCGATTGATGCGATATCCACAAAAGGATTCATGCCGCATCTCACTATACTTTTTGACCTTGATGTACAGGTTGGGCTTGCGAGAAACCGCGGTGTTAACAAGGTGGACAGGTTTGAGCTTGAGGAGGTCGCTTTTCACGAAAAGGTGAGGAGCGGTTATCTTGAGCTTGCAAGGCTCGAGCCGGAGCGGATAAAGGTTATTGACGCATCATTGCAGCCTCAAGAGATACACGAAAAAATTAAAAAAATAGTTATGGAGAGGTTGTGTCGTTAGTAAGCATAAAAGGTCAGGACAGGGCCATAAGGATTATTTCCGGCATGATCAGGCGCGGCCGCGTGCCATCCGC
>JAJFVG010000130.1 GCA_021371915.1 Nitrospiraceae bacterium
GAATATTTCAAATCCAAAGGCCATGCAGAGGTGCGGAGCGCCTCGCTCATACCAAGGAACGATCCGACCCTGCTGTTTACCAATGCAGGCATGGTGCAGTTCAAGTCAGTATTCCTGGGAGAGGAGCAGAGGCCGTACACAAGGGCGGTCTCATCGCAGAAGTGCATAAGGGCAGGCGGCAAGCATAATGACCTCGAAAACGTGGGCCACACAGCAAGGCACCACACATTTTTCGAGATGCTCGGCAACTTCTCCTTTGGCGACTACTTTAAGAGAGACGCGATTCTCTTTGCATGGGAACTGCTCACGGATGTATACAAGCTGCCCAAGGACAAGCTGTGGGTATCTGTGTACGAAGAGGATGATGAGGCGGAAAAACTCTGGAAAGAGCTGACGGATATTTCAGGCTCGCATATAGTCAAACTTGGCGCAAAAGACAATTTCTGGCAGATGGGCGATACAGGCCCATGCGGCCCCTGCTCTGAAATAATCATTGACCAGGGCGAGGAAATGGGCTGCGGCAAGCCGGACTGCAAGGTTGGGTGCGACTGCGACAGGTATCTGGAGATATGGAACCTGGTATTTATGCAGTATAACCGCGACACTGACGGCAGCCTTCATCCGCTGCCAAGACCCAGCATTGATACAGGCATGGGCCTTGAACGCCTGAGCGCTGTGCTTCAGGGCAAAAAGAATAATTTTGACTCGGATCTTTTTAGTCCGATAATCGATGCTGCATCACGCATGGCAAAGGTGAGCTATGGCAAATCACCGGAGACTGATATATCGCTTAGAGTTATTGCAGATCATATAAGATCAACCGCATTCCTGCTTTCAGAGGGATTGATTCCATCTAACGAGGGCAGGGGATATGTGCTCAGAAGGATAATCAGAAGGGCTGCAAGGCACGCTAGGCTCCTCGGCTTGAGCGGCAATGTGCTCAGCAGATTGCTGGGCGCTGTTGGTGAAGTGCTAGGCCCTGTGTATCCTGAACTTTTGTCAGAGCAGGAGCGCGCTGCAAAGGTGCTATCGTTTGAAGAAGAGCGTTTTACGCGCACTCTTGAGCAGGGCATGAAGATGATAGATGACATGATCGCACTGATGCGCAAGGACGGGTCAACTGTTATCCCCGGCGCAGAGATATTCAAACTGTATGACACCTACGGATTCCCTGTTGATCTTGCGAGGGACATTGCCCTCGACAATCATTTGCAATTTGATGAAGAGGGCTTCAACAAAGAGATGCAGGAGCAGAGAGAACGCGCACGCGCATCATGGGTAGGCGAAGAAGAGGCGATAGCAACAGTATACAGGGAACTCCAGTCTGAGATCGGCGAGACAGAGTTTTTGGGTTATGAAACACTCTCGTCCCACTCTGTGGTCAAATCAATACTCAAAGACGGCAAGGTTGTACTCGAAGCAAATGAGTCTGAAGAGGTGGAGCTGCTTCTGGACAAGACACCTTTTTACGGAGAGTCAGGCGGCCAGACTGGCGACACAGGAACAATAACCGGTTCGGGGTTTGAAGCAGAAGTGTTGAACACAAAAAAAGAACTCAGCCTGCACAGCCACATAGTCAGAATAACAAGCGGCAAGGTAAAAGTCTGGGACAAGGTGAACTGCTCTGTTGATGCTGATAGAAGACTCGCCACCGCGCGCAACCATACATCAACGCATCTTGTGCACACTGCCTTGAGAAATGTGCTCGGCGATCATGTAAAACAGGCAGGCTCGCTCGTATCTCCTGATAGGATGCGTTTTGACTTCACGCACTTTTATCCTGTGGATGCAGCGGAGATAACAGCCATAGAGGATATGGTCAATGCGGAGATAATAAAGAACATCCCTGTGCGCACAGAGATAATGGACCTTCAGCAGGCAGTGAAGGCCGGGGTAACAGCCCTGTTTGGAGAGAAGTACGGAGACAGGGTGCGTGTTGTGAGAGTGGAAGGCTTCAGCGCTGAACTCTGCGGGGGTACGCACGCAAAGGCAACAGGAGATATCGGCTCATTCGTAATAGTCTCTGAAGGCAGTGTGGCATCAGGCATAAGAAGGCTCGAGGCGCTTACAGGCAGGGCAGCTTATGGATACCTCTCTGAAAAGCGGGCTGAGCTTAGAAGGGTTGCCGAAGCGCTTAAAACAGACAAGCCCTATGAAAGAGTGCTCAAGCTGATGTCAGACATGAAGGAGATGGAAAAACAGGCTGATGCTTTAAAGTCAAAGCTCGCGTCAAAGGACTCATCATCAATAATCGATGCTGCAAAAGATATAAATGGAATAAAAGTGCTCGCATACAGGCAGGACAACCTCGAACAGAAAGACCTTCGCGTACTTGCGGACAATGTGAGAGACAGGCTCGGCTCTGGCGTTATACTTATCGCATCTGTAAAAGATGATCAGGCATCAATGCTTGCGATGGTCACAAAGGACTTAACACAAAAGGTGAAGGCTGGTGACATACTCAGGCAGGTTGCTGAACTATGCGGAGGCCGGGGCGGCGGCAAGCCAGACATGGCGCAGGGCGGCACAAAGGAAATAGGCAAGCTCGACAGCGCCCTTGCAGCAGTATACGAGATAGTAAAAAAGAGTATTGCATAATATCTTTACAACAAACGCTCTCAATTGGTAGTATATACATCTTTGATGGAGAGGTGGCCGAGCAGGTCGAAGGCGGCGGTTTGCTAAACCGTTGTACAGGTAACACTGTACCCAGGGTTCGAATCCCTGCCTCTCCGCCATTTTCATCCTTCCAAAAAACAGACACACACGACTGGAAATCGCATGTATATCTCGTTCCTGCCCAGGGTTTGAATCGCTGGTAAAAAATAAGGTTATGTTTATTCGATGCCGGGTTTTGTTGCGCTAGGGGATTCTTCCGGTGTCCAGTCAGGATTATTGAGCGCTGCTTCTGCTTCTGCTGAGAGGTCTTCGTTGAGCAACCTCTGTTTATGCTCCAGCCACCTGTAAAGTTTTATCAGTTTTTTTGCATAGTCGGTAAGTTCTGAGCCGCCTCCGCCTTTGCCGCCTGATTTGCTCTCCAGTATTTCGTGGCCTGCGACTTTCTTGATCGTATTTATGATCTCCCAGGCCCTTTTGTAGCTTATGTTCATCGCCTTGGCCGCGGTATTGATGGATCCCTGCTCCTCTATCTTTTCCAGAAGGGCTACTCGGTTTCTGCCGAGGAAGTGATTTGGGCCGTTTGTTATCCAGAGCCTGCCAAAGCACTTGATCCCTTTTCTGTTCTGAGCGGTCTTGTCTGAGTGGTCTCTTTTGTGATGGTCGCGCATTGCAGATTATTTTAACGAACCCACTGAATATGTGTCAAAAATCAGCCCTGGCATGTTTATTTATTGTTTTTTGATGTTCAATTAGAATAACGACAAGAATAACGTACCAATAAAAAACACCCTGTAAGAAAAGAGAAAACATAATAAAGTTTAGGTAGCACGCATGAAATAGATAACGAAATTGACAACGCAAGACTGCTTGATATATAGTAACTGCAAAAAAATCGAGGGGAGGTTTCAGTGGACTTAAGTCGTAGGGATTTGCTCAAGGTTGTGGGCAGTACCGGACTTGCGATGGCCACGCTTGGCTTTGATGCCAAGAAGGTCAAAGCCGCAACCGCTGATTTCAAACTCAAGGGAGCAAAGGAGTACACCTCCATATGCACCTTCTGTTCATGCGGATGCAGTATGTTGTGCCATGTAAAAGATGGCAAGCTTATTAATCTTGAGGGTGATCCGGACAGCATTATCAATGAAGGAGCACTCTGCAGCAAGGGCGTTTCAATGAGCGTCATACCAAACTCTGACCAGCGCGTCAAAACACCACTCTACCGTGCGCCGGGCTCTGACAAGTGGCAGCCTATCAGCTGGGAGCAGGCAATAAGCAAGGTTGCCGGCAAGATCAAACAGACCCGCGACAAACACTGGGTTGACGCAGAAGTGATTGACGGCAAAGAGTACAAGGCCAACCGCACCGACGCAATTGCGTTTATGGGCGGAGCTCAGAACCCAAACGAAGAGTGCTATCTGATGTCCAAGATGATGCGGCTTATCGGCACGGATTATGTTGAACATCAGGCCCGTCTCTGACATAGCCCAACGGTTCCCGGTCTGGGAGCCTCTTTCGGCCGCGGCGCAATGACAAACCACTGGCTCGACCTGCAGAACGCCAAGGTATTTCTTATTGAAGGCAGCAACTGCGCTGAAAACCATCCAATGTCCATGCGCTGGATCATGAAGGCAAAGGCAAAGGGTGCTATCATCATTCATATTGATCCGCGATTTACCAGAACATCCAAGATCGCTGATATATACGCGTGCATAAGGCCAGGCACTGATATCGCCTTCCTCAACGCGATTATCAATTACATCCTGACAAACA
>JAJFVG010000034.1 GCA_021371915.1 Nitrospiraceae bacterium
AAATTTCTCGGAGAGGTTAAGGAGTCTGACATTGGCGTTATTGAGCAGACGCTTTCCAGGATTTCTCAAAATCATTCTTCTTTCAGCTTGCAGATACACGGTGTGGGCGCCTTCCCTGATATGAGGCGGCCATCAGTTGTATGGGCAGGAGTTGATGAGTCAAAAGAGCTCACGAATCTGTGGTCTGATATAGAAAATGCGGCTGCTGGAATGGGGTTTATGAAGGAGTCCAGAAGATTCTCTCCGCACCTCACAATAGCCCGTATAAAGGACCCGGGAACAGTTGTTGGATTGGCAGAAGTTATCCTTCCACATAAGGATGCGTTTTTTGGTAGTATAGATGTGGCATGCTTTTCTTTGATGAAGAGCCTGCTCAAACCCGAAGGCCCGGTCTACTCTGTGCTGGCTGACTTTTATCTGAAAAAAGACTGATTCATAAATATACACGGGATAAACCATTTAAGGAGGATTTTAATGAACAAGGACAAGATCAAGGCGCTTGAAAACGCCATATCACAGATTGAAAAGAATTTTGGCAAGGGCTCTATCATGAAACTCGGCGCTGGAGATATAGGCGAGGGTATACAGTCGATACCTACAGGCTCTCTAACTTTGGATATAGCTACAGGGATCGGTGGTTTTCCCCGCGGAAGGATAGTCGAGATATACGGTCCGGAGTCGTCAGGAAAGACAACTCTTGCGCTATCAGCGCTTGCTCAGGCCCAGAAGGCCGGCGGAGTGGCAGCATTCATAGACGCAGAGCATGCGCTTGATGTTAGCTATGCCTCAAGACTCGGTGTAAATATAGAGGAGCTTCTGATATCGCAGCCTGATACAGGCGAACAAGCGCTTGAAGTTGCAGAGACTCTTGTCAGGAGCGGAGCTGTTGACATAGTGGTGATAGACTCTGTTGCAGCGCTCGTGCCCAAGGCTGAAATAGAGGGAGACATGGGTGATTCGCTTCCAGGTCTTCAGGCAAGGCTTATGAGCCAGGCGCTCAGAAAGCTGACAGCAGCAATATCAAAATCATTCACAACAGTTATATTCATCAACCAGATCAGGATGAAGATCGGCGTGATGTTCGGCAACCCGGAGACAACAACAGGCGGCAATGCGCTCAAGTTCTACGCATCCATGAGGCTCGATATCAGAAAGATAGACAACCTCAAGGACGGCCAGGAGGCCATAGGCGGCAGGGTGAGGGTGAAGGTTGTGAAGAACAAGGTTGCCCCTCCGTTCAGACAGGCTGAGTTCGACATCTTCTTCAATGAAGGCATATCAAGGCTCGGAGAGATTGTTGATATAGGCGTTGACAAGGGCATTATAGAGAAAGCAGGCGCATGGTACAGTTACGCTGGCAGCAAGATCGGCCAGGGCAGGGAGAATGTGAAGGAGTACCTCAAGGCCAATTCGCAGGTTACTGCAGAGATAGAGGCAAAGATAACAGAAGCAGTAGGCCTCAAGACAAAACCTGCTGAAAAGGCTGATTCAAAATAACACGGGAGATGCCGGCGCATTAGCCGGCAAACTGTGCTGCTATGGATATAGACAGGCTGCTGACTGATGCGTTCACAAAAGGCGCATCCGACATTCATCTGAGAGTCGGTTCATGTCCTGTATACAGGATAAACGGCGAGCTCATGCTTGATGAAGAGTCTGATGTCATCACTCCTGAGGCAGCACGCAGCATCGCGGGTCTTGTGATGGGTGAACGCGAGCGCGGCATATTCGAGTCCAGCCATGATGCTGACTTTGCTTACAGCATTCCAGGAGCAGGCAGGTTCAGATGCAATGTATTTATGCAGAGGGGCACAATAGGTCTGGTTTTCAGAACCATACCGTTTGGCATCCCTGACATAAGCTCGCTCTATCTGCCGCAGGTGATTAAAGACATAGCGCTTGCAGAACGCGGACTCGTGCTGGTTACAGGCGCAACAGGCAGCGGCAAGACCACTACTCTGGCTGCAATGATAGATCATGTAAATTCGAGCAGCGCGATAAATATCGTCACAATAGAAGATCCGATCGAGTATCTCCATAAAGACAAAAAGAGCATAGTGACCCAGCGCGAAGTCGGCGGTGATACATTGTCATTCAATGCTGCGCTCAGGGCTGCGTTAAGACAGGACCCTGACGTGATATTTGTCGGGGAGATGCGGGATGCAGAGACAATAGAGACAGCGATAACCGCTGCTGAAACAGGTCATCTCGTGATGAGCACGCTGCACACAGTGGACGCCACAGAAACAGTCAACCGCATAATCTCTTCATTCCCGATGCACGTACAGCACCAGATCAGACGGCAGCTCTCTTCTGTGCTCAAGGCTGTAATATCGCAGCGCCTGCTGCCGAGGGCTGATGGAAAGGGCCGTGTGCCTGCTGTTGAAGTGATGGTCGCTACTGAGACGGTAAAGGCGTGCATACTAGATCCTGAAAAGACAAATAATCTGAGGCTGGTGATACGCGAAGGCAAAAACTACTACAACATGCAGACATTTGATCAGTCGCTTTATGATCTCCACAAGCAGGGACTTATAACGTACGAAGAGGCTATAAAGAACAGCACAAGCCCCAAAGATCTTGAACTGAGGATCAAGGGAGTTGAGTAAGTCAGCAGAAGCATCCGGCATGCAGGCAGCGCTCAAATACAGCATCAAACTTCTTGCCTACCGGGACAGAAGCGAAAAAGAGCTGTTAGAAAAGATTGTGGGTAGAGGCTTTTCAGGAGCTGAAGCCTCCGGAGCAATAGATTATCTGAGGCAGAAGGGTTTTATAAATGACAGGCAGCTTGCTGACAGCCTTATAAGGGACGGCATCAGCCGCAAATGTTTGGGCCGACGCGGACTGATAGCATATCTTCAAAAAAGGGGTATACCTTCTGATATTATAGAAGACAGGCTCGGAAGCGAAGGTGACAACCTGGATGCAGCCCTTGATATCGCAAAGCGCAGGCTTTTACGTATGTCAGGACTGGATGCAGATACTATCAGAAGAAGGCTTGCAGGCCTTCTGTCCAGGAGAGGGTTTTCTTACGCAACAGTAAAGACAGTGTTCGGGAAGATCAAACTCAAGGAGGATTACTCATGAAGAAGGCATTGATAGCAGTATTGATGATTTCTGTATTCATCATCTCGTGTTCGCAGGCAGTAAGGTATTCAGCAGAGGAGATCAAGGGATATCCAGCTGATATACAGCAGAGGATAATAAAGGGCGAGGTCTCCCCCGGCATGACACAGCAGCAGGTCAGGTATGCATGGGGCTCTCCTGACAGCATCAGGAGTCTTGAGCCTGAAGCAGGCAAGGCAAAAGAAGAATGGATTTACAAGAACACCCTCGGTCTTTTCAAGACAAGACTTGTATTTCTCGACAACAAGGTTGTTTATATAATCACCAGTGATCCTGGAAAGGTGGAGTAACATTAACAATGAAGAGTTCTGAAATCCGGAGCGCGTTTCTCGAATATTTCAAATCCAAAGGCCATGCAGAGGTGCGGAGCGCCTCGCTCATACCAAGGAACGATCCGACCCTGCTGTTTACCAATGCAGGCATGGTGCAGTTCAAGTCAGTATTCCTGGGAGAGGAGCAGAGGCCGTACACA
>JAJFVG010000021.1 GCA_021371915.1 Nitrospiraceae bacterium
GTAAAAGATCTACAGTGTAAGAGTGCTTGGAGACATAAGGCAGCATGGGGCTAAAGGCCGGATAGAGCTTCCGCTCGATTCAAAAGATGCGGCTACTGAGTATGAGTTTATATCTTATGACCCTGCATCAAACAGCTCTGATCTGGATGTCAGAATATACACCGGCAGGCTCCATCAGATAAGAAGGCACTTTGATATGATCGGATTTCCTGTGATCGGAGATCCAAAATACGGCAAAGGCAACAAAAATAAAGAAGGCATGAGGCTTGTTGCCTCATGCCTTGAATTCATCTGTCCATTTTCTAAAAAAGAGGTTTTATTCAGAGCGTCGTCAGCCTAATTTTCTCCGAGCACCTTTGACAACCTTTTCATCACCTTTGGCCTGCCGAATATCTCCATCAGCTCGAACATGCCTGGGCTTGCTGTGTTGCCTGTCATCGCAACTCTTGCGGGCTGGGCTATGCTGCCGAGCTTTGTTGAGTGTTTTTCAGCAACAGCATGGAATGCCTTCTCTATCTCTGCTGCAACAAAGTTCTGTGTTTCAGACAGCAGCTCTTTGAGGTCTTTGAGATACGCAAGGTGTTCAGGCTTTAAAAACTTCTCTGCTGCCTTTGGGTCTATTTCTATCTCTTCTGCAATGTAGTACTTTAGTCCTGCTGCAAGCTCTATCAATGTCTTTGCCCTCTCCTGCAGAGTGACTACAGCCTGAGCAAGCCACTTCATATCTATATCCTGCCCCTCTTTTATGGTTCTGTCTTTTACAAGGAACGGGATAACCAGCTCAGCCAATTTTTCAGGATCTGCCTTGATGATATACTGCCCATTCAGCCATAGCAGCTTTTCAGGGTTGAACACAGCAGCGGATTTGCCCACAGCATCGAATGAGAAGTGCTGAACAAGCTCCTGCCGGCTGAATACCTCCTGATCCCCGTATGACCAGCCGAGCCGCACAAGATAGTTCACCAGCGCTTCAGGCAGGTATCCCATCTCTTTGTAGGCCATTACAGATGTTGCGCCATGGCGCTTGCTCAGTCTTGTCTTGTCTGCGCCGAGTATCATCGGCAGGTGCGCAAACTGCGGCACTTCCCAACCGAACGCTTTGTATATGTGTATCTGCTTTGGGGTATTGTTCAGGTGGTCATCTCCGCGGATAACATGAGTTATTTTCATGTCTATGTCATCCACAACAACCACGAAGTTGTATGTCGGCGTGCCGTCAGAGCGAAGGATTATCATGTCTTCAAGCACGCTGTTTTCAAATGCGACTTTGCCGCGTATAAGGTCATCCACAACAGTTGTGCCGTATTCCGGCATTCTGAATCTTACAGCAGCAGGCCTGCCAGCAGGCGGCTCTTTCAGGTCTCTGCATCTGCCGTCATACTTCTGGTCAGCGCCCTGCTCCTGAGCCTTTTTTCTGCGCTCTTCAAGTTCTTCAGGTGTGCAGTAGCAGTAGTAGGCCTTGCCTTCGCTTATCAGGCGGTCAACATAGCTTCTGTACACATTAAAGCGGTCAGTCTGCCTGAAAGGGCCTTCATCCCAATCGAGGTTTAGCCATTTCATGCCATCGATTATCGCCTCTATGTACTCTTCGGTCGAACGGGTGGTGTCCGTGTCCTCTATCCTGAGTACGAACTTGCCGCCCAGGTTTCTGGCGAAAAGCCAGTTAAAGAGTGCTGTTCTGGCTCCGCCTATATGTAGATGCCCTGTCGGGCTGGGCGCGAATCTCACTCTCACATCCATCATATGCCCCCTGTATCTGTCAGCAACTGACTGGTATATTTGATTAAAACAAAAGAACATAATACCACAGCCGGACAGGCTGTGGCGATGCGGTTTATTGATCCGACTGTTTTATCTGTAATTTTGAGTAAAAGCGCCTTTACACGGCTCGCTGGCTTGTGCTAATCTATTTATCTGTTTTACAGGCTATTAGTATATTTATAACAAAGAAAGGGGTGATTTAAGCATGGCGCTTGACGCCTCAAAGAAGCAGGAAATCATCACAGGATACAAGGTTCACGATACTGACACAGGATCTCCTGAAGTTCAGGTTGCGCTCCTTACAGAGAGGATCAACTACCTCACAGAGCATTTCAAAACCCACAAAAAAGATCATCACTCGCGCAGAGGCCTTCTCAGGCTTGTTGCAAAGAGGAAGAAGCTGCTCAACTATCTCAGAGATTCCAACAAGGCCCGTTTTAACGCGGTTGTTGAGAAGCTCGGTATCAGAAAATAGTTAAGCAACTGATGGTTCAAAGCACATAGGAGAAAATAAAGTTTGATTACAAATCTTGAATTAGAGATGAACGGCAAAAGGCTTATCGCAGAGACAGGCCTCATGGCCAGACAGGCAGACGGCTCTGTTGTCCTCAAATACGGGGACACAGTCGTTCTGGCAACAGTGGTATCAGCAAAGACAGCAAAAGAGGGGTTGGACTTCTTCCCTCTGACAATCGATTATCAGGAAAAGACTTATTCAGCAGGTAAAATACCCGGCGGGTTTTTCAAGCGCGAGGGCAGGCCTTCTGAAAAAGAGGTGCTCACCTCCAGGCTTATAGACCGCCCCATAAGGCCGCTATTCCCTGACGGGTTTTATCACGAGACGCAGGGTATAGTCAGCGTGCTCTCATACGGAGATGAAAATGTCTCTGATCTGCTCGGCATTATCGGCATATCAGCAGCACTGCATATCTCTGACATTCCGCTGCTCAAGCCGGTTGCAGCTGTAAGAATAGGCAGGACTGACGGAAAGCTTATAGTAAATCCTGATCTTAGCCAGATGGCATCACTCGATATGAACCTGGTTGTAGCTGGTACAGATGAGGCTGTTATCATGGTGGAGGGCGGAGGCGCCGAGGTGTCCGAAGCTGAACTGCTTGATGCCATAAATCTTGCCCACCAGGAGATCAAAAAGATCACAGCATTCCAGGACGAGCTCAGGGCAAAGGTCGGCAAAGAGAAGAGAGCTGTAAAGATTATAGAGGAAAACACAGAGTTCAAGGCTGTGGTCAGGTCTTATGTTTCTGAAAAGCTTATGTCTGCCATCGCCATACCCGGCAAGCAGCTCAGGCAGCAGGCGATCGACGCAATTCTTGACGACGCTGTGAACCATTTCAATACACCAGAGAATGCAGAAAAGTTTTTCAGCTCTGCTGATAAAAATTTAACAAGAGAAATAGCAGCCGTGTTTGACGCCTATGAGCAGGAGATAGTCAGAGGCATGATTATCGAAAAAGGCGTGCGCGCGGACGGCAGAAAGTCTGATCAGGTGAGGCAGATAACCTCGCATGTCGGCCTGCTGCCACGCGCTCATGGCTCTGCCCTTTTTGTGAGAGGCGAGACACAGGCTCTTGTTGTCACAACACTCGGCACAGCTGATGACGAGCAGAGAGTTGATTCTCTGGATGGAGAGAGCTTCAAGACATTCATGCTTCACTACAACTTCCCTCCTTTCAGCGTTGGCGAGGTGAAGCCTCTACGCTCACCAGGAAGGCGCGAGATAGGGCATGGAGCTCTTGCTGAAAGGGCGCTCAGGTATGTTGTGCCTGGCAAGGACAAGTTTCCGTACACCATAAGGATAGTGTCCGACATACTCGAATCAAACGGATCATCATCAATGGCCAGCGTATGCGGGGCAACGCTCTCGCTTATGGATGCAGGCGTGCCGATATCAGCTCCTGTTGCAGGCATAGCAATGGGCCTTATAAAGGAGGGAGACAAGGTTGTTGTTCTGACCGACATACTCGGACTCGAAGACCACCTTGGCGACATGGACTTTAAGGTTGCAGGAACAACAAAGGGCATAACCGCTTTTCAGATGGATGTGAAGATCAGCGGAGTAACCTTTGATATAATGAAGACCGCTCTGGAGCAGGCAAGGCTCGGCAGGATGCATATCCTCTCAAAGATGGACGAGTCTCTTACCGCGCCCAGAACAAACCTCTCGCCTTTTGCTCCAAGGATCTACACCATGAAGATCAAGCAGGAGAAGATCAGGGATGTTATCGGTTCAGGCGGCAAGGTAATAAGAGGCATCATTGAACAGACCGGCGTCAAGATTGATATAGACGACTCCGGACTCATCAATATAGCATCATCAGACGAGCAGTCCGCGCAGAAGGCCATAGACATAATCAACGGCATCATAGCTGAAGCCGAGCTTAACAAGATATACCTCGGCAAGGTTGTGAGAATCGCTGATTTCGGCGCTTTTGTGGAGATCCTGCCCGGTGTTGACGGCCTTCTTCATATCTCTCAGATATCAGACAAGAGGCTGGCAAAGGTCACTGACGAGATCAATATGGACGATGAGGTCCTGGTCAAGGTGATCGAGATCGACAATCAGGGAAGGGTGAGACTCAGCAGAAAAGAGGCCATGCGCGAGCAGCAGAAGCCACAGGGCAACTGATACCGAAGGCCTGCCTCAGCACGGCAGGCCCTGCATGACAACTGACACTTCTGTTTGTAGTTAGTGAGGACTGCGTCAATGTTTACCAAAAAATATCTCGACAACGGCATACCGGTTGTGATGGAGCAGATCAAGAATTTCCGCTCCGTTATAGTCGGCATATGGGTAAAAGTCGGTTCCAGAAATGAGATGCCTGACAAAAACGGCATCTCTCACTTTCTTGAGCATATGTTCTTCAAAGGCACAAATACCCGTACGCCATCGGACATAGCAATATACATCGACTCGCTCGGCGGAGACCTTAATGCGTTCACATCAAGAGAGAACACAGCCTTTTATGTGAAGGTGCTGGATGAGTATGTTGAAAAGGGCATTGACCTGCTTGCTGATGTGTTTATGCACTCCACATTTGACCCTGAAGAGATCGAGAAGGAAAAGGGCGTTATCAAGGAAGAGATAAAGATGGTCGAAGATACGCCTGATGAATACATTCACGACATATTCAGCAAGGCAATATGGGGAGACCGCGACCTGGGTCAGCCTGTTCTCGGCACTCGCGACACTATCAAGGCCTTTAAAAGAGAAGACCTTATTGACCACTGCAAGAAATATTACGGCACTGCTGATACGGTAATAGCATGCGCAGGCAATTTTGATCCTGACAAGGTAATGGCCCTGCTGAACAGCCACCTCGGCGAATTGACCAGAGGTTCTGAGCCGGAGGCATTCGGACAGCCATCTTTCAGGAACGTGAGTATCATAAAGCCAAAAGAGCTGTCAGAGGCGCATATCTGTCTAGGGGTTGAAGGAGTTCCATACTCAAGCCATGACCGTTATGCACTCACCCTGCTCAACTCGATACTCGGTTCGAGCGTCAGCTCAAGACTCTTTCAGGAGGTGAGGGAGAAGAAGGGATATGCCTACTCCATCTACTCCTACACATCATCATACTGTGATGCAGGCATGTGGGCTGTATACGCAGGCACCGGCAAAAAGAAGGCTGTTACTGTCACAGAGATGATCATCAAAGAGATGAAGAGCTTTGCTGACACAATAACCGAAGAGGAGCTGCGCAGGGCAAAGGATCAGCTCAGGGGTAACTTGATACTCGGCCTCGACTCAACAAGCAGCAGAATGCAGAGCATCGCCAGGCAGGAGATATACTACAAGCGCAACTATACAGTTAAAGAGATAATCAAAGAGATAGAGTCTGTGCAGCTAAAGCACGCAAAAGAACTTGCTGAAAGGCTTATCAACTCCGGCAAGATGAGTCTTGCCATTCTCGGGCCTGTAAAGTCAGAGGACTTTAAACACATACTTCAATAGCCTGTCGCAACTTATCCCCCTCTTTTAGTACAATATGACATCTGTCTGAACGCATCTAATCAGCTTATATGCTTAAAGAACTCAGGATAAAAAACTTCACCATCATTGACGAGATCTCTCTGGAGTTCGGGCAGGGCTTCAATGTGCTCACAGGCGAGACCGGCGCCGGGAAATCCATTATTGTTGACGCAGTAGCCATACTGCTTGGCGAGAAGGCCACTCAGGATATGATAAAGACCGGAGAAAAAGAGGCATCCATTGAAGCTGTTTTCGATCATGCAGACCTTGAGATACTTAAAGAGCTCGATATCCCGAAGCAGGACGAGATAGTCTTCAGGCGTACGCTCTCGCTCCAGGGCAAAGGCAGAGCGTATATCAATGATGTCACTGTAAATATCCAGACCATGGCTGATGCAGCATCCGCGCTCGTAAATATACATGGACAGCATGAACATCAGGACCTTCTCAACAAAGAGTACCATCTTGGGTTTCTGGACAGATATGCAGGACTTGATGAAGCAGCAGCTCAATACAGGGAACTCTTTTCAGATGTCTCTGCAACGCGCGCAAAAGCAGCGACTCTTAAGGAAAAGGCTGCTGAACGTGCGCAGAGGATAGACTTTCTCAAGTTCCAGACACAGGAGATATCAGCAGCAAATCTTCGTACCGGAGAAAAAGAGGAGCTCGAATCAGAGCGCAGCATACTGCAAAATGCGACCAGACTCAAGGAGTCGGCAGAGACTGTATACTCAATGCTTTATGAAGCAGACAACTCAATCATCACGCAGCTCTCCACCGTAATTACAAAGATGCGCGAGGCAGCGCAGGTGGATGCTGAG
>JAJFVG010000071.1 GCA_021371915.1 Nitrospiraceae bacterium
CTGTGCGCGATTATAAATACTGTTCTGCCGTGGCATATCTTCTTGAGGTTTTTTTGTATTATGCTTTCTGATTCGTAATCAAGCGCAGAGGTTGCTTCATCAAATATAAGTATGCGCGGGTTCATTAAAAGCGCTCTGGCAATTGCTATCCTCTGGCGCTGGCCACCTGAGAGCGCAGTGCCTTTTTCTCCAACCATGGTGTCGTATCCTTCGGGCAGCTCAAGGATAAAGTCATGCGCGCCTGCAAGATGCGCTACGCGCACAATCTCTTCCATGCTTGCTGATGGGTAATGTATTGCGATGTTGTCGCGCACGCTTCCGTTGAAGAGAAAGTTTTCCTGCAGCACAACACCGACCTGTCTTCTGAGCCAGGCTGGATCAGCAAGGGCAATGTCTATGCCGTCGATAAGTATTCTTCCGGACTCTGGTATATAGAGCCGCTGTATCAGCTTTGCGAGTGTGCTTTTGCCTGATCCGCTTCTGCCAACTATGCCGAGTGTTACTCCCTGCTCTACTGAGAATGTAACATTCCTTAGTATCTCAGGCCCGTCCACTCTGTACCTGAAGCGCACTGCCTCCATTCTGACATGGCCTTTTATTGCAGGCAGTCTTGCTTTGCTCGCGTCCATTGATGGTTCTGTTTTGCTGTTGAATATATCGCCGAGTCTTCTGATCGAGAGTCCGGCCTGTTGAAATTCCTGCCACATCTGCACAAGCCGCAGCACTGGATCGCTTACTCTGGCTGATAGCATCTGAAATGCTATCAACTGGCCGACCGTGAGTTTGCCGTCCATCACAAGATGAGCGCCCACCCAGAGGATGACAAGATATGATGACCTTTGTATGAGCTGGCCAATCGCTCCTGCTATGCCCGAGAGCTGATAGGTTTTAAAGCTTGATCTTACATAACTGGCGAGCAGGCCCTCCCATTTTTTCTGCACTTCAGGTTCGAGCGCGAATGATTTTACTGTCTGTACTCCGTTGACAGATTCAACAAGGTATGACTGTGAGTCAGCGCCTCTGTTGAATTTTTCATCAAGCCGATGTCGAAGCATGGGCGTAACTATGGCAGATAAAATTGCAAAGAGCGGCAGAGCTGCAAGAGCAACAAGCGTGAGGCTTGTGCTGTAAAAAAACATCACAAGCACAAATACCACTATGAACATTACATCGAGCACCGAGGTGAGCGGCGCGCCTGTGAGAAACTGCCGGATATTTTCGAGTTCGCGCACTCGCGCCACTGTATCGCCCACCCTGCGAACCTCAAAATACCGCAAGGGCAAGGCAAGCAGATGCTTGAAGAGCCTTGTGCCGAGGATGATATCGATTTTACTTGTTGTGTGGGTAAACACATATGTGCGCAAAATCGTGAGAACTGATTCGAACAGAGCTATCGCAAGCAGACCGATTGCAAGCACATCAAGCGTTGTTACTCCCCTGTGAACCAGCACCTTGTCAATAATCACCTGGGTGAAGATTGGCGTTACAAGGGCAAATATCTGGAGCACCAATGATGCGATCAAGACCTCTGAAAGCGGCTTGCGGTACTTCCATATTGCAGGCAAAAACCATTTGAGTCCGAATATCTCATCCTTGCTTATAAACCCTGAGCCCCTTTGTGAAAGCAGAATCACCTTTCCTTTGACATCACCTGACTGGCTTCTACTGGTTTTTGCATCCTGACTCTTTCCAACAGAAGCCTGTTTGGTTAATGACCAGCGGCTTATGAACTCTTCTTTTTTTATGATTACGGGCTTTGGGTGCGCAGGATGCATAACAAGAAGCTGATCAGCATCTGCCTTGGCAACTATCAAAAACAGAGGGGGCTGATTATCAGAATCACGCGATTCAGCGCCATTATCTCCAGCGTCTTTTCCATTGCTCGATGTCTCCATCTCTATCATCAGCGGCATCGGCAGCTTCTGGAGCTTGTCGTATGTAACCTCTGCTGATTTGGCCTTGAACCCCAGCTCGCGCGCAGCCCTTACTACATCAACACTCTTCATGCCGTCTGCGCCGATGGCAAACACATGCTTTATCTGGGCAGGATCAGCAGCCACACCATGAAACTTCGCGATCATTACTAGGCTTAAAAGACCTGTGTCAACTCTCTTTTGCTCGTTTGATTCCTTTGTCTGCTCCTGATGATGCTGCTCTGAAGTGGTTGTCATAATATGATCGCTGACATGAACAAATAGCAGTTAAATAAACATCATGCAGTTTAACGGC
>JAJFVG010000072.1 GCA_021371915.1 Nitrospiraceae bacterium
TATAGACCTCCTGTTTGTGGGGTTGCGGTTAATAACCGCACGCAGCGTTTTTATTATAACCAATAAGCGTCAATACGATACAGGTCACACCTCAACAAGCTGGGGCAGATGAGTGACCAGGATATATGCCTTTGAACCGCAACAGAAGAGCTTCTCGGCAGCAGCCCTGTAAAGATTTATCTGCGCAGCATATCCGGCAGCAATATCATGCAGCTCGTTATGTCTCACAGGAAATGTCTTGTAGTCATAGATATGGACAATTCCATCTTTAATGATAACCCTGTCGATCCTGCCTCTGAAAATCCTGCCATCCTTGTTCAGCACAAAAGGAAGCTCGAAATATGCTGACTCCTGTTTTTCCAGTATGTCCTGATAGTAGCCCTTTTCAACAAGTCCGGCAATATCCTTTTTGATGGCATAAAACATCTTTTCAAACCAGGATGCAGACAGCCGCTCGCTCCTCAGCACGCTTCTGATAATATCATCCATGTTTCCGCTATTTGCAGCGCCGCTGGATATCAGCTCAAATACACTATGAAACGCCCTGCCATGCACTGCCCAGTCTTCTGATGCTGGCCTGGATGTGCGCTGTATCTCCTCTGTAACATCAGTCCAGGCAGCTGCGCTGTCTTCTGAGCCAATCGGGTCTGTAAACACAACAAGGTCTGACACATCCTGCTTCTTTGTGCAGCTGTATGCAGATGCTCCGCCGCTGCCGGCTGCTGCCTGGGGTTGATCCACAACTGTGAACACAAACGGCTGTGCAACAGGACTTGTGCCTGCAGGCAGGTCAAGGCCGTAAACCTCCACAAGCGCAGCGAGCCTGCCGGACGGCCTCTTGCCGGATACACCTGACATATAAAGCCTGTCCATGGCGCGTGTCGCTGCTACATAAAAAAGCCTCTTGTCCTCTTCCTCTGCCTTCAGCCTGATCTTCTTTTTGAGGTCATCCGACCGGCTGTCCTCTCCTGCATTGTCAATAACAACCCTGCCGTTCTGTTCGAAAACAGTCACAGCGCCCGAGCGCACCACAAGCGGCTCATCCATGCAGGGCAGAAACACAACCGGAAACTGAAGTCCCTTTGCAGCATGAATGGTCATGATCCTGACAGCATCCATGGCTTCTGCATTAACATTGGCCTTTGACTCATCAGCCCTGTCAGAAGCCCTGAGCAGATTCTCCTTTATCTCTGCCCGCGAGTATCCTTTTGCCTCCATACCCTCTATAACCCTGATGAATTTGCGCACATTCAGATGCCTCTGCCTGTCGTTCAAAAATTCCCATGCGCGTGATTCAACAAGCAGCTGCTCTATCGCAATGGAGAGCCTTTGGTTTATGGACATGCTTATCCACCGGCTCAACTGCTGATAGGCATTTGAGAAGATACCTTCATCCTTATTTCCCCAGAGCTTTTCCTGCTGCGGCATCCTGGCAGGCCTTGAGCCGAAGATGGTCTGCATATGTTCAAAGAGCGGCGTAACACTGCCGGAGCCTGTCCTTGATTCATCAAAAATTCGCTTCAGTTCGTTGTACCCAATGCCAAAAATTCTTGACCTCAGCAGATTGAAAAGACTGTAATCATCAGCAGGATCAATCAGGAAAAATACCAGGCTCCTCATGAAATTGACTTCAGGTGTGTCATAAAACCCGATTCCCTTGAGCACAATAAACGGAATGCCGGCCTGCTTGAATGCTTCTTCAAATGCTGTTATATGAGTCCTGCTGCGCAGCAGCACAGCCATGTCGCCATATGTGTACTTACCCGAGCCTGATTCGCAAGAGCCATGCATATCCTTGATGCAACGCGCAAGCGCAGCAGCCTCTAGTCTTCTGTTTTCCCTTGTGCCCGCATCGCTGTTTATCATCATAAGCTCGACACGGCCCTCTCCAGTGCGGGTCGCCTCGAAATTGCGGTATCCGCTGTCGAACATTCCGCTGCCCATGTATCTTGAGAAAAAATCATTCACAAAATTGACAATAGCAGGCAGGCTCCTGAAATTCTGGGTAATCTCGATATAGCTGTAATGCCTTCCGAGCCATTCATCCAGCCTCTTTCTGGTGCTCCTGAATATCTCCACATCAGCGCCCCTGAATGAGTAGATGGATTGCTTGTCATCACCGACCAGAAAGATGGTCGGCTCCTGTCCGGATGACCTCTTTGCGCCCAAGCCTGATCTCCACTCTTCAGTCAGCTTGTCTATGATCTTCCACTGAAGAGCGCTCGTGTCCTGAAACTCATCAACAAGCATGTGGTCAGTATGCTCATCAAAAGAAAAAAGTATGTTGTGCCATTCACTGCCTGTTGATATGGCCTCGTAGGCGATAAGTTCCAGATCATTGAAATCCAGAAGCCTCCTTGACCTTTTCTTGAGGTTATATTGGTTAAGGCATTTGCCGTAGATAACGAGCAGGTCCTGAGCGCTCTCGTTATTGCCGGCGATCTCGATGGAATGTTCTTTTAATCCTGTCTCGACAACAGTGCGCTTTGAGTGTATGTCATTTAGCGCCCTGTATAGCTCTGACCACCCTTTGATCCCGAGCCTTGCAACAGCCTTTTGGAATACCCTGTCAGAAGATGCATCAAGCATAAGCACCTCATACACGGATTCACGCCAGAGTATTTCAGCCTGGAACTCTTCCATAACATCCATGTCAGTGTCGAGTCCAAGCTCTATACTGAAGCGCTTGAGCAGCTTTCTGCAGAAGGCATGTATGGTCGAGATGCGCATTCTCGGGATTCTTGATTTCTGTTTTTCAAAAAGCTCAGGGTCTTCGCGGCTGAGTATGTTTATTATCCGCTCCTTCATCTCAGCAGCAGCCTTCTCTGTAAAGGTGATGGCCAGTATGCGCTCCACCTGC
>JAJFVG010000102.1 GCA_021371915.1 Nitrospiraceae bacterium
AAACAGTCATATATTATTTTCAGATCAATGGTGCAAAACTGCTTAGAGGCGGGGGAGCTGATGGATACGGATATTGATATGATAACCCACGCACTCACAACATCCATGCATGGCTTTAATATAATGTTGTTACATAACAAGCACTTCCCTCGAGTTGACCGCAGTCAGCTGGCTTCCATATTTGTGGATGGCCTGCTCAGAGGCTATGCTTCGGATCAGTCTTGAACCGCCTGCTTTTCCATAACATATAAATGGCTGGATAAATAATGAGCTCAAGAATAGTTGATGTTACAACACCGCCTACCATTGGCGCGGCTATTCTCTTCATAATGTCAGCGCCAGTGCCGTGGCTGAACATTATGGGCACCAGACCAGCCAATATAACGCTGGCTGTCATTATCTTTGGCCTGATTCGCTTAACAGCTCCGAACATGATTGCATCTTTGAGATCAGCTATCCCATTGAGTCTGCCCTCTTTTTTCCATTTTTCATAAGCCAGGTCAAGATACAAAAGCATTATAACCCCAGTCTCTGCGTCAAGACCTGCGAGTGCTATAATGCCCACCCAGACTGCTATGCTCATGTTGTAATTGAGCAGATAGAGCAGCCAGAAGGAGCCGACCAGTGAAAACGGCACAGCGAGCAGTACAATAACTGTTTTTGCTGTGGATTTTGTGTTCATGTACAAGAGTACAAAGATGATGAACAGGGTAAGCGGTATTACTATCTTAAGCCTTTCATGTGTCTTTACAAGGTTCTCATACTCGCCGCTCCACTGCAGCCTGTAGCCTTCCGGGATATTAACAGAAGCTGCTTTCTTCTTTGCTTCTTCAACATAACCGCCTAGGTCCCTGCCTGAAAAATCAATATAAACATATGAGCTTAGCAGGCCCTCCTCGCTCTTCAGCACTGTCGGGCCGCGGACAATGCCTATGTCTGCCAGCGCGCCTAGAGGTACTTGATATGTACCTGATGGGCCGGGCTGACTTGGGGTTAGGCCTGAAGAAGATGCGGGGCTGGCCATAACTGGCACAATGACCCTTTTGAGTTTATCAATGTCATCACGCAGTTCACGCGCATATCGCACATTTACCGGATAGCGCTCGCGGCCTTCAACAGTCATCGTCAGGTTCATGCCGCCGATTGCTGACTGGATGATGTCCTGCACATCATCAACACTAAGTCCATACCTTGCTGCCTCGTTCCTTTTCACTTTTAAATCAAGAAAGTAGCCTGTTGTTGCGCGCTCAGCATAGACCGAGCGGGTGCCTCTGATATCTTTAAGCGCATTTTCGAGTTCAAGGCCTATCCTCTCTATCTCATCCAGCTTGGGGCCGAGCACCTTTATGCCGACCGGTGTCCGTATACCTGTGGAGAGCATATCTATGCGAGCCTTGATAGGCATGGTAAAGGAGTTGGCAACACCAGGTATGCTCAATGCGTCATTCAGCTCATTCTTCAGATTTTCCACTGTCATGCCTGGACGCCATTGCGATTCAGGCTTGAGGTTTATGACTGTCTCGAACATCTCAAGCGGCGCAGGGTCTGTGGCTGTCTCTGCCCTGCCTGCCTTGCCGAACACCTGGGCGACTTCAGGCACCTGCTTAATGATCTTGTCCTGCATCTGAAGCAGTTTTGAAGCCTCTGATATTGAGGCAGCAGGCACAGTAACAGGCATGTAAAACAACGACCCTTCATACAGTGCGGGCATGAATTCAGACCCCAGATTCATGAACGGGATTACTGTAATGCCGATTATCAGCACGGCAAAAATAATTACGCTTTTTTTAAACCTCAGGGCAAAATGCGCAACCGGCTCATATGCTTTATGAAGCAGTATGCTGACAGGATGCTTCTCTTCAGGATATATGGTGAAAAGATATTTGATCAGAGGCACTCTGCTAAGCCTGCCATTGCCCCTGATCAAAAGTGTCATGAGCGCTGGAGTGAGCGTTACAGCAAGAAATGAGGCAAAGAGCATGGCAAAGGTTTTTGTATATGCAAGCGGCTTGAACAGCCGCCCGGCTTGCGCCTGCAGAGTAAAGACAGGCAGAAACGCAGCTGTAATTACCAGCAGAGAGAAAAACAAAGAAGGCCCAACTTCTTTTGCTGCTTCAATGATAACAGTTGTGCTGCTGCCGGGCCTGCCGCTGTTTTCCCATGCTTCGAGTTTTTTATGTGCATTTTCAACCATGATGATTGAGGCATCCACCATGGCGCCTATTGCAATGGCTATGCCGCTCAAGCTCATGATATTGGAAGTCACGCCCATGTAGTACATAAGTATGAATGATATGATGATCGCAAACGGCAGGGTGAGAATCACAACAAGCGCGCTCGGCAGATGAAATAGAAATACTGTGCAGACAACACTTACAGCTATGGAAAGTTTGATGATCTCGTCAGTAAGTGTTCGGATCGAATTGCGGATAAGGTCAGAACGGTCATACGTTGTTACAATCTTTACGCCTTTTGGCAATGACGGCTGTATATCAGTCTTTATGCGCTCCTTGACCCGCTCTATTACACTGAGCACATTTTCACCGAACCTTACCACTACTATGCCGCCGGCCACTTCACCCTTGCCGTCGAGTTCTGCAAGGCCCCTGCGTATCTCAGGTCCAAGCTGTATGGTTGAGACATCCTTCAGGTATATCGGCGTACCGGCTGGACCAACGCCCACAGAAATTGCCTCAAGATCTTTGAGCGATTTTATATAGCCTCTTCCCCTTAGCATGTACTCTATGCCGGAGAATTCGAGTACCCTGCCCTCAACATCCCTGTTGCTTCTGCGCACAGCTTCCAGCACTTTTGTGAGCGGCAGGTTATAAGCCAGCAAACGATTGGGGTCTATTGAGACCTGGTACTGTCTCACAAACCCTCCGATGCTCGCAACCTGGGAAACTCCGGGCACGCTCTCAAGAGCAAGCTTTATGTTCCAGTCCTGGATGGAGCGGAGCTCTGAAAGATCATGCCTGCCTGTCTCATCAACTACTGCATACGAAAATCCCCATCCAACGCTTGTGGCATCAGGTCCAAGCACTGGGTTAACATCAGCAGGCAGCTTGCTTCTTACTGCCTGTAGATACTCGATTACCCTGCTTCTGGCCCAATAGATGTCAGTGCCTTCCTTGAAGATCACATAAATAAAGGAGCTGCCGAGATATGAAAATCCTCTTACTGCCTGTACTTTTGGAGCAGCAAGAAGCGTTGATGTGATCGGATATGTTATCTGGTCTTCAACAAGGTCAGGGCTTCTGCCAGCCCAGTCAGTGTAGATGATAACTTGTGTGTCGCTCAGGTCAGGTATTGCATCAAGCGGAGTCCTGCTTAGCGACCATATGCCCCATCCGCAAAGAAAAAAAACGAGCAGAAAGACGATAAACCTGTTGCGACTGCTCAGGTCTATGATCCTGCTTATTATCACTTCACAACGCCCTTGAGTCTTGCTTCGGAGTCTATAAGGAAGTTGGCTGCGGCAGCCACTTTCTCTCCCTTTCTCAAGCCTTTTACAACCTCGATAAACCCGTCAGCTTTTATACCTGTAACAATCTCGCGCGGTTCAAAATATCCTTCACCCCTGTCAACATAAACAATCTTGCGAGTGCCTGTGTCTATAACAGCATCCTGGGGCACTGAAAGCCTGCTGCCCAGCGGTATCCTGATCTCGACATTTGTGAACATCTGGGGCTTGAGCTGTCCGCCGGGATTAGCAAGGCTAAGCCGTATCTTGGATGTCCTTGTATCAGCAGATATGCCCGGATATACAAACTCCACCTTGGCTGAATACTCTTTTGCTGGAATGTAACTAAGGCTGATCAAGGCCCTCTGCCCCACCTTCACAAGCGGCATCTCATATTCATAGATGTCTGCAATTATCCATACTGTCGAGAGGTCAGCAATATCGAACAGCTTGTCGCCAGGCATAACGCGCATGCCCTTTACAGCCTGCTTTTGCACAACATAACCGCTTGCCGGACTGTATATTGTAAGCGTGCGTATAGGCGCGTTGTTCTGCTCTATCTTTTTAATCTGTTCATCAGAAATATCCCAGAGCTTCAGCCTTTGCCGCGCAGCCTCCACAAGGGCTGCTGAGTCGCTGCCAAGCAGTTCGCTTCCAATGCTGTTTTTCTTCTCACTGTGCCGTGCATTCCATTTAAGCAGATGCAGATACTCCTGCTGTGTTGCATACAGATCAGGGCTGTATATCTCTGCAAGCGGTTCGCCCTTGCCGACATATTTGCCTGTGTAGTCAACATAAAGCCGTTCTATCCATCCCTCTATTTTCGTATTGGCTGTTGCGATGCGGCGCTCATCATACTCTATTCTTCCTGCTGTGCGTATGGCGGCCTGCATTGTCCTGAAATCCGCAGCAGCTGTCTTAACGCCTATTAATTGCTGCTTATCCTGGCCTATCTCAACAAGCTGCGTCTCTTGAGGAGCAGAAGCAGGCTCTGCTTTTTGCTCCTGTTGACCTGCCGGCTGAGGTGTTGCAGCAGGAGCCGAGATGCCGGAAACCTCTTTGGATGGATGCCGGCTCAGCACCATTATCACAACCAGTATCGCAATAACAGCAAGCCCAGCAATCACGCCTATGATCACAACATGCTTTTTGCTCATGCCCGGCCTCCGCCATCATTTATCAATGCTGCTTCTGAAAAACTACTTAATCCTTTTGCAATATTGAGTTATGCCCGTCTCCTGCAAGCGCCTCTATTCTGGCAGCTGCCTTCTGATATTCAGTTGACTGGTTCCAGTAGAGCGCTTCAAGCTCGATCAGGGATTTAAGCCTTGCAACCATGCCAGAAGCATCAGACCTGCCAGCAGTATATGCTGCTCTTGCTGCCTCTATGTCCTGCCTTGCTTTTGGTATAAGCGAATTTCTGTAGAGATTCATCAATGACTCGGCTGATCTCAGCACAGAGAAATTTTCATGAATGCCTGAAGAGATCGAGAGCTTTGCTGTCTCAAGTTCGCTCTGTGCCTCCCTGAGCATGGCCTCTGCTTCCTTGACCGCCTGCTTCTGCTTTGTCTCGCTGAAGATAGGGATGCTGACTGCTGCTGTCAGGCTCCACATGTCAAGGAACGGACCTCTCCGGTCAAAATAACTGCCTGTTACTGAAAAATCAGGGAGCAGGTCTTTATTTGCAAAATTCACTCTGACCTGAGCTGCCTCTACAAGCCTCTGTCTTGTCTTAACTTCAGGAGAGACCGCGAGCGCCCTTGCAGCAGCTTCGCCTTGACTTAAAGCATAAGGCGAATGTTTTTGTTCAACAGGTCTGGAAAGCTGTGCTGACGCATCTCTGCCTGCTGCATTGTTAAGCCCTGCCTTGAGTACCTGCACCTTCTGGTTCAGCATCTCCTGTTTTTCGAGCACCAGCAATTCTTCTGTCTGTGCTGCAAGCACATCCTGCTGCGAACCCCTGCCGGCAGCATATCTGGCTGCAGCAATATCCGCGACCATTTTGAGCAGAGAGGACTGTTCCTGCAAAAGGTCCAGGTTTTTATAGGCAAGAGCCAGATCATAATAAAGCTCTTTAATTCTTTGTATCAGTTTTGTCTTTGAATTGCCGTATCCTTCTCTGAGGGCTGCCGCATCTTTGGCTGCTGTCTCTCCCTTGAGGGAAAGTTTGCCTGGAAAGGGAAATGCCTGGGTCACTGAGTACATCCACTGAGCACCCTGCTCTTTGCCGTAGGTGTATCTGCTGAATCCCTCATTCTGGTATCCGAATGATACAACAGGATCAGGCAGTGTACTGACCTGGGGCACTCTGTGCTGCGCTGCTTCTGTCCTCATCTCCGCAGCCTTTATCTCAGGACTGTTTCTGAGCGCTTCATCAATAAGGTCTTTAAGCAGCAGCGGCTGTTCAGCGTGCGAAGTTACAGCCTTAATAAACAGCAGTGTACCGGCACATAGCAAGGCAAACATCAGGACAAGCAGCATGCGCATGCATGTTTCTTTTTTTTGCCTTAAATCTGCCAAGCACATGTTGTCAGCCTTATCGCGCGTCTATGCTGAATTTTGCAATAGCGGTCTTGCCTGCTTTTGAAATCTTCACAGCAACATTCCATGGCCCTGCCATAGAAAGGTTCATAACAGCCTTGTATTCGGAACCCTGCAATACTGCGTCTGTTTTGTAGTTCATGGGCGGCATGCCCGGCATTGCCGGCATGGAGTAGTCAACAACAACCCTGGCATCTGTGACATTTTTACCTGAAGCGTCTTTAACAAAGATCGTGACATTGTTATTTCCTACAACCGGAGGGTTTTTGTCTATTGCCATGACAACATCATACCCGCCTGCTTTTTTTGCCACTATGTAGTCTTTTGCTGATACAACATTTGCTGCCAGAAACAACATCGCCAAAACCAGAATAATCTTTTTCATAACTCCTCCGTGTCCGTTACTTCCAGTTTTTGTTCTTGGGTTTTTTCCTGCCCTTGCCTTTATTGTCATCAAAACCGTAAAGATCATGTCCGCGCTTTAGCGCGTGGAATTCTTTTGATCCTGGTTTGATGCCGAGGCTTTTTGCTATAACTCCCCAGCCTTTGCCTTTGTTGGCGGAATATCTGTCCAGAATATAATCAACAGGCCTGCCTGACATCTCGCCCAGACGAAAGGCCATATACGCATCAGCATATTTGCCCACCTTGCCAAAAACAGCTTCAACCTCTGCATTGCCCACTTTAAAACGTGCGGCAACCTGGGCAAAAAAATCATTTGGTTTGACTTCTGCCTTTGCGTTCATAGCATTCATCCAGTCAAAATCCTTTGCTGCTGATGCCACAGAAATCACACAGAAGAACATAATCAAGATAACAACCAACGCTTTCAATCTCCTCATCTCTTCTCCTGTAATAATTATTTAAACAAGATTTATATGATTTTTCACAGCTGCTGTTCATCCTTAAAGAGCCATGTTGAAAGATAGCGTTCACCAGTATCAGGCAGTATAACAACAATCACCTTGCCTTCTGAATCAGGCCTCTCAGCAACTTTAAGAGCGGCATACATGGCAGCGCCGCCGGATATGCCGGCAAGTATGCCTTCTGTTCTTGCAAGTTTTCTGGCAGTATCACCTGACTGCTCAGTTGTAACCTGAATGATTTCGTCGTATATGGCAGTATTGAGTATCTGCGGCACAAACCCTGCACCTATGCCCTGTATCTTGTGAGGCCCAGGCTTGCCGCCGGAAAGCACAGGTGAATCAGCCGGCTCTACAGCAATAATTTTTACAGAAGGTTTAAGCTGTTTTAGCACCTCGCCAACGCCTGTTATTGTACCGCCGGTGCCCACGCCGGCCACCACTATATCCACCTTTCCGTCAGTGTCGTTCCATATCTCCTGCCCTGTTGTACGTCTGTGAACATCAGGGTTTGCAAGATTCTGGAATTGCTGAGGCATAAAAGCATTGGATCTGGTTTTGACAATCTCTTCTGCCTTTTCTATGGCGCCGCGCATCCCTTTAGCCCCTTCGGTAAGCACCAGTTCCGCGCCTAATATTTTGAGCAGCTGTCTGCGCTCCATGCTCATTGTGTCAGGCATAGTTAGAATAAGTTTATACCCTTTTGCAGCACAGGCAAAAGCGAGCGCAATGCCTGTATTTCCGCTTGTAGGCTCTACTATGACCGTATCTTTGTTGATCAGGCCCTGCTTCTCAGCTGCCTCTACCATGGCAACGCCTATCCTGTCTTTTACGCTCGAGAGCGGATTGAATGACTCGATCTTTGCGAGCAGCGTGCTGCTTCCGTGAGTAAGCTTATTGATTCTTACAAGCGGGGTATTGCCTACTGTTTTTGTGATGTCTTCAAATATTCGTGCCATTTCATTCTCCCGGGTTATCTGCAAATTCAGATGTTAAAATTCAGAGCAGCTGACATTCTTTTTTTTCTGTCAAGCAGATCTTCAAGCGTGTAGGACGCAAAAATACTGCCCAGTTTTTCCGAAATCTCAGCCCATACCTGTCTTGTTATGCAGTCTTCGGCCATGCCGCACTTATGCATGGCAGCTCCGCAGTCAACAATACATATCGGGCCTTCAAGCTGGGAAACAATGTCTTTTAACGTGATCTCTGAAGGCCTCTTTGTTAGAGTATAACCCCCTATTGAGCCTCTGCTTGAGTTTACCAATCCGGCATTTTTGAGCTGCCTTATCATCTGCCAGAGATATTTTTCAGAAATATTCTGACGCCCGGATATCTCTTTAAGAGTTACAGGGCCTGCAGCAGCATGCTCTGCGATGTCGAGCATCAGGCGCACACCGTATCTTCCCTTTGTTGAAAGCTTCATTTTATGGACTCCTGACCATTTCTATCTAATTAATAGAAATTATAGACATTCAGAAAGCATTTGTCAATTGTGCGATATAAAGTATTTGATTGCAATCAGTTACGTGGTAGTTTCTGGAGCCTTAATCTCAGCATACACTTATCCGCCGGAGCGTTTTGGATTGAAGCCGTCTCTTTTCAGCAGATCAAGAACTGCTGAGCAGTGGTCGCCCTGGATTTCGAATGAACCCTCTTTTATTGTGCCGCCGGTTGCGAGTCTTGTTTTGAGTCTCTTGAGCAGCGCTTCCATATCCTTTTGAGGCAGCTTTATGCCTTCCACTATAGTCACCGCCTTGCCTGCCCTCGCTTTTCTGTCGAGTTTGACTATCACCCGCTGCTGATCAAACGGCAGCGCAGGCTTGTTGATCGCCTTTTCAGAAGCATCCCGGCGCTGAACGCTCTTTTCAGTTGAATATACGAGTTTTGAATTGTTGTTGTTCATTACTGAATTCTATCACAATGCCCGGAAGAAATAAGAGAAGAGGGAGGCCGCGCGGCCTCCCTCTCCATTGTCTTTGTTTTATTGCTCCTCTGTTATTACAAATGTGCCGTCTTTCTTTATATCGATCTTGTTATCCAGATAACGGCTCTCTATTTTTGCAGCCTTGAGCGTATTATACGCCATCTCCGCCCTTACACCCGTTGAGCAGTGAATGACTATTTTTTTGCCGGCAGGTATCTCCTTGAGTCTGTGTATAAGCTCATCATTGGGTATGTTGATCGAGTTTCTGATCCTGCCTTCAGCAACCTCATCAGCGTTTCTCACATCGAGTATTACTGTATCAAGCGGAGATTTTGCAACAATCTGTTTGAACTCAGCCGGGCTTATTGTGCCGGGTTTGGGTTTTGGCACATAGTTGATTGTTGTAGCTGCCGCGCCTGTTGCAACAGGATTGCCCGCCTGCTTCCATTCAGCATAGTCATAAGGCAGAATTCTCACAGCCTTGTATCCCCATGAAAGAGCCTTTTTTGCTGCATCCTCTTTGCCCTTGCCATAGAATATCAGCGGCGCATTCTTCTGCTTTGGAAATCCTGCCTTTGCAACATCCATCTCTGCAATAGGGATTGATACCGCTGTTTTGATGTGGCCTGCAGCAACCTCTGCCTTTGGCCTCACATCGATCAGCACATACGGCATATCCTTTTCGATAGCTGTTTTCAGCCAGACCGGCGCTGTAACAGCATATTCTGTTGCAGACCAGTCAGGGAATCCCTCTGTATAGACATATACATTTTTGTATCCAAGAGACTTTGCGCGCATTGCTGCAGTCGGACTGAGGCATCCGCCAACACAATAAAATACCAGCGGGGTGTTCTTGTCCTGTGGCAGAACCTGCGGATAGTACTTGTCAAAGTCCGGAGCAGGCAGCAGCTTTGCCCCCGGTATATGTCCAGCCTGATAAACCATCGGAGGCCGTGCATCTATCAGCATGGTATTTTTCTTTTCTGCCATCAACTTCTTGAGATCTTCTTTTGTGAGCTTCTCCTGCGGAAGGATAGACTTAAGGATATCGAACCTCGTGATCATCACAGCGATCTTTTCGCCGTTCTTCTCATCGAAAATTATCCTGAAGCCCTTGCCCTTATAGTTTTTGAGCTCATCAATAGATCCTACATTTTTAAGCACTGTGCAGTCATTGAACTTGACAATCTCTTTGTGAGTCATCAAATCCATCTGTATTGTGTTTGACCTGTAGGCAATATTTTCGAGAAAACCGCGCATCATGTTTGAGTCAGGCTGATGGCAATTTTTGCACAAAGGAGCAAGTGTCGGCCGCTTTACATCTTCAGCGCCAAATGCCGGCAGCGAGATTGCCAGCAAGGCAACAATAATTACAAGCAGGATTTTTTTCATGCTCTGCCCCCTCTTTAGCCGCTTATGTTATATTTGCCGTCAGGTTCAATATCAACGTCAGCCTTCAGGAACTTAACATTGTAGCCGTTGGCCTTCAATATCTCATAAGCCATCTCTGCCCTTACGCCTGTTGAACAGTGGACAATTATGATTTTGTCTTTTGGCAGTTCAGCATATCTGTTTGCTATCTCATCAGCAGGAATGTTTATTGACCCTTTGAATGCGCCTTTTGCCACCTCATCTTTTGAGCGCACATCAAGAATAACAGCCTTGCCCGCCTGCATAGCCTCTACAAATTCCGGTATGGTTATCTCTCCAGGGCCGAACTTGCGGGTGTATTTTATTTCTGACAATGCATCGCCGGTATTTATGCCAAACCCTGCGGACTTCCACTTGTCGAGACCTCCGTCAAGTCCTGTAACATTTTTGTATCCCCAGCTTCTTACGCTCTTTACTGCGGAAGCGACTTCAGCCTCTTTGTCAGAGTAAAAAACAATTGCCGCGCCTCTATACGCAGGGAACTTGTCTTCCCAGTCCGCGAGTTTTGCATAGGGTATGCTGACTGCTCCTGCAATGTGGCCAGTTTTTACAGCATCAGCAGCGCGCAGATCAATCACCACCGCTGTATTTGATTTGAGATTTGTATGCACAAACTCAGGAGATGCTACTGTGTGATGTCCTGATGATACCCATACAGGCTCGCCTTCAGCATAAACTCTCACATTTGCAAAACCCATCTGTTTCGCCAGACCGGCGGATTTTGGGCTCATGCCTCAGGTTACGCCGCCGCAATAGAAGATGAGCAGTTTCGACTTGTCAGCAGGCAGCAGCTTTGCCTCTTCTTTTTCAAGAACAGGAACCGGTATGTTTACAGCTGTTGGTATATAGCCTTCGCTGCATTTCCCAGCTGGTCTGGAATCCACTAAAAAGTAGTTGCCAGCCTCAGGCCCTTTAGTAACCAACGCTGCAAGCTCCGGGGTCTTTATCTCTGTAACGCCAGGAGGCAGTTTTGCAACAGCGCGGGTTATGACAACAGCTACATTGTCTGCCCCGACCTGTTTGTAATCAATGCCGAGCATATCTTCTGTCTGAAGTTCTTTCAGCTCTTTGGCATTAACAAGGGCTGTCTGGTCTGTGAATTTAAATATCATGGTGCCCTTGCCAGGAACTGCCACAGACAATGTCTTTGATTTGTTTGCCAGTGCCTTGAGATTGCCTTTTACTGACTGGAGCTTCGCCTCATCAGCAGCAGCCGGCTGCACAAGCGCGTTGTTGAAACAGAAAGCCATGAACAAAAAGATGCTTAAAACAATCAACAATCCACTTCTTTTGATCTGCATAGTTTACCCTCCTGATTGATTATTGATTGCAGCTTTAATACTGACAGTCCTGGACTTCAGACCCCTCTCATCTAAATTATATTAATTGTTTAATAGTAACGCAACTATTTAACTATCCCCTTGAATTTCATCATATACCACAATATAGCTCACTTTGAGTAAAACAGATAGCAACATAAAAGATTTTAGCTAACAGCACAAAAAACAACCTG
>JAJFVG010000118.1 GCA_021371915.1 Nitrospiraceae bacterium
CATTACAGGATAGACCGCGCAGTTTGCGCAGCATATATGCGCAAGAACCTTCATACTGTTTCAGAAGAGCCCGCTGGGGATGCTCCTGCCCAGATGTTCATATGCTGTCCTTGTTGCGAGCCTGCCCCGAGATGTACGCTCAAGCAGACCTTCCTGCAATAGATAAGGCTCGTACACATCTTCTATGGTCTCCCTGTCTTCGCGCAGCGATGCTGCTATGGCATCTATGCCAACAGGGCCTCCACTGAATTTCTCTATTATGGTGAGGAGCAGCTTTCTGTCCACCTCATCAAGCCCAAGCCTGTCAACATCGAGAGCTGCGAGCGCATCTTTTGCTATGGGCAGATTAATCACTCCATCGCCTTTTACCTGCGCAAAGTCGCGCAGCCTCTTAAGCAGTCTGTTTGCTATTCGCGGTGTGCCGCGCGACCTGCCTGCTATTTCAAGCGCAGCATCATCCGTCATCTCTACACCCAGCAGCCCTGATGAACGCGACACAATATGCCTTAAATCATCTGATGAATAAAAGTCGAGGCGAGCGATTATGCCGAACCTGTCACGCAGCGGCGATGTGAGCAGTCCTGTTCTGGTTGTTGCTCCTATCAGCGTGAAGCGCGGCAGATTCAGCTTGAGAGTCCTTGCACCCGGACCCTGGCCTATTATGATGTCAAGCTTGAAGTCCTCCATAGCAGGATAGAGCACCTCTTCAACGATCCTCGGCATCCTGTGTATCTCGTCAATAAAGAGTATGTCGTTTTCAGCAAGGTTTGTGAGTATGGCAGCAAGATCACCCGGCCGCTCTATCACAGGGCCTGATGTTGTCTTGATATTCACATTCAGCTCGTTGGCTATTATGGATGCGAGTGTTGTTTTGCCGAGGCCTGGAGGCCCGCAGAAGAGCACATGATCAAGAGACTCCTTTCTGAATCTTGCGCCTGCTATAAAGACCTTGAGGTTTTCCTTGAGCTTGTCCTGGCCGATGAACTCATCAATCGTCCTGGGCCTCAGGGTTATTTCGTAGGAGATATCTTCCTGGGCTGCCTCAGGGCTTAATGGTCCCGGGTCCCTGTCTTCAATCCTCATATTTCAGCAGCCCCTTCACTCTTTTGTTAAATATTTTAATGATTCGCGGAGCAAAGTTTCAATGTCCCTTGTGCCTGTTGAATATGCCTTCTGGAGCGCTTCTAGAGCGAATGCGCGCTTGTAGCCGAAATTTACGAGCGCTGAGAGCGTATCTTCAAAAACAGCATCAGCCTTTTCTTTCATGGACGGCAGCTTTTCCCGCAGTTCGAGTATAAGCCTCTGCGCGGTCTTTTTACCCAGTCCGGGCACACGGCACAACAGCGCTGTGTCCTCTGTTGTTATAGCCTGCTGGAAATCATCAGGAGGTATTGTTGAAAGTATGCTCAGGGCGATCTTGGGCCCCACTCCTGATATGCCCAGCAGGGTTGTGAATATACGTTTTTCAGCGTCAGAGCCGAAGCCGTAAAGAGTAATTGCATCTTCACGCACATGAGTATGCACATGCAGAAATACATCCTTGCCCTCATCAGGCAGAGACGATATAAGCGTAAGCGGCGCATGCAGGTCATATCCGACTCCGCCTGTCTCAACAACAAGGCTGTCAGGCCTCTTTGATAAAAGTTTTCCTCTCAGTGATGCAATCATCTTTTTCGAACCCTCCGCCTGGATCCTGTTTTATGCGTCTGCGCCTAAATATGCAGCGCCTGTCTTCATATGCACATGGCAGATCGCTATTGCGAGCGCGTCAGCGCTGTCAGGCGTGAGCTGCCTTTCTGTGCCGAGCAGCTGCTTCACCATCATCTGCACCTGCGACTTGTCCGCCTTTCCATAACCGACAACAGCTTTCTTTACTTCAAGCGGGCTGTATTCATGTATGTACAGCCCTGTTGAGGCTGCTGCTGCAAGCACCACGCCTCTGGTATGACCAAGACTGAGCGCTGCCTTTATGCCCTTTGCAAAGAACATCTTCTCAACAGCTATCTCGTCAGGCTGATACTCTGCAATAAGCTCGGCAAGCGACGCATAAAGCTCTTTGAGCCTTACATGCAGCAGCTTGCCTGCCTGCATTGTTATTATGCCGGAAGAAACATATCTGTATTGGCGGTTCGTAATAGACGGCCTCGCAGCTCTTATGCTTTTGTCAGGCATGGATATGATGCCGTATCCGCACTTTATGCTGCCCGGGTCTATGCCGAGTATCTTCATGGCAGCAGAAAACTCTTAAAAGAAGAGGTTGTATATTTTGCAGAGAGAATTGTAGTGTTGTGAGGTGAGAAACTGATGATGCCGAATTCAGAGATCATCTCTTTCTCGGCACTTCGAAGAGTATCTCCTCTATCATCTGGCAGAGCACATGGCCGAGTGTGATGTGCGTCTCCTGTATTCTTGGCGTATCCTCTGAAGGAACAACAAATGAGTAGTCACCCTTTGCAGCCAGCTTTTCGCCTTTCAGTCCGGTCAGTACAACCACCTTCATGCCCTTCTTTTTTGCAGCATCAACAGCCTTGAGGATGTTCTTCGATCCTCCGCTGGTGGATATTGCTATAACAATGTCATCTTCTTCACCGAGGGTCTTTACCTGTCGTGCGAATATCTCCGAGTAGTCGTAGTCATTGGCTATTGAGGTGAGCACAGCCATATCAGTGTTTATTGCTATTGCAGGCAGTCCGGGCCTTTCCATCTTAAACCTGTTAACGAACTCTGCTGCAAGGTGGGAGGCATCGCATGAGCTGCCTCCGTTGCCAAACAGTATCAGCTTTTTGCCCCTGTCAAATGTGCCTGCTATTAGGTTGGCGACCTCGATTATGAGAGGGCAATTCTCTCTGGCAAACTTCTCTTTCAGCCTTGCGCTCTCTTCAAATGCCTTTATTATGTTTTTTTCCATTCAGTTAGTCTATCCAAGATATTCAGGATCAGTCAAGATAAAATCATGATTTTTTGTTGAACAGAGGATGCAGTTTGTCATAGGTATCCAGGATGTGCTCAGGTATTACGCGCACCTCTCCCAACACTGTCATAAAGTTTGTGTCCCCGGCCCACCTCGGCACAATATGTATATGCAGGTGCTCCTTTATGCCGGCGCCTGCTGCGCTGCCCAGGTTTATGCCTATATTAAACCCTTCCGGTCTGAAAGCCTTTTTGAGGCATACGGTGCAGAAGCTGGTCAGCTGCATCATCTCGTCATGTGTTGATGCTGGCAGCTCATCAAGCGCTGAGGCATGAACATAAGGAACTACCATCAGGTGTCCGTTGTTGTATGGATATTTGTTCATTATCACAAAAGCCTCTTTGCCCCTGTACAGGACAAGTTTATCCCTGTCTTCATCCGTTGATTCACTGATGCAGAATATGCACTCCTTGGGTTTTTCCGAAAGGATGTACTCGAGCCTCCACGGAGCCCACAATGTCTTTAATCCTTTTGCATTTCTGTTCGGCATTATTGTCAGTCCTTCAGCATCCCGATCTTTCTGAGCACTGCCTGTGCGTCAGACCATGTGAGCCACTTGTCTTTCGGATTGCGCATAAGATACGCGGGATGGAAAGTGGGCATCACAGGTATAACCCTGTTCCGTGCTATATAATCAAAAAACTTTCCCCTTATTTTTGAGATGGAGAATTTGGCTATGGGATCGCGCGAGCCAGAAAGCGTATGCGAGGATATCCTGCCGAGGGCTATTATGACCTCAGGGTCTATTATCTCTATCTGCTCCTCCACAAACTTCATGCAAGAGTCCATTTCATCCTGCATGGGATCGCGGTTTGAAGGCGGCCTGCACTTGCATATGTTTGCTATATAGACATCCTGCCTGCTGAGTCCGAGCTTGTTTATAAGGCTTGTGAGCACCTGTCCGGCCTCACCAACAAACGGCCTGCCCTGCCTGTCCTCTTCCCTGCCCGGAGCTTCGCCTATGAACATTATCCTTGCATCAGGATTGCCTTCGCCGAAAACGAGATTAGTGCGGCCTGATGAAAGCCTGCACAAAGTGCATTCTCCTATCCTGGAGTGCAGATCATCAAGAGCCGCCTGTTTTAAAGCGTTGCCGGCTGATGCAGGCCCGGTTAATGCGCCAGTGCTGCGAGTTGAGGTTATATCCTTCAGGTCGATTTTAAAGGGCAGGTGTTCAATTCCCATGGCCTGGCAATACTGCATGACAGTTCTGAGCTCTGATGCTGAGATACTGACAGGCTCCTGCAGCTGTTCCGTTGTATGCACTATCTTTCGCCCCACTTCAACTTTGATCTGATCAGCATGAAATAGTCCCTATCAGAGGGCACAACGATCTTTGTGACATGAGGCGACTTGCATATATCTATTGTGTCGTCCTTTTTGAGCGAAAACCCTGTCTGCCCGTCGAGCGTGAGGAACACATCTTCATTGTCAGCCTTCAGCCTGAGCGACACCTTCACGCTGTCCGGCACAACAACCGGCCTGTTTGTGAGTGTGTGCGGACATATGGGCGTGAGTGTAATGCACTCCAGCGTTGGATAAAGTATCGGTCCGCCTGCTGAAAGCGAGTATGCAGTGGAACCGGTAGGTGTAGATACTATAAGACCGTCAGCCTTGTAGGTTGTAACATAAAGTCCGTTGACATATGTCTCTATGTCTATGATTCTGGCCAGCGCGCCCTTGTTTACAACAGCATCGTTGAGCACTATGTTGTCAGAGACCTTCAGTCCGTCCCTGTTTACGGATACTGACAGCATTATCCGCTCTTCAACATTATAGTCGCCCGAAAGCATCCTGTTGATCATTTCCCTTATCTCGTCCTTGTTGACCTCTGTAATGAATCCGAGGCTGCCCAGGTTGACGCCGAGTATCGGGGTGCCCTTGCCGCTCACAAGCCTTGCTGCTCCAAGCATGGTGCCGTCTCCGCCGAGCACCATCAGCACATCGGAAAGCTCTGCAATCTCCTTTTTTTCATATCCCTTTATGCCGAGGCATGATGCTGCCTCGCGGTCAGGGAATATCTCTATGCCCTTGTCCCTGAACAGCGGCAGCAGACCTCTCAGTATCTCTACCGGCTCTGTCCTGGATCTCTTTGTTATTATCCCGAGTCTCTTCATTCGTATTTCAGTCCCTGTCCATATCAGCGCCGGTTATTATTATCTCGCGCTCGTCCTCACCTGTATATTTTATCTCAACCGAGACAGCCCCTTCAGGCTGCTGCGGCAGCCTCTCCGCCCACTCTATCACAGCGATGCTGTCTGA
>JAJFVG010000141.1 GCA_021371915.1 Nitrospiraceae bacterium
CGTGAGCCTGATATCAGAACGCATAACCCTGCCATACGATGCTGCTGAAATGCCGATCATCTTTGCAACCGGCCCGCTTGTGGGCACAGCAGCGCCGACATCAGGCAGGATGTCTGTCATCTCAAGGTCACCGCTTACTGACACTGTTTTTGACTGTTCAGTTGGCGGCAGGTTCGGCACAGAACTAAAAAAAGCAGGCTACGACTATCTCGAGATAACCGGCAAATCGGACAGATGGGTATCATTGGTAATAAGAGACAATGACATCTCGATCATCAGCGCGGAAGGGCTTATCGGCACCACCACATCAGATACAACAAAAACTTTTCCGCAGATGTCAACAGCAGCTATCGGACCGGCAGGAGAAAACCTGGTCAGGTATGCATCTATTGTCTTTGACAGCCACTACTGTGCAGGCAGGGGCGGTCTTGGCGCTGTAATGGGAGCAAAGAGGCTAAAGTCCGTTGCTGTAAAAGGCAGCGGAACCGTAAAGGTGCATGATGCTGATTCCCTGGATGCATCGCGCAAGGAGATCATGCGGCTGTTGCGCGCTTCGCAGGCTGTGTTCGGTGAGTTCGGACTTTCAGAGTTCGGCACTGCCGCACTCGTTGATCTTATACACTCCCGCAGAATGGAGCCAACAGACAACTTCAGGAAGACGATCTTCGAAAGCGCGTCAAACTATTCAGGCTACAGCATGAAGGAGCGCTACAAAACAAAAAAAGCCGGGTGTTCAGGCTGTCCTGTTCTCTGCAAAAAAATAGGCAGCAGCGGCGAGATTATGCCTGAGTTCGAGACAGTCTCTCACTTCGGAGCACTGAACGGATGCAGCGATCTTGAGGCCATTGTGGAATCAAACAGGATATGCAATGAGATGGGAATAGACTCCATAACAGCAGCATCCACAATAGCCTGTTATTCAGAGATAGAAGGCATACCTGTAAATCCTCCTGAGATGCACGATCTGCTTAAGCGCATAGCCATGAAAAGCGACAGTCTGTCAGCCATGCTTGCTGAAGGCTCCTACAGATACGCAGCATCAAAAGGCGCACCAGGAAAGAGCATGTCAGTAAAAAAACTCGAACTGCCTGCGTATGATCCGCGAGGCGCATACGGCATGGCGCTGGCTTACGCAACTTCAAACAGGGGCGGATGCCATCTGCGCGCATACCCTGTAAGCCATGAGATACTTAGAAGGCCTGTTGCCACAGACAGGTTTTCATTCGAGGGCAAGGCCAGGATAATAAAGATCGCCGAAGATCTGAACGCGGTAGTGGATTCTCTGACAGCATGCAAGTTTGTCTTCTTTGGTGCAGGCCTTGAGGAGTATGCGAAGGCACTTAATGCTGTTACTGGCGGTGATCATGATTCACAGTCACTGCTAAAGACAGGAGAAAGGATATGGAATCTCGAAAGAAGGCTGAATGAGATAAACGGATTCACAAAATCAGATGATGACCTGCCAGGGAGGTTTTTTGAAGAAGACGGCAGCTCAGGCGAGATGATACGGATAGCAGCAATAAACCGCGAGGATTTCCTGAAAGCCAGAGAAAACTACTACAGGATCAGAGGCTGGTGACAGGTATATGATCAGCCAGATAGATAAATACATCGGCAAATTGTCGAACCAGGGGCTCTGCTTGCCTGATGATGCAACCATGCTGTTTCTTGATGCTGATATCTCTGCAAACAGACCGCAAAGCGAGTGCAACCCTGAGCTGATGAGAATCTTTGATCATATGAACATCAACTCACTGCTGTTTGGCAGGCCCGCGGAACCTTACTGGACGATCATAAATGCAATGATGAAGTATGAAAAATCAGTTGATCAGCTCGGCAGGATAATGCCGCAGGACTGTGAGACAAAAACATTCTTCCATGACATCCCCATCATAAACACCTTCAGTGCTGCTGCAATTGCTGATGCGCTTTCACACAGGAAGTCAGTAATAATCAGGGGGCACGGAATTGCATCGTGGGGCAGTGTATCTCCTGAACAGGCCTTTGTATCGTTCAGCTCCACATGTTTTGCCATGTTTGTAAAATTTTTTAATGACATGCTCCGCATCTTCTGCGATGAGCGCAATCCTGATGAGTCTGTTGCAAAATTGCTCAACAGCATACTTAACAAACTCAAAATCATTCAGCCTGATTTCAAACAGGCACAGCTCCATCACGGCGCAGCAGCAAGCCATATCGAGGCGCTTGGCATGATAGCCGAAGCAGGCAGGGCTGTTGTAAATCACAGACTGGTTGACTCTTTTTTCGGCAACATATCTTATCTTCTCGATAATTCCATATACATCAGCCAGACAGGCAGTTCGCTTGATGAACTTGAAAGATGTATTGATGCCGTACCAATGGACGGCTCTTCATCAGCAGGCATAACAGCCTCATCAGAACTCTCTGCTCACAAAAACATCTACCTCTCATCAAACAGCAGGTGCGTGCTGCACGGCCACCCAAGATTCTCTGTGATCATGTCCATGCGCAGTAATGCAACTGAACCTGAATGCCGTCTTATGGGCATACCGGTTGTCTCTGGAGACATAGGCACAGGCTCAAAAGGCATAATGCATACAGTGCCTCCGGCAGTACATGAGTGCGGGTGCACTGTTGTGCAAGGGCACGGCGTATTTGCCTGCGGAAAGGCAGATTTCAACGAGCCATTGTCCAGGATGCTCGAATTCGAAAAAGTCTGTTTTTATGAGTGTCTGTCTACTCTGCGCTCATCCTGCCCTGCTTCCTTGACAAAATTTCTGCCCAATCTCTATAATTAATGCTCTAATTTATTGTTTTTTGTGCAATATTAAGATGAAAATTACAGTTTCAGATATACCAGAAGACGGGATGGAGATCAAACTTGATGAGCAGCCGGCATCAGAGGCTGTAAAGCTGTCCGGTCCAGTAGCTGCAAGTCTCAGATTTGACAAGGCAGGCGCTGATGTTATTGTAACTGGCACAGTATCTGCGGATGTTGAACTTAATTGCAGCAGATGCCTTAATGACTATAAGGCCAGGATAGATTCAAAAGTTGAGGTGACATACCATCCCTCATCAGGCATAACAAGGGATGAGCACCACCAGTTAAAGGGTGATGAGCTCGAGACGAGCTACTACAGCGATGATGCCATTGATACTGATGAGGTGCTGGTCGAGCAGCTTCTGCTTAATGTACCTATGAAGCCGCTCTGTTCGAATGATTGTGAAGGAATCTGCCCTGTATGCGGGGCGGACAGAAATAAAAATAAATGCAGCTGCATTGTTACAGAGACCGACCCAAGGCTCAGGCAGCTCGAACAACTATTGAAGAAAAAGGAGCAATGAGATGGCAAACCCTACGTCAAGACATTCAAAATCGAGAAGGGATAAAAGAAGAGCAAACTGGAAAGGCCAGATGCCTACACTGGTAACCTGCCCTGACTGCAAGGAGTACAAGGCTCCCCACAGAGTATGCCCCAGCTGCGGAAGCTATAACGGCAAAAAGATAATCGAGGTTGTTGCAAAAGAGTCATGAGAATAGCCCTCGATGCTATGGGGGGCGACCACGCTCCTGAAGTAACTGTTGCAGGAGCCATTGAAGCAGTAAGCGAATATGATTTTGATGTGGTTCTTGTCGGCGACAGGGATATTCTTGCAGACTCTTTAAGAGATAAAAAATATCCCTCCGGCCGTATCTCTGTTTATCACGCATCTGAAGTCGTTGCAATGGACGATCAGGCCTCCGTAGCAATAAGAAAGAAAAAAGACTCCTCAGTGCGCAAGGCTATCGAGCTGGTAAAAGAAGGTTCTGCTGACGCTGCTGTGAGCGCCGGCCACTCCGGGGTCACAATGGCAACAGCCCTATTCGTTCTTGGAAAACTTCCCAATGTCGACAGGCCGGCCATTGCTACAAAGATGCCCTCGCTTGAAGGCTTTTTCATTCTGCTCGATGCCGGCGCAAATGTTGACTGCAAACCTGAAAACCTTAAACAGTTCAGCCTAATGGGAAGCGCCTATGCAGAGACTGTCTATGGAGTGAATAATCCGAGAGTCGGCCTCCTGAGTATAGGCGAAGAGGACACAAAGGGCAATGAACTCACAAAGGAAGCGTTCAAATTAATCAAGACGCTCGACATAAATTTCACAGGAAACATAGAAGGTAAAGACATATTTTATGGCGGCGCTGATGTTGTTGTCTGCGACGGGTTTATAGGCAATATCGTGCTCAAGGTCGCAGAAGGTCTTGCCGAGTCAATCATCAAAATGCTCAAGCGCGAGGTTGCAAGGGCTGCAACCGGCAGAATCGGATACCTAATGCTCAAACCCGCAATCAAGGGGTTCAGAAAGCAGACAGACTATACGGAACACGGAGGCGCCCCTCTTCTGGGAATAAACGGCATCTGCCTCATAAGCCATGGACGTTCAACATCCAAGGCAATCAAAAACGCGCTCAGAACAGCCTCAGAGATGGCTCAGTGCAGAGTGCATGAAGCCGTTGCCAGGTCTCTTGATCTGAAGAACAAGTCACACAAAAACGGGTGATATAATGAAAACTGGCAAGATCATCTCTACCGGATCCTACTATCCGGAGAAGATCCTCACTAACGCTGATCTTGAAAAGACAGTGGAAACCACAGACGAATGGATAACAGAACGCACCGGCATAAAAGAGCGCAGGATATCTGCTGAAACCCAGTGTGCATCGGACCTTGCCTGTGAGGCTGCAAAATCAGCTCTCAAAAACAGCGGCATCAGCGCTGATGAGCTTGATATGATCATAGTCGCCACTGTAACCGGCGACATGCAGCTTCCCTCAACCGCATGCGTGCTTCAGGACAAACTCGGCGCTTCAAATGCTGTTGCCTTTGACATAAACGCCGCGTGTTCAGGATTCATCTTCAGCCTTTCGGTCGCAAACAGTTTCATCAAGGCAGGCAGCCACAAAAATATTCTTGTTGTAGGTGTCGAGTGTCTGTCCAAATTCACAGATTGGGAAGACCGTACAACATGCGTGCTGTTTGGAGATGGAGCAGGAGCTGTCATAATACAGCCGTCAGACGATGAATCCGGCATACTTTCAACTGATATACACTCAGACGGCAAGTACGCAGAACTGCTTTGTGTGCCTGCCGGAGGTTCAAAAATGCCGCCTTCGGAAGATACGCTGAAAAATCGCGATCACTACATAAAAATGAGAGGCAATGAGGTATTCAAGATAGCTGTAAAGACCCTGGAAAATCTGGTTACAGATACTCTCAAAAAGAATAATGTAGATCCGTCGCAACTGTCGCTTCTTATCCCTCACCAAGCCAACATGAGGATAATACAGGCAACAGCAGCAAGACTCAATCTTCCGATGGATCGTGTGTTTGTAAATATAGAAAAGTACGGCAACACCTCTGCTGCCTCTGTAGCAATTGCACTTGATGAGGCTGTGCGTACAGGAAGGATAAAAAGAGGCGACCATGTGCTGCTTGAGGCATTTGGCGCCGGCCTTACATGGGCATCAGCATTAATCAAATGGTAAATTGACAGGAATTCAGACAAATATAAAGAGAGGGGGTCGCTTTAGCGACCCCCTCTCTTGTTTTATCAATAAATCAATTTAGATTTTGTACTGTAGCTGCCACCTGAAGAACAATGCCTTGCGGGCATCGGATGAATAAAAATTACCAGGTATGAAATACTCGGCCTGCACCATTGCATCGAGTTTGTTGCTGAATTTATGGAACACAAATGCCATTGGCATATGGCCTCTTTCCTTATTTCCGCTTCCAGAAAACATGGAACTTGCCGCCACCTTTTCATCAGCAAGCAGATAGTTATAACCCAGCTTTATGCTCGTGGCATTGCTAAGAGCGAGCTTGATGTCAGCGCTTAGTATGTGCATATTTGTCCAATAGCCTGGTATTGCGCCGCCCATACCGCTCGTCTCAGGGATCAATGTGTATATTATAAGTTCATTCCACATTGGAGCTCTGGAGAACAGGGGGTCCCATGCCTCATTTTTATTGGCTGTTGAAGGGTCGTCACCAGAGAGATACGTATAGCCGATATTAAATTCCGGCTTCAGGCTTGCCTTGTCATATTTGCGGCCGATTGTTATATACCCGCCGTTTCCCTGTCTGTCCATACCATTTGAGTACTCGCCAAACTGGTGAGCAAACTCACCCCTTATGTGCCAGCCGTTATTTTTGTATGCTGCCCTCAAACCAAGTGTATTGAGTTTGAGCTTTGTATAGCTGCCAAGAGGATCTTCTGTCTTGTATACATAATAAGGCTCAAGGCTTACTGAATCCGACAATTTGCTTTTGCCGTATAGCACAAAACCTGTTTCGTGCGAGCCGGTAAGCTGTTTTTTATTATCTATATAACCGGATGTCGTGATGCCTGGATGGATTGAAGGCATATAGATATCTGTTGCAGGATCAGATATATAAATCAGATCAACCGAGTGGTCTTTATGGAGCCTGACAGTAGCCTTTGCAGCATTAAAATAGAATGAACGGGACCCGTCACCCGGAGTGCCATCAAGAAGGATAAAGCCTTCGCCATAACCATTTGGTCCCAGAAAGTCCTGGCGGCCTATCCTGAAATCAACAGCACCGCCCAACAGCTTCTTGAAATCAAGATACAGGTTGTCAACGATTACTTCATCTTCATCAAATCTCTCGCCTGCTAGCTTGTATGGCCCGGTGTAATATTTTGCCTCGTTTGTGAGCCTTAAATAGATAGCAGCCTGCTCTGAAAAAGAGGCATTGCCCCACACAGATGTCCTGAATCTGAAAAAATTTCTATCAGGCTGCGTAGTGCCTGTGCCCAGAGTTACAACATTGTCCCATATCTCCTGTCTGAGTCTCAGGGTTGCGCCTGCATCAAACTTTACTTCCGCGTAGACAGAGGCGCTGATACCGCAAAAAACAAGCAACAAAAATAAAAGCCTCGCAACTCTCGTCATACTCCCCCTCCTTGATGAAATTTCATCCCACTAAATATGCTTTTCTCACCCTCTCATCTGAAAGATGTTATGTCCCGGCTCCTCGGCCCACAACCTCAC
>JAJFVG010000147.1 GCA_021371915.1 Nitrospiraceae bacterium
CGGATATGTTTTAAATGGAAGAGCGGCAGCGCGATTGATGTAGAAATAATCGATTATCATTGAAAGGAGCTTAATTATGAGAGCACTAAAAAACATACACCCCGGTGAGGTGATCAAGGAAGAGTTCCTTGATCCGATGGGCATATCAGTTTACAGATTATCCAAGGAGACAGGCCTTTTGCAGACGAGGCTTGCTCAGATAATAAAAGGTCAGAGATCTGTTACAGCAGAAACTGCTTTGAGACTTGGAAAGTTTTTCAATGTGCCTGCTGAGTTCTGGATGAATCTTCAGGCACTGTATGATATTGAAGAGGCTCATAAAAAGTACAAAAAAGAGATAGAATCAATTCATTCTGCTGATGAGCTTCATATCTCTGTTGCATAATCAAGAAAACAGGCACAGAACCTGTTATACCGACAGGCGCTTAATGTCCAGGTCAAATGGTTATTGTTTATAAGGCAGGGATATTGAGGCGCTGCAAGCCCATATCATAGTAATAAGTTGCGGTAATTGAATATATACCTGCCTATCGGTTAATATATAAACCTATTTTTTTCAGGGGGTAGTGCGATTAAACTCATATTGCCGGACGGCAAAGAAGTTACAACTGCGCAAGCGGATGTGTGGGACGCTGTAAAGTCGAGCCGCGCGATTGCTGCGCGGGTTAATGCTGAGCTCATTGATCTCGGTATGCTCCAGCAGGCATCTGATGATGCTGTTGTTGAGCTTGTCTCTTTTGATTCAGAGGCAGGCAAGGAGATATACCGCCACAGCACATCGCACATACTCGCTCACGCTGTTAAGGAACTTTTCCCTGATGCTAAACCAGCCATAGGCCCTGCTACTGAAGACGGATTCTATTATGACTTTGACAGGGATATACCATTTACTCCTGAAGACCTTCTGAAGATCGAGAAGAAGATGCAGGAGATCATAAAGGCAAACACGCCTTTTGTGCGCAAGGATATTTCCAGGCTTGATGCTATAGAGCTTTTCAAAAAGAGCGGCGATACATACAAGGTTGAGATACTCGAAGGCATTGACGCTGAAAATGTTTCTCTGTATGAGGAAAACGGTTTTGTTGATCTTTGCAGAGGCCCACATATTCAGAGGACAGGCCGCATCAAGGCATTCAAACTCCTGAGCATTGCTGGCGCATACTGGCGCGGAGACTCAAACAACAAGATGCTCCAGCGCATATACGGAACAGCCTTTGAGACAAAGGATGATCTCAAGGCATATCTAGATTTTCTCGAAGAGGTGAAGAAGCGCGACCACAGACGCCTCGGCAGAGAACTCGATCTATTCTCATTTGATGAAAATATAGGAGCAGGACTCATACTCTGGCACCCGAATGGTTCGATCATGAGAAAGACGATCGAGGACTTTTGGCGCGATGAACATATAAAGGCTGACTACCATATACTCTTCACTCCGCATATAGCGCAGCTCAAACTGTGGGAGCAGAGCGGACACTGGGAGTTTTACCGCGACAGCATGTACGATCCCATGCAGATAGACAATGTGGCGTATGAGCTCAAGCCGATGAACTGCCCGTTCCATATCAGCATATACAAAAGTTCATTGCGCAGCTATCGCAATTTGCCGATCAGATACGCTGAACTCGGCACTGTCTACAGATACGAAAAATCAGGTGTGCTGCATGGTCTGCTACGCGTGCGCGGGTTTACGCAGGATGATGCGCATATCTTCTGCCGCGAAGACCAGATAGAGGATGAGATACAGAATATCCTCAACTTTACGCTGTTTGTGCTGAATACTTTCGGATTCGAAAAGTATGATATATATCTTTCGACACAGCCTGAAAAGTTTGTCGGCACTCCCGAGATATGGGAGCGCTCAACAGATGCACTCAAAAAGGCGCTCGATGCAAGAGGCCTTTCGTACCAGGTTGATGAGGGCGGAGGCGCTTTTTACGGCCCCAAGATTGATATAAAGATTAAGGACGCGCTCAACCGCTCATGGCAGTGCAGCACCATTCAGGTTGATTTCAATAACCCTGAGCGTTTCGATCTCGGATACAGGGGAAGCGACGGAGCTGAACACAGACCCATAATGATTCACAGGGCATTGATGGGCTCGCTTGAGAGATTTTTCGGCATACTCATAGAACACTATGCAGGCATATTCCCGCTCTGGCTCGCGCCAATGCAGGTGTCAGTGCTCACAATCGCAGAGCGCCATACTGAATATGCGGCAGAAATAGTCGCTGCGTTAAAGTCAGCAGGCATCAGGGCCGAAATAAATGCTGACAACGAAAAGATAGGCTACAAGATAAGAGAGGCGACTCTCAGAAAGGTGCCTTATCTGGCCATAATAGGCGACAAAGAGGCTGAGGAAAAGAAGATAACCGTAAGGAAAAGAGACGGCGAAAACATCGGCCCATTTACAACAGCAGAATTTATAGGGATAATAGTAGAGGAAATAAAAAGAAGAAAATAGACCGGGTTCAAGGTCTTTTTTTATTAATCATCAAGAACCGGAGGTGTGGACATCAGCAAAGACATCAGAGTCAACGAAGGTATCAGGACGAGGGAGGTAAGGCTCATCGATGACGAGGGCAAGCAGCTCGGCGTTGTGCCCATTGTAGAGGCCCTTAAACTGGCCAAGGAGAGGGATTATGACCTTGTAGAGGTTTCTCCTACATCTGCCCCCCCGGTATGCAGGATAATGGACTTCGGCAAGTACAAGTATCAGATGAGCAAGAAGCATACTGCCAGAAAGACTGTGGATGTTAAAGAGGTGAAGGTGCGTCCGCAGATCGGAGACCATGATCTTGAGCTGAAGATAAGAAACATCCGCAGATTCCTTGATGACGGAGACAAGGCCAAGGTGCTGATGTACTTCAGGGGCCGAGAGATAGTAAGGCCTGAGATAGGCATGAAGGTGTTCGAAAGGATACAGGCACAGCTTCCGGGCAAGTTCAGCGTTGAACAGCAGCCTAAGCTCGAAGGCAATCATATAACAATGGTGATTGCTCCGAGTTCAAAATAGAATTTGATTCTCAAATTGCGATAAGGGCGTATTTAACAAAAGGAGGAGTTGAAGAGATGCCAAAGCTTAAAACACACAGGGGAGCTGCCAAGAGGTTCAAGGTGACAGGCTCCGGCAAGATAAAGAGGGCAAAGGCGTTCAAGGGCCATCTGCTTACAGGCAAGCCTGCAAAGAGAATGAGAGGCCTGAGAAAGGGCGGACTCGTTCCTGAGCAGCAGCTTGATAATGTCAAGAAGCTTCTGCCTTACATGATCTAATAATGACCGGCCAGGCCGCCTGAAAGGCTGTCTGGTCGGAAACACGCGGATTGTATTTAATCCTTGACTGCAAACCCATTGTTTTATTAAACTAACTATTCCGCAAAAAAGGACAGCGGCTGCATCTGTCTGCGGATAACAAGTTTGCAACTATTGAACATATACAGGAGGTTATAAAATGCCAAGAGCAAAAGGCGGATATAAAACCAGAAGATATCACAAGAAGGTGCTTGACAGCGCAAAGGGCTATTACGGAGGCAGAAGCAAACTCTATACAGTAGCTGCCCAGGCTGTTGACAAGGCACTCATTGCAGCATACAAGGACAGAAGGCTGAAAAAGCGCGAATTCAGGGCGCTCTGGATAGCAAGAATCAACGCTGCTGTAAGATCATTCGGCCTCACATACGGCCAATTCATGAATGCACTCAAGAAGGCAGAGGTCAACCTCAACAGGAAGGCCCTTGCTGACCTCGCATTTAATGATCCGAAATCATTCGAAAAACTCGTAGAGCAGGTAAAGGCTTAATCCGCCTCTGGCGGACCCTGCCTTTCCTGCTGACTTATCTGGCATGAGCGCCGATCTGTCAAATACTTTTCATGACGAACTCCAGTCACTAAAAGACCTCAGCGGTCTTGTGCAGCTCAGGGTGAAATATCTGGGCAAAAAAGGCATACTCACCGCTGAACTCAAGTCTCTTTCATCTCTGCCTGCTGAAGAGAGAAAAGCAGCAGGCAAGAGGGTCAATGACCTTAAAAATCTTATAGAATCCGAACTCGATGCAAAAGAAGCATCACTCAAAGCAGAGGCGCTCAAGGCGCAGCTGCTCTCTGAATCAATCGATATCTCGCTTCCAGGCAAATCCGCTGGATTCGGCAGGCAGCACCCGTTAAGCAGGGTAATGTCGGAGATAGCTGATATTTTCGTGAAGATGGGGTTTTCCATTGAAGAAGGCCCTGAAGTTGAACTCGACAAGTATAATTTTGAACTGCTTAACATTCCAAAAGACCATCCAGCGCGCGACATGCAGGACACATTTTATGTGAGCGACGAGATTGTGCTCAGGACGCATACATCTCCTGTGCAGGTCCGCGTTATGCAGAGGCAGAAGCCGCCGTTAAGATTCATCGCTCCGGGCAGAGTATACAGGTGCGATGCTGATATAACCCATTCGCCCATGTTTCACCAGATCGAGGGCTTGATGATAGACAGGGACATAACCTTCAGCAATCTCAAGGCAGTGCTTCGCACATTTGTGCACCAGATGTTCGGAGCTGACACTGCTGTGAGGTTCAGGCCGAGCTTCTTTCCGTTTACAGAGCCTTCTGCTGAAATCGATATAGGATGTTTTTTATGTAAACAGGCAGGATGCAGGGTATGCAAATCAACAGGCTGGCTCGAGGTGCTCGGCGCAGGCATGGTGAACCCTGCTGTGCTCGAGAATGTGGGCTATGATCCTGATGAATATTCAGGATTCGCATTCGGCATGGGAATAGAGAGGATAGCGATGCTCAAATACGCTATCGATGACATAAGGCTCTTTTTTGACAATGACGCACGATTCCTGAGGCAGTTTTAAGGGCTATAGAGACAATATGAAAGTTCCATACAAATGGCTTAAAGAAATCGCAGGAATAGACGCGCCTGTGGCTGAGGCAGCGCACAGGCTCACAATGGCTGGCCTTGAGGTCGAAGCTATCGAGCCTTGCGGCGATGATCATGTGCTCGAGGTGAATGTTACGCCTAACAGGCCTGACTGCCTCAGTGTCATCGGCATAGCACGGGAGCTTTCCGCAATATACAAAACATCGCTCAACCTTCCGCCTCATGATGTGCTTGCGCACACAGGAGCGTTGGACTTTAATGTGGATATACTTGATTACGATCTGTGCCACAGGTATGCAGGCAGAATAATACGCGGTATCAAAATAGGGCCTTCTCCTGCATGGATGCAGCAGAGGCTTGAGCAGTGCGGCATAAGGCCGATCAACAATATTGTGGACATAACCAACTATGTGCTTCTTGAGTTTGGGCATCCGCTGCACGCCTTTGACATGAAAAAGGTAAAAGGCCACAGGATAAGGGTCGCGACAGCAGGATGCGCTTACCCTGGAGCAGAGGTTAAGATAACCACACTGGACAGCGCAGAGAGGGCTGTGCCTGCTGATACTCTGCTTATACTCGATGCCGAAGATCCCATAGGCATAGCAGGCATAATGGGCGGCCTGCACTCGGAAGTTGATGACACAACAGAAGACATATTCATAGAGAGCGCGTATTTTGCGCCTTCATCAATCCGCAGATCATCAAGGGCTCTTGGGCTCAAGACAGAGGCATCATACAGGTTTGAAAGAGGCAGCGACATCAAGATGCTTAAAAAAGCGCTCGACAGGGCAGCGTATCTTGTGAAAGAGATTGTCGGCGGCGAGCTGTACGGCAAGATAGACATGTATCCAAAAAAATTCGTTCAGACGAGCATAGATGTCAGGTATGAAAAGGTGAACCGGGTGCTCGGCATCAATATTTCGAAAGAAGAGATGACATCATGCCTCAACGGGCTCGGATTCGAGATAAAAACAAAAAAAGATCTGTTCAATGTCAAAGTGCCTGCATTCAGAAATGATGTGAAGCGCGACTACGATGTCATAGAGGAAGTCGCAAGGATGTACGGATACGACAACATACCGGCCGTGCTTCCGAAGGCGACAATTGGCATGGAGACAGGCTCTGAAGCAGGCAGCGCACTTTCGGGCATAGCAGGCGCTGTAAGGGCTTCGCTGCTTAAAACAGGATTCACAGAGGCGATAAACCTGAGCTTCATGTCAGAGGCTGATCTTGACATGCTCGATATTCCTGCAGATAATTCAAGAAGACGGGTTGTGAACATAAAGAATCCCCTCAGGTCTGAGGAGGCCTGCATGAGGACAATGATACTTCCTTCGCTTATCAGAAACCTCAAACATAATCTGGCGTACGGCAGCAGGGACTTGAAGATATTCGAATCAGCAAAGGTCTTCATAGGCAATGGACAGGACAGTCTGCCCTCTGAAGAGCATGCCATCTGCGCGCTCTACTACAGGGAGAAGGCAAAGACGCTTTATCCTGAAACAGCAAACGACTTCTTTGTGATCAAGGGCATTGCAGAGTCCATACTTTCGGACCTGGGAGCAGCAGGCATTTCATTTGTCAGATCAACTGAACCGTTTCTTCATCCAGGACAGTCTGCTGACATATTCGCAGGAAAGGGAAAGGTCGGGTATATAGGCGCATTGAGCCCGGTTGTTTTTGACAGGCTCGGTATCAAGTCAGCAAAACCCTCGATCATAATCATGGAGTTTTTTATAGAGAAACTCAAGTCAGCAGGATTCAACCAGCCCAGGTACAGGCAGCTGCCAAAGTTTCCGGCAATAGACAGGGATGTTGCGATAGTTCTTGATTCATCGTTTGCAGCATCTGATCTGAACAGCATAATATCAGGCTTTGGTTCTGAGCTTATAGAAGGCATATCAATATTCGATGTCTACCAGGGCAGCAATATACCTGAAGGCAAAAAGAGCCTTGCCTTCAGCATACGTTACAGGGCTTCTGACAGGACTCTCACTGAGGAAGAGATAGAGGGACTACACAGCAGGCTGGTGGCTCATCTCTCTGAAAAGACAGGCGGACAGGTTAGGAAGTAATCCTGCTTTCCGGCTTGCGTATATTTCAGCCTGTTACTTTATATCCCGCGTTTTCTATAGCAGCAACAACCTCTTTTCTGCTTACTACTGCCTCATCAAATGAGACCTTTACCGTACCGATCTGAACATCTGATGATGATATGCCTTTAAGCGCATCAACCGCTTTTTTCACTCTGTTAACGCAGTGGCCGCAGCTCATGCCGCTCACTTCTATTATTGTCTCTGTCATCTTGATCCTCCGGGTCAGAGTCTGTTTATACAAGCATGTATTTATTATTTTATGCGGATATATTTGCTGATGCAAATAAACAAATTAAATGTGCTAATTTGATTTTTTATGGAGTGCGGGTATAAAATCGAAAAAGTCTTAAAAATGAATACTCAATTATTAATATACTTCAGTGTTATTCTCTTCATTGCAGGCGCTTTCGCACCGCTGGTTCCAGCAATAAGAAGCACAAAACTTCCCTATCTTTTTCCGGCAGCCGGCTCATTTATGCTCGGAGTGTATGGTCTGGCGGTCTGCTTCGGTCTGCCTGGAGGGTCTGTTGCGCGTGCAGAAGTGCTGCCGTTTTTAACATACAGTTTCAGCGTTGACGGGCTTTCAGGTTTTTTCATTCTCATAATATCAGTGCTGTCATTCTGCGCCACAGTATACTGCGCAGGCTATTACAGCAGCGGCAGCGAGCGCATGCCTTTTGCACTGTTCAATATTTTTGTCCTGAGCATGTATGCGGTTGTTACGGCATCAAATGTTCCAACCTTCCTCATAGCATGGGAGACCATGTCTCTTTCTTCATATTTTCTCGTTACACTGCGCGGTGACGACAGCTCTGCAAAGGCCGGACTGCTTTATATTGTGATGACGCACATCGGCACAGCGTTTATCATGGTGATGTTCCTTGTGCTCTACAAAAGCACAGGCAGCATGGAGTTCAGCGCCATGAAGGCTGCTTCAGCATCGCTTCCTGCCAATACGGTCTATGCGGTCTTTCTTCTGTCGCTTGCCGGGTTCGGCACAAAGGCGGGTCTCATCCCGCTGCACACATGGCTGCCCAGGGCGCATCCTGCTGCTCCGTCAGCTGTGTCTGCGCTCATGTCGGGAGTAATGATAAAGACAGGCATTTACGGATTCGTGAGGATGAACTTTACCATTACAGGCTCTTCTCCCGAGTGGTTCGGCATAGTGCTTATAGTGCTTGGAGGAGTTTCCTGCATCTTCGGCGTTCTGTATGCGTACATGGAGCAGGACATAAAAAGAGTGCTCGCTTATTCGAGCATTGAGAATGTGGGCATAATATTTCTTGGCCTCGGTTCTTCAATGCTTTTTCGCTCAGGAGGTTTTTATGCCCTCTCAGCGCTTGCTGCAACAGCAGCCATGTATCATGTGATGAACCATGCCTTTTTCAAAGGCCTGCTCTTCCTAGGAGCAGGCTCTGTGCTGCACAGCACGCATACTGTGAACATGGAGAGGCTGGGCGGGCTTGTAAAGCTCATGCCGTGGACAGGACTCTTTTTTCTTGTGGGATCAATCTCCATATCAGCGCTGCCGCCTTTCAACGGATTTGTGAGCGAGTGGCTCACCTTTCAGTCCCTGCTGCTCGGCTTTAACTCACCGTCCATCATAGCAAAGATCATTGCGCCTCTTGGCGGCGCAGCGCTCGCGCTTACAGGCGCGCTCTCAGCTGCCTGCTTTGTGAAGGCGTTCGGCATATCCTTTCTCGGCAAGCCAAGGAGCCAGGAGGCATCCTCTTCTGTTGAGGCTCATCCTCTAATGCTTATAGGCATGGCCATACTTGCTGTTTTGTGTCTTGCAGGCGGGTTGATGCCTGGCGCTGCTTCTGATATGGTTGCTGCCGCTGTATTTCAGATGACAGGCACAGCAGCAATGTCAACAGGCTGGCACTCATTGTTTATAGCCGGTACATTTTCATCCCTGTCGCCGGCGCTTATACTTCTTACCATGCTGGTTATGGCAGGCGCTGCGCTGATATTTGTGCTCTTTGTCTCGGGCAGGCGCAAGATCAGGCAGTCATGCTCCTGGGACTGCGGCATAAAATCTCTTGATCACAGAATGCAATACAGTGCAGCAGCATTTTCAAAACCCATAAAACTTATATTCAAACGCATATATCTGCCGAGTCGCGACGTGCGCATATCATATCTGCTCAAGCCGCTCTTTGTGCGGAGCATGACATACAGGGGAAGCATAACCCAGGTTGTTGAAAAGATGTTTTACGAAAAAATAACATCGCGGATAGGGGCATTTGCCGAGAAGATGAAGGCGCTGCAGGCAGGCAACCTGAATCTCTATCTCGGATATATCCTGGCAACGCTCATATTTCTGCTGATATTCTGGACATGATATGGAACACCTGCAATTTCTGATAATACTGCTTCTGTCTCCGCTTGTGCAGGGAGTGATAAAGAAGCTTAAGGCTCTGATGCAGGGCAGAAGAGGCCCTGGCATCATGCAGCCTTATTTTGATCTGATAAGGCTGTTCAAAAAAGAGATGGTCATCTCTGAAACAGCATCCTGGATATTCAGGGCTGCTCCATATGTTGTATTCAGTTCAGTTCTGTGCGCTGCCATGATCGTGCCTGTGATATCAGTGAACGCTGACGGCTGGGTGATGGGAGATGTGATCGCGCTGATATACATACTGGGCCTGGGCCGCTTCTTTATGGCGCTCGCCGGTCTTGATACAGGCACTGCCTTTGGTGGGGAGGGCAGCAGCAGGGAGATGACGGTCTCCATAATGGTGGAGCCCATGATGATGCTGAGCATCTTTGCAGCAGCCATAGCAGCTGGCTCGACAAATCTCTCAAGGATTGCAGAGACACACGCGATTGTCTATTCCCCTTCGCACCTGCTTGCGCTCAGTGCATTCATCATAGCAGTGATCGCAGAGACAGGCAGGATACCTGTGGACAACCCTGACACGCACCTTGAGCTGACAATGATACATGAGGGCATGCTTCTGGAGTATTCCGGACGCTATCTTGCGCTTATGGAGTGGGCGCACTATGCAAAGCAGATGCTCCTGTTCACAATAGCGATAGACATATTTCTTCCATTCGGCATCACAAAGACAGGCGCAGCTGCTGACGCGGCAATTTCAGCAGGGCTTTATGCTGCAAAGATCGCTGTGTTCAGCGTGCTCATGGCTACTGTGGAGTCGAGCAGGGCAAAGCTCAGGTTCTTCCAGCTTTCGTCTTTGCTTGGCGGCGCATTTGTGCTCTCAATGCTTGCGTTGCTTATGTACATAATGATGGGACGTTAATTAATGAGGAGCTTTTGACTGATGGACAAATGGCTGGACCTTTTATCGCTTGTTGATTTCATATCTGTCGGCATACTGTTGAGCACAGTGGCGATGAACACGCTCAGGAGAATAGAGTCCTGCGTAAAGGCCTACAGGCTTAACTCTCTGCTGCTGTCTTTGCTCATATTTATCACCGCCTTTACTGTCGGAGATGTTCATCTCTACGCAGCAGGCGCGTTGACGCTCTTGAGCAAGGCGCTTATCATACCGATGTTCCTTTCGAGGACCATCAAGCAGATGAAGGTTACGCATGAGGTGCAGCCGTACATAAGCAACGGACTGTCGCTTGTAATCTCCGGCATCCTCGTCAGTCTTGTTTATGCATCATTGTCAGAAGGCATCTTTGTGACAGGTTTTTCAAAGAATGTGCTGCAGATATCCGTTGCTGTAATCATGATCGGCCTGTTCATCATGATTACGAGGAAAAAGGCGATCACCCAGGTGATCGGACTGCTTGTGATGGAAAACGGCCTCTTTCTCGCGGGATTTTCACTCACATTCGGCATGCCCACTATCATAGAGCTGGGCATACTCTTTGACATGCTTATGGTTGTGCTGATACTCGGCATATTTGCCATACAGATAAAGAAGGTCTTCGCATCTTCTGATCTGGACAGGCTTACAACCCTGAAAGGATAGAATGGAAAACAATCTGATTATATTGGTGCTGATGATTCCGCTCGCAACAGCGTGTCTCTGCTATGTATCAAGAGGGCACTCATCAGCAGCCGGCTTGAGCATTGCCGGTTCAGTTGCGCTTGCAGGATTCAGCATCAAACCTGTAATAACCGCTTTTTCAACTACAGCATCTCTGTTCAACGGCATGCTCTATATGGACGCGCTGTCAGGATACATGATGTCCATAATCGTATTTCTCGGCCTCGCATCATCAGTATATTCAGCAGGCTACCTTGAGCATGAACTTGCATCAGGACTGACAAGCATAAAGGGCGTGAGGAAATACTACGCTCTGCTTCATCTCTTTATCTTCACGATGCTGCTTGTGACCGTATCGAACAACCTTGCGCTGATGTGGATAGCCATAGAGGCCACAACTCTAGTGTCTGCGCTGCTCATCGGTCTTGGCGTCTACAAGAGAGAGCTTGCGATAGAGGCTGCATGGAAGTACATTATTCTCTGCTCAGTCGGCATAACATTCGCACTGCTCGGAATATTCATAACATACTATGCTTCCTTTGGGCTCAATGCAGGCCAGGGCATGCTCAACTGGACAGACCTCAGGGCTGTGGCAGCAAAGCTCAACCCTGCAACAATGGAACTCGCGTTTGTATTTATCATGATCGGCTATGGAACAAAGGCAGGCTTGGCCCCTCTGCACAACTGGCTGCCTGATGCGCACAGCCAGGCCCCAAGTCCGATAAGCGCGCTGCTGTCAGGCATACTCCTTAACACTGCGTTCTACGGCATTCTTAGATTTGTGGCTGTTGTGGAGCCTTCTACAGGCCACGCATTCACAGGCGGGCTGCTTATTTTCTTCGGGTTGGCTTCAATGGGCATAGCATCCGTTTTCATGCTGGTGCAGAAGAACTACAAAAGGCTGCTCGCGTACAGCAGCATTGAACATATGGGAATAATTTCGATCGGCGCGGGCATAGGCGGCCCTGCTGCGCTTTATGGCGCCTTGCTGCATATACTGAACCACGGTCTTGCAAAACCTCTGATGTTCTTCACATCCGGCAGGATACAGGCGAGGTTCGGCACAGCCAAAATAGAGAGCGTGTGCGGCGTTCTTAAATCAATGCCGCTGCTGGGCAGCATAGCGTTTATCGGAGTTTTTGCGCTTGCCGGAAGCCCGCCGTTCAATGTTTTTTTGAGTGAGTTCGCAATTCTGAAGGCAGCTGCTGACAGCGGCAGCTGGACAGTGGTTGTGATGTTTCTGCTTTTTGCGAGTATTGTCTTTTATGGAATGGCATCGGGATTCGGCAGGATGCTCTTTGGCTGCAAGGATGCAGCAGGCTGCACTAATTTTTCATCCGGCCAACAGGATTTGTGGGACAAGGCTGCAAACGCTGTTATGATAACCCTTGCTGCGCTCGTATTAATTTTCGGGTTGTGGGTGCCTGACTGCATAAACCAGGCTATATCAGCCTGCGCAGCTGTGATCGGAGCCAAGTGATGAATACTCAGGAAATCAGAATATTAAGCTCACAGACAAGACTTAATGAAGAGTATATAGAGGTGGCAAAGGATGACTTCAGGCTGACATGCGTAAACATATTCAGAAAACACAATGCATTGCTGCGCCTTATGTTTGCTGCTGATGAGCGGGCAGAGACCGGCTGCTTCAGAATATACGCAGTATTTTCGGTAAAGGATGAGGACAGATTTGTAATAGTCAACTCAGCTCTTGGCACGGACTGCTCTTATCAATCCATAACTCCTGATATTCCTGCTGCGCACTGGTACGAGCGCGAGATCAAGGACATGTTCGGCCTGATGCCGATAGGCCATCCGTCTCCAGGCAGACTGGTGCTGCATGAATCCTTTCCAGCTGGATCGCACCCGCTGCGCAAGGACTGGAGCATATCGGACAGCGAGCTTAAGGTCTGGTCAGAAGGAGTAGTAGAGAACGAGCCTTATAACTTCATGAAGGTCGAAGGCGAGGGCATATTCGAGATACCGGTCGGCCCTGTGCATGCAGGGATAATTGAGCCGGGACATTTCAGGTTCAGCGCGATCGGCGAGACAATATTCTTTCTGGAAGCAAAGCTTTTTTACACTCACAAGGGCACTGAAAAGCTGTTCGAAAAGATTGGGTTTGAAAAAGGCGTGCAGCTTTCAGAGCGGGTTTCAGGCACATCATCATTTGCTCATTCAGCTGCATACTGCATGGCAGTGGAGCGGCTGTGCGGAGCGGAGCTGCCGGAGCGTGCTTTGGCGATCAGGACACTCGCCTTGGAGATGGAGCGGCTGTACAACCATATTGGAGACATAGGCAACATGTGCGCTGGAACAGGCCTTGCCGTTGGCTACGCAAAGGGCGCACTTCTGAAGGAAGAACTCATGCAGCTCAATGCCAGGGTGACAGGGAGCAGATACCTGCGCGGAGTAAACACTCTCGGAGGCGTGAAGTGCGATTTCTTGCAGAAGGCTGAAGACATAAACTCGACACTCGACCATATCACCATCGGCTACAAGCAGATGATGGACATGCTCCAGCAGTCTGTTTCGCACCTTGAGCGTCTGGAGACAACAGGCGTGTTATCGAAGGATATTGCAAAAAGCCTGGGTGTGACCGGAATAGCAGCCAGGGCATCAGGACTGAATGATGATATGAGGGCTGACCATCCGCACCTTCTTTATCACGCTCTCCATTTTGAGTCCAATCTCATGGCAAAGGGCGATGTATATGCACGCATGATGGCTCGCGCTGCTGATGCCGAGTGTTCCATTTCAATGATAAGAGAGATCCTTTCGATGCGTTTTGACAGCAGGCTGGCGGCTGATATCCATAAAGTTCCTGCCATGCAGCAGGCGCTGGGGTACGCTGAGTCCCCGCGCGGAAGTCTATTCTACTGGGTAAGGTCTGATTCAGAAGGCAGGCCATTGAGGGTGAAACTCAGGTCTCCGTCTTTTTGCAACTGGCCTGCAATGCCCTTTGCAGTGCACGGCAACATTGTGCCTGACTTCCCATTGTGCAACAAGAGCTTTAACCTGTCCTACTCAGGATGCGACATGTGATGGATTCAGGGGCGAGGGAAACGGAATGCTTAAACAAATAATACGGAATTTGTTATCAGGGAAAAAGACCATATCAATATCGCAGGAAGATATTGCATCAGCCCGCGCTGCGCTTGCAGGCCTGGAAGAGCTGAAGACTGAGATAGACTCCATCTACAGCAGGTCCATCAGAATAAGGCAGGTTGATGCCGGCTCGTGCAATGCGTGTGAATGGGAATGCACAGCGCTCACAAATCCTGTGTATGACGTGCAGAGATTCGGCATTGATTTTGTCGCATCTCCAAGACATGCTGACATGCTGCTGGTAACAGGCCCTGTTTCCAGGCAAATGGAACTGGCCCTAAGAAAAACATATGATGCAACTCCTGATCCCAAGTTTGTTGTTGCCTGCGGAGACTGCGCTGTAAACGGCGGCATATACAACAGCAGCTATGCAGTTGCAGGCGGAGTTTCCAAGATACTGCCTGTTGATCTTGTGATACCCGGATGCCCGCCATCACCGCAGCAGATAATTACCGCTCTGCTCGCTTTTCTGAAGCAGCAGCACAGGTAATTTAAAGCTGTTGTATCGAGCTGTATTAACGAATTTTATATTCCTATCAAACTGTTGACTATAGCCCTTCAGCACAATAAACTATGCGCAGAATATCTTTCAACATTCTCTGTCACGCAAGAGGTAATCATGAGGCATTTGAAGGCTGCTGTGCTTGTCTTGATCCTGCTGTTCATCCCTGCAATTCTTTTTTGTGCTGATGCATCCGCTCATCCTGAATCAAGCGTAGCGCCCTGGTGGATATGGCCGCTTGTGCTCTTTATTGTTACTTTCATACTCGGCATAGTGGCTGTGCTTGGTGGTGTTGGCGGCGGAGTGCTGTTTGTGCCCATCATAGGCGGATTTTTTCCGTTTCATCTGGATTTCGTACGCGGCGCAGGCCTGCTGGTTGCGCTTTGCGGAGCCCTTGCAGCAGGGCCGGGCCTTCTCAAAAAAGGATTGGCGGATTTAAGGCTCGCCATGCCCGTTGCGCTCATCGCGTCTTCGTGCGCCATAGTGGGTGCGATGGTCGGTCTTGCTTTGCCTACAAATATCGTACAGACAGCGCTGGGTATAACAATACTCGGCATAGTTGCGATAATGATCTATGCAAAGAAGTCCGAACTGCCGGAAGTGAAAAAAGCTGATGCGCTCTCAACCGCCCTCAGGATAAACGGCATATATCACGAGGCATCAACCGGACAGGATATCAACTGGAAGATTCACAGGACTCCGCAGGGACTCGCGCTCTTTATTATTATAGGAGTTATGGCAGGCATGTTCGGGCTCGGCGCTGGCTGGGCAAATGTGCCTGTGCTTAATCTGTTGATGGGCGCTCCGCTGAAGGTATCTGTTGCAACGAGTAAATTTCTGCTCTCTGTAACCGATACTTCAGCAGCATGGATATATATCAACAACGGCGCAGTGCTGCCCATGATAGTAGTGCCATCGATTATCGGAATAATGCTAGGATCGATTGTGGGTGTAAAGATACTCGCAAAGACCAAGCCCGCATCGATCAGGTATATTGTTATTTTCATGCTCCTGTTTGCAGGCATGCGCGCGCTGCTCAAGGGCACTGGCATATGGAATTAAGGAGGCTGCAATGCAGGAACCGCATATCAAAATAGCAGAAGAACAGACAACCTATGCAGGGGTGCTTGATACAGGCATGAAGGCAGGCCTGCTGATTATCATTTTCACATTTGCTGTTTATGTATTTAATCTTCTTCAGCCGCATATACCCAATGCTGAGATATCGAGATACTGGTCTCTGCCTGTTCATCAGTATCTTCAGGCAACCGGAGTGCATGCCGGCTGGTCATGGCTGCATATGCTTGGGAAGGGCGATTTCCTCAACTTTGCGGGCATAGCATTTCTTGCGGGCATTAGCATAATATGTTATATAAGAATAATGCCTGTGCTCATTGCAAAAAAAGACACGGCATACACTGTTATAGCTCTCCTGGAGATTCTGGTGCTTGTGCTGGCTGCCTCCGGAGTGCTCAGATCAGGAGGCCACTGAATGCAGTCAAAATTGTGCCCTATTTCAAACCTGGATTCCATGCTCCTTGCAACAGACGGCTCAGCAGCCAGCGAGACAGCTATTCGTGAGGCAATGGGTCTTGCCAAGGCTTGCAGCGCAAAACTGTATGTGCTCTCTGTTGTTGAGGTTAATGACGAGCTTGCATCCATGGCCCCGCAGGTTGTGGAAAAAATGTCTGATGATGCAAGGCTGCATGTCGAATCAGTAAAGGCAAATGCCCAGTTTGCTGGAATTGATTGCGAGGCAATAGTGCATACCTCTGATGATCCTTACAGGATTATTGTTGATGAGGCTGAAAAAAGAGGAGTTGGCATGATTGTTATGGGCAGGCATGGCAAGAAAGGATTTAAGCGCCTTATAACCGGAAGCGTTACCGCAAAAGTTATAACCCATGCTCCATGTTCAGTGCTTGTTGTAAAGGCATGACAGACTTGTTGTGCTGATACTAATGCCAGTGGAATTTATTGAAGGGATATTATAACGATCCTGTCGCTTTCTGCTCTTATGCTCTTTTCTTCTGTGTATCCGTTCTTTTTTATTATGATCTTATGCGGAGTTTTTGGCAGTTTTGACGGTCTCACAATTTTTTGATGCGCTTGTTTATCCAATCCTGCATTTGTGAGGGCGTATTCAGCCAGATAGCTGCGGAGCGCGCCTTTTTCATTTGTCAAACCTTCAAATACAGTAGCGCCGGAGGCATCCTTGATAGTTACGGAGGCCCCGCTGACAGGTTTGCCTGCCTTTGTGACAGCAATGTCGATTGTCCAGCCAAAGCATATTTCTTTTAGCGCTCCTGCGTCGAAATCAAGATCAAGATTCTCTTTTGATGCGCCGTTTTCATACTTGTTGCTGTAGAAACATGCTGTTGCAGGCTTGGATTGGTTGAGTCCTTTAACTGTATTGTACGCTGGATATGAATCGCTCCTTGAGATGGTGTTTTCCACAAAAGCCGGGTATCCGCTGACATGGCCTGTTGCATCTCCCAATACGATATTGGTCCAGTTGCTCGTTATTTTGTTGTTCCTGAATACGATATGTCTTGATTCATTGTTGCTGCCGATTGTTATTGCTGCTGCCCTTACTTTGCTGCTGCGGCCAATGGCTGATATGTTGTTGTTGTGAAAGAGCGCTTTGTGCTCTGGATTGTTGAGGCCAACATGCACTGCGCTGGAAAGTGCTCTTTCACTTTCTGTATAGAGGTTGAATGTGTTGCCGTATGCTTCTATATTTTCAGAGCCTGGCCCAACCTTTATGCAGGCGCCTGAAGCGTCAGCCGGATCATCGTTTCTCTTTGTAACCCTGGTCTGCAGATGATTGAGATAAATCTTGCCGGCTCCGCTGATGTTCAGCCCTGCAACGTAAGGGCCTTCGACAAAAATCCTGTTCCTGTGGATAATGCCTGATGCTGATATGGCAGTAAGCTGGGATTTAGTGTTGTACAGCGTTATATCATTCTGGTATATCTCGCTGCCGGCTCCTGCCCTGATGCCTGACTGCCTCCTGCTCTTGATGGAGTTGTTGAAGACTTTCAGGGCAATGATATTTCTTGCATCAATCACCGATATCACTGTCTTGGCGGTTTGCACGCCGCCATCGTTAAGCGAGTTGTTGTTTATGCGGACATCTTTTCCGGTCAATACGGATATTGCGGGGCTGTTTTGTGTGCTGTATGTAATTTTCAGGCCTGCTACCTGAAGGTCATTTACATCCTGGGCGTATATTGCGCTGCACTCAGGCACTGCCTCCTCATATATGCATCTGCCCGGGCCCTGCACAATTTCACCGTTCAGGATATCTATATCCTTCTGCCTGCCGGGTATCTGTACTGCTGAACCATGAAGTGAACCGTCCTGCGTAAGATAATGTATTCTGAAACCGTTGAGGTTTATGGTGATGTTGGATGCCCTCACAACAAAGGCTGTTGCAGCTGAGTTGATATCATTTTTAAGAATGTATTCAGTATCAGGCTGTGTCAGTTCCAACGGGGTGGTCAGCTCTATCGTGTTTTTTCTTTTGGGAACTTCAACATTGCGCGCTCCTGCCTGAGGCGATGTCTCTTTTATGGCCTGATCAGCGGTCTGGATGCAATAAGCAGTATCTGCATATATTGCCGTGAACATTATGAAAAACAATTGTATTAATATTTTTCCACGCATTATCGACCCCGGAATAAGATATGATACTATGCTGCCATGATTTAAATCAAAGCACTGTTATGCTTCGAGTCCGTATTTTTTGAGCTTTCTCCAGAGCGAGACCCTGTCTATGCCCAGGATGCGCGCTGCTGTAGTCTTGTTGCCGCCTGATTCTTTCATTACCCATTTTATGTATTCCTGTTCCTGCTCCTCAAGAGATGGAAGGGTGCTCTTCTTCCTGCGGAAGGTCTTGATGCCGACGCTTCTTATATCAGACGGAAGACTGGCAACCTCAATGATGCTGCCGGTAGACAGCGCTACTGCCCGCTCTATTATGTTTTCGAGCTCGCGCACATTTCCAGGAAAGTCATACTCCTGCAGCAGATCAGCGGCTTCAGGGGATAGTGCTCTGATATTTTTCATCATCGCGGCTGAGTACTTTCTGATGAAGTGGCTGCAAAGAAGAGGGATGTCATCCTTTCTTTCAGAAAGAGGAGGGATATGCAATGTTACTACATTAAGCCTGTAGTAGAGGTCTTTTCTGAATCTTCCTGACCCTATCTCATCATGCATGTCCTTGTTTGTTGCAGCTATGAACCTGACATCCACCTTCAGAGGTTCAGTCGAGCCTAGCCTCAATATCTCCTTTTCCTGTATTGCCCTGAGCAGCTTCACTTGCATGGAGGAACTCATCTCTGTTATCTCATCAAGAAACAGGGTGCTGCCATTGGCTGCTTCTATCAGCCCTGTCTTGCGCATTGCGGCTCCTGTAAAAGCGCCCTTTTCGTGGCCAAAAAGTTCAGATGCTATCAGTTCCTCTGGAAATGCGCCGCAGTTTAGGGCCACTATATTTTTGCCAGCTCTTTTGCTGTTGAAGTGTATGAAGCGCGCAAACAGTTCTTTGCCAGTGCCGCTTTCTCCTGTTAAGATAACGTTGCAGTCCGTGGGTGCTATCTGCTTTGCGGTCTCAAGAAGTCTGAGCATGGAGCTGTTTTGCGTGATGATACGCACCTTGCCGTGCTGCTCATCAATCTGCATGAGCAGTTCGCTGTTTACTCGTTTAAGGAGCACCTTTTCCGCTGCTTCCTTTACAACCTTGCGTACTTCATCGAGCTTAAAGGGCTTGGCTATGTAGAAAAATGCTCCATGCTTCGTTGCCTCAACAGCTGACTGAAGTGTCGCATATCCGGTTATCATTATAACTTCAATGGACGGATCAAGCTCTTTAGCTTTTTTCAGTATCATCATCCCATCCACTTTTTCCATGCGCAGATCAGTAAGCACAACATCGAACTGCTGTTCTGCCAGCAGGTTAAGAGCTGTCTGGCCGCTCTGGGTTGATGTAACCTGGTAGCCCTCTTTTTTCATTACATGCTCCAGGTTTTTGAGCGCTATCTTTTCGTCATCAACAATCAAAAGCCTTGCGCTTTTATTCATGTTTGTTCTCCTGATATTCATCCTGGTGTCTGTTAAGCAGTATTGTGAAAGTCGTACCTTTGCCAGGCTGGCTCTCGGCATTTATTGTGCCGCCGTGCTCCTCGATTATTTCATAGACAATAAATAGGCCGAGACCTGAACCTTTGCCAACATCCTTTGTTGTGAAGAACGGATCAAAAATCTTTTTGATTATCTCTTGCGGTATGCCATGGCCTGAGTCGCTGAACGAGAGCTGTACATGTTGTCCTTCGTCCCATGCCTTGATGTGAACATCTCCGCCTGCATCAAAGGCGTTTTTTAGCAGATTAAGAAAAGCCTGCTGCATTCTCTGCCTGTCAGCATCAATGTAGAGGTTGTCAGGGATATCGCTCTTTACCGATCTTTCAGCAGGCATCTCTGTTTTGGCAAGCTGAAGGGTCTCGTTGATCACCTTGCTTAATTGAAGTTTCTGCATGACAAAAGGTTTGTCCCTGGAGAAATCAAGCAGCATCCTTACGGTTTTTTTTGCCCTTTCAGTCTGCTCTTCTATCTGTTCAAGCAGCTCTTTCTTGTATTTGATGTCTGTATCACTTATTTCTTCCTGAAGTATCTGGCATGACGTTGATATATTCGACAGCGGATTATTAAGCTCATGGGCAACGCCTGATAGCATTGTGCCCAGGGCAGCAAGCTTTTCTGACCGTACAAGATGCTTTTGTCTCAGTTCCAGTTCAGATGCCATCTTGTTAACAGCATTGATTAGCGAGACCATCTCCCTGTCTTTTGAAGCGGATGCCAGTCTTTTGAATTCACCCTCAGCTATTCGGTTAAGGCTCAACTCAATGTCTGACAGAGGCTTTACCACGCGAGTGGATATGGCCTGGCCGAATATAAGACCGGCAATGATGATGATAAATACAGAAACAAATAAAACCGTACGGACAGAGTTGAGAAACTCCTCCAGCTTCTGCCTGTCGGATTTTGAGAGCTCTTGAGCTGTGTCTACAATTTTCTTGCCTAGAGTCCTGATCCTGTTTTCCTGATCGTGTTTTATGCGGCTCTCTGGAGATAATCTCTTTTCAGAGTAATCGCGCATAAGGCTGGAATATTTTTTCAGGTCATCTGCAAGCGCTGACATACGGTTGCTGCCTGCTATGGCATTAAAGCTCTTTATGTTGCTGTCAAGAAGCGTGAGCGCTTTTTCGGTATTAGCGGTATTCTCGTCAAGATCATTCTGCTGGTGGTAGAGGAACCAGTTTTTTTCATAGCGCCTTATCTCGAGCGCTGTATCAAAAAGCTCTGTGATCGCTTCGCTTATGTGTATCTTCTTTTCAAGATGCCTCAATTCAGCGAGAGTAACAAAACCGAGCAGGATGACAATGCCGAGTATCAAATAATAGCCGCTGAATATTTTTTTCCTCAGGCTCGGTTCGTATGGCTTCATGATTAATTTTACCATAGATATTGCAAAAAGCAACGCAATGATTTGATGTTGCAACATGCACGCATTGCTGGCAGCTACAGCTAATTTCGCAGGGTAATTCAAATTGCTTTTGGTGAATTCAATAACAGATGTTGCATTATGCAATGGATATCTGAAGCAGGCTCGCCTGAAAAGACTTAAAAATCAAATGATCGGACTATCCTTTTTTCTGGCACGGAAGATGATATATCAAAGAACAAAAGGAGGTCTCTATGAAAATCAGGGAAAAGATTGAAAATGTTTTCAATGCAGTAACATTTGCAGAGGCTAATGAGCATGAGACAGCAAGGCAGTTTATCAATGCCGGCAAAAAGGTGCTGTTGGCAGGAAGGCCCGGCGCAATAAGGCAAAAGACGATCGACTACGCGATCAATGTCTGTTCTCGCATTGATGCTGAACTGCATCTGCTTATAGTGGGGAGCAGCGACTTCAGGTCTGATCTTATACGCACCCAGGCATTGGACAGCGGGGTAAAGATGAATGTCTCAGTAACGCAGGGAGATCTGACCAGGGCGGTTACAGAGCATACAAGGCATGACAGCAGGACAGTCTTTGTGGTTCTGGATTCATCCGAGGCAATTGTGCCGCAGCAGAAGTCAGGCGTTAAATCCTCTTCATCAGACTGGGGGAGAATAGGCTGCCCGCTTGTGGTTGTATCGGACGGCAGCACAATCTGATATCATTTATTCAAATCCAGGAGGATAGGATGTATCTGTATTTGCCTGTTGCATTAACCAGTATAAATTTGATGATACCTGTTGGGCTTGGTCTGACAGTGGGACTTCTCTCAGGGCTTTTCGGAGTCGGCGGCGGATTTTTAATGACGCCTCTGCTGATCATGCTCGGCATACCGCCCACAGTTGCTGCTGCAACTGATTCAAACCAGATAGTTGCTGCCTCAACATCAGGAACATACGCTCACTGGAAGGTTGGTAATGTTGACTTCAAAATGGGCATGTACCTTCTGGCAGGTGGATTTATCGGAGGTGCCATCGGGGTGCAGGCCATCAAGGTTTTAAGGGAAATGGGTGATGCTGATTTTGTGATCAAGATAACATATGTGCTCATGCTCGGTATTGTGGGCGCATATATGCTTATTGAAAGCCTGCTGAGCATGAGAAAAAAAGATGCGGAATCTCCTAATGTGATTAAGGAGACAAAGGCCGGAGCGTTTCTCAGGGCTTTGCCGTTTCAGACCCATTTTGCAAAGTCCGGTGTTACTCACTCTGCAATTGTGCCTGTTTTGCTCGGTATGCTTGTTGGAGTTCTTGCTGCAATCATGGGCGTTGGAGGCGGTTTTCTCATGGTGCCGATCATGGTGTATATGCTCAAAATGCCCATGCATGTGGTTGTCGGCACCAGTCTGTTCCAAATATTGTTCACATGTATTGAGGTAACAATGCTCCAGGCATATACCAATCACAATGTTGATTTCATACTTGCAGTGCTGCTTCTCGCAGGTTCAACCATAGGAGCCCAGGTGGGGGCGATATTCGGAAGAAGGCTCAAGGGTGAACAGCTCAAGATCATACTTGCCGTGATAGTGCTTGCTGTTACGGTGAAAATAATTCTCGAACTTACGCTCAGGCCGTCATTGCTGATAGTCCAGTCAGGAGGCCACTGATGACAGCAGCAGCCACTCAAATGATGAATAAAAGAGTTTTACCCGGATTCCTGATTTCAGTAGCTTTTGTCATGCTGCTGATCTTCGCCTTGGGAAGCGCGGCAGATGCTCAACTTACTGCACAGGTTGACAATGCGCATGTGAAAATGGGCTTCTTTTATCATGGCAGTTCGATTGAGGTGAGCGGATTTTCAGATAAGGATGCGGATATTATTGTAAAGATAAGCTCGCCTGATGAAACTTCAACCTTCGGCAAAAAAGGCAGAAGGGCCGGGTTGATCTGGATGAACAGCGGAGAGCTGAAATTCGAAAATGCTCCGCAGCTGTATCATCTATACAGCACCAGAGGAGTTGAGTCTATTCTGCAGGAGCCTGATCTGGATTCGAATGTTATCGGCTATGGAGCGCTCAGCAGACGTATCAGGATCTTGCCGGCTGCGGATCAGGCTGAAAAAACACAATGGGTCAGCGAGTTTTTCAGGTTTAAGCAATCATCCAATCTTTATATTACGTCCGCTGGCAGTATATCAAAAAAAATGTCCGGCACAGGGCAGGAATATTTCTTAAAAATACCGTGGCCGTACCAGGCATTGCCAGGAGATTACACTGTAACCGTATTTTCAGTACAGGATAAAAAGATTATTGAAAAAGCTGAAGCAGAAATAAGGGTTGAGCACGCCGGTCTTGTGTCAGGGTTGTCTACAATGGCAAAGGAGCAGGGCGCGCTCTATGGGATCATTTCTGTAATAGTTGCCCTGGCAGCAGGGTTCGGCACAGGCATGATCTTCAAAAAGGGCGGGGGAGCGCATTGATGCATTACACTGAAAATATATATGCCAGAGGCGGTTGCAATGTATAAGAACATAATAGTTGCATATGACAATTCAGATTTCAGCAAGGCAGCGCTCATCGAGGCATCACACTGGGTAAGAAGGCATGGCGGAAAGATTACGCTTTTGCATACGGTGTACTTCGATGAAGAGGAATTCAGCATTGCACCTGATCAGCGCGAGCTGCGCCTTTCATCCGGTGCGAAGGCATGTACTGAAGCAGCAGGCATGGCCAGAAGCGAATTCGGCATTGAGACTGAGTCGATTATCCGTGAAGGCGAGCCGCATGAAATACTGACAGCGGTTGCAGAAGAAAAAGGCGCTGACCTGATCGCTATGGGCACTCACGGAAGAAAAGGCCTGAAACGCCTGCTGATGGGTAGCGTGACATCAGGTGTTATTGTCAGGTCGAAGTGCGATGTCTTGGTTGTGAAGCGGTTATGCGAGGAGTGCACCGGCACATATGACTCTCTTGTTGTGCCTTATGACGGATCGCAATTCAGCAGGCATGCGCTCCAGAAGGCATGCAGGCTCTCGAAGATGGACAAAGCAAAGCTGACTCTTTTGTATGTAATCCCAAGGTATGAGGAGATGATAGAATTTTTTAATACCGATTCCATAGAGAAGAGTCTTTTGAAAGAAGCCATGGTGATTGTTGACGGTGCAGTTGAAATCGCGTCAACGATGAATGTGCAGCCAGAGGTCAAAATAGAAAAGGGTCAGGCAGCTGCAAGGGTTGTTGATACAGCATCAACTTTGATGAATCCGCTGATCGTCATGAGTACATACGGCTGGCGCGGAGTGAACAAGGCTGTAATAGGCAGCACTACAGAGAGGGTTATAGCAGGCGCTTCGTGTCCTGTGCTTGTGGTAAAGTCCTGAACGTGTTTATTAATAGGGCGGGTTTAATATAAAATACAAATCCATGATGCTTCATAAGTTTTACTCAATCTCTCCTGCTAAAATCTTCCGCGCCATGTCGTTGAAGCGAAAGATTGCAATAAGCTTTAATGTGAGCGCGCTTGTAATCCTGCTGCTGGTTGTTTTTGAGTACGCTAATTTCCATGAGATAAAGAAAGAGATAAAGTATCTTGAAAATACGGATCAGATCAGGAGTAAATCACTCCAGTTGAGGAGGCGGGAGGCAAGGTTTTTCCTGTATGGAGCCCAGGATGCAAGGCAGGAAGCTGATATGGTGCATCAACACCTGGATGAACTCAATGAGCTTATAAAAGATACCGGGCGTTTTGGTAATTCATCAAGACTGGAGGAGCTTCAGAGCCATCTGCACGATTATTCAAGGCGATTCAGCAGGGTGGAAAAACTGTTCGATGAGGCGATATTGTCTTTGAATCAGCTGAAGCCGGCGCTGAATGCTCATGCTCCGTTTTTTCCATTGATGGAATCATTTATCAGAAACTATCCAAATCAGAGCTCTGCGCTGTTAAAGCATATATCATCGCTTCCGGCCTCACATAAGCTTGTCATCACTCTTTCTGAAATTGAGGTGGAGATAAAGGAATTAAGGAAGACCGGCGAAGATATACTTCTGCTGACAGGAGAGCTGGATAAGGTGGCGCGTGAAAATGTGGAAGGGTTCATACTGCGTTCAGAAACAGCTATTATGGTTATGTTTCCGCTTTTTCTTTTGATAGGCATAGGCGCTCTATTTTTAATAAGCACCAATGTTGTCAACAGACTCATGGCGCTTATTCGGATAGTCGAGAGCACCGGCAAGGGAAATTTTGCAGAGCGGGTTCCATCCGGGATGTTGAAGCATGATGATGAAGTAGGCACTCTCATAAAGAAGCTCAATGAGATGGAAGACCATCTTGCAGCGCGTGATTGCGAGCTCAGGAACAAAAATGATGAACTCCTTCAGACAAAAAAGCTCGCTGCAATCGGTACATTTGCATCCGGAGTTGCTCATGAGATAAATAATCCACTTAACAATATCAATATTTCAGCACAGGTGCTTGCAAGAGAAGCTCAAAGGGATTGCACCGGTAAAATTTACGATATCGTACAGGACATTGTGGGGCAGATCGCGAGAGTGAAGCACCTTGTAAATGACCTGCTCGATTTTGCGCGGGGTAAAGCACCAGTGCTTGTTCCTGTTGATGCCACAGGCCTGATCAGAGATGCGTACATTTGTGTTGCCGAACATTTTCGAATGAAAAATATCCAATTCGAATTAACGGGTAGTTCGGAAGTCATTGTTGATGCAGACCAGCTTCAGATGGAACGGGTTTTCATAAATCTGTTCAGCAATGCTATCGAGGCGATGCCTCAAATCGATTCTAATGTACAGGGCTTTTCCGGGCATCTGAAAGTTTCTGTTGAAGAAGCCGGATCCAAAGCGATAATCAGGGTGTCGGACAATGGCAGCGGCATTAGGCAGGATTGCATGGACCAGATATTTGAACCCTTTTTCACGACAAAACACAGAGGCACCGGACTAGGTCTTTCTATCGTATTCAGTATAATCAACAAACATCACGGCCAGATATCCGTTGACAGCGAAGAAGGAAGAGGCACGGTGTTTACCATAATTTTACCCAGGAGCCACAGCAATGAAATTCAGGATACTTGTAGCTGAGGACGAAGAGATAACATTAAAGCATCTTGTTAACGCGCTCCGGATTGAAGGTTATGAAGCCGACGGCGTGAGCGACGGTCCTGCAGCGCTGCGCAGATTCGAAACCGGATCTTTTGATCTTCTCATCACTGATGTGAAGATGCCTGATATGTCAGGCATTGAACTGCTTAATGAGGTCAAAAGCAAATATGCGGATACTGATGTTATAGTCTTGACCGGTTTCGGGACAATCGGTTCTGCTGTTGAGGCTGTAAAGAGCGGCGCACATGACTACATTACAAAGCCTTTTGATCTGGACGAGCTTCTCCTTAAAGTCGGTAAGATCCGTGATGAAAGAGCGTTACGGAAAGAAAATATAGCACTGAAGACTTTTCTGACAATGAACAAGGAGACATCTGTTATTGCCAAGAGCCAGGCAATGCTCAATCTGCTGTCAGTTGTGGACAGCATCAGGGATTCCGAATGCAATGTCCTTATTACAGGTGAAACAGGCACAGGTAAAAACCTGCTCGCCAAGGTAATACATTTTACCAGCAGACGCAGGGCCATGCCATTTTTGGCAATCAACTGCGCCAATCTTACTGAAGAGCTCCTGTCCAGTGAATTATTCGGTCATGAACAGGGCGCATTTACCGGTGCGGTCAAGACAAAGCAGGGGCTTGTTGAAATTGCGGATTCAGGCACGCTCTTTCTTGATGAGATAGCAGAGATGACGCCGGTATTGCAGGCCAAACTTTTGAAGGTGATAGAAGAGGGAGAATTCTACAGGGTTGGCGGAACCAAGCCCAGACAGGTTGATGTCAGATTCATTGCCGCAACGAATCATAATGTAAGGGACATGATCGCTGAGGGCAGATTCAGGGAGGATCTTTATTACAGGATCAATGTCATGGAAATAGATATCCCGCCATTGAGAAACAGAAGAGAAGATATCATGCCACTGTCAAAATATTTTCTCGGTAAGCATCAGCTCAACAATAAAAAAATAACGGGGTTCAGCGATGAAGCAATGGAACTGCTCGAAAATTACAGCTTTCCCGGCAATGTGAGGGAACTCGAAAATCTTGTGGAGCGCGCGATTATCCTGGAGAAAAGCCCTGTTGTAACAGCTTCAAGCCTTCCTTACGGGATGAAAATATCAAAGATAGAGACTCCAGTAAATGGCAGGATCAAAACAATCGAGATGTTAAACAGGGAGTATGCTGAAAGAGTTGTCGAGGTCTTCATGGGCAACAAATCCAAGGCAGCTGATGCGCTCGGTATTTCGAGGACAAGTTTGTGGAGGCTGCTCTCCAGCTGAGATATCGGCATTTCTGTTGTGCTCTCTAATGCACAACTGTTTAACATATGTTCGCTGCTGAAACACAAATCCAACCCCTCATTTTCAAAAAATCTTTAAATTCAATCTAAAAATAACAGGCATTCATATTGCTAATACTACACGCTAATTAATAAATAACTCTTGGCGTGGAAATATGAACTGCTTTGTTATAGCTGAAAACAGACACTTACTTATCCAAAACAAGGATCATCTTACTCATCCACTCCTTGTTTTTCTTGCCTCTCTCTCCGTGTAGGGGGAGAGAGGCCTTTTTTTGCCTGAATCGCAGGGATTTTCCCTGCATTTACATAAAAACATGATAAAGGAGGTTTGCAGTACATTTTTATTATGAATCACTGTATCTCAAATTTAGTTAATTATTTCAAAGGAGGGAGTGAGATGAGCAATAAGAAGCTCATAGCAGTACTAACACTGTTTGTCGCTTTTGTTGCTTTTGTAGCTCTCAGCATCAATACTGATGCTGATGCTGCAAAATCGAAGATCGGCAAGCTCAGTAAAGAGTCACAGGCATGTCTGAACTGCCACAAGTCATTGCAGCCAGGTATTGTTCAGCCATGGGAAGAGAGCACACATGCAGTAAAGGGAGTTGGGTGTTACGAGTGCCATCAGGCAAAGAAGTCTGACAAGGACGCATTTGATCACATGGGCTACACCATTTCAATAATTGTTTCTCCAACAGACTGCGCAAGATGCCACGCCAGGGAAGTTAAAGAGATGACAAGTTCGCATCATGCTATGGCGAACAAGTTCACAGGTTCACTCGATAACGTTCTGGGCAGAATCGTAACAGGTGAAGCCAACTTTGACCTCGGCTGCACACAGTGCCACGGCTCTGATGTTGTAGTTGAAAAAGGCGGCAAACTCCAGGTCGGCCCATGGCCTAATACAGGAATAGGCAGACTCAATCCTGACGGATCAAATGGTTCATGCACAGCATGCCACCAGAGACATTTCTTCAACGTTGAACAGGCAAGAGAGCCTAAGACCTGCGGAAAATGCCATCAGGGTCCTGATCATCCCCAGATAGAGATTTATGAGCTTTCCAAACATGGTATAGCTTATGAAGCATTTAAAGACAAGCTCAACATGGGCAAGGCAACATGGGTGCTCGGCAAGGATTATATCAATGCCCCAACCTGTACAACCTGCCACATGGGCGCTACCAGACAGCTCGCAAACACTCATGACGTTGGTGCGAGAATAAAGTGGACACTCAGGCCTCCGATCTCAAAGGTGCTTCCGAATGGCGAGCAGAAGAGAGAGACAATGAAGAAGGTCTGCTCTGAATGCCACACCTCGAACTGGTACAACGGTTTCTTTACTCAGTTCGACCGTTATGTAGAGCTTTACAATGAAAAGTTCGCAATTCCTGCGACTAATATCATGAAGTTCCTCTACGACAACAAGGTGCTTGATCCTACACCGTTCAATGAGATCACAGAGATCCACTACTGGCATCTCTGGCATCACGAAGGCCGCAGGGGCCGTCATGGCGCAGCTATGCATGCTCCTGACTGGTCACACTGGCATGGAATGTATGAGGTGGCTATAAACTACTACTTCATGTTACTGCCGGAGGCGGATAACGCTGTAGCAGCCAAAAAGGATCCAGCGTTGACAGCGAAGTGGGTAAAGTTCAGGGACGAAATAATGAACAGAACTGAACACAAGTGGAAAAAAGGTATGGACGCCGCTGAGATGAGGAAGGTTGCCGAATTCTACAAGAAGAGATACGGCAAAGAGGGCGGACAGTAAAAGCCCGAATAAAATGGAGGAGGAGCCAAGCTCCTCCTCCTATAAAAAATGAGGAGAGTGGAGAGAAATATGAGCAGCATCAGACGATCTTTGATTTGTATAGTTTGTGTAATTGCAATTGCGTTTATGTTCAGCAAGGTGTCAGAAGCATTTCCGAAAAATGACAAGCCGGCAGCAGTTGAGAACAAGCTCAAAAAAATGGATTTTTCAAAAGAGCCTGTTGCATACATGACCGAGATTTACAAAAGTTATCATGACTGGAGAGTTGACGATGGAATTGATGGCGCCAAAAAAGCCCTTGCAGTCGTCAATGGCATGTATGAAAAGAATATTAACGCAACAATTAATGACCCAAAATTAAAACGCAACAGGGCATTTGAGATAAAGTCCACTTTGCACACAATGCTCGGTATGCTGTATTACAGGAAGTCACTTATGACCTTTTCGGGCAAGAGCATTACCCCGCTTCTCGATGGTGTTGATAAAAAGAAAGGGCTCAGCGATAAAGACCTTGAGCGCATAAGCGAGAAACTGAAAAATGACAAATCATCTTCTGATGCGAAAAAATATTTCAATTCAGCTCGCGAGGAATTTCAGACAGCAGTAAAGGCTGATGCCGCCAATCCAGTGCCGCACTTTCAGCTCGGAACTATCCTTGGCCCAGGAGCTTCAATGGGGCAGACTGCTGAAGCTGAAAAGGAATTCTTTACAGCAGCAAAATTATCTATTGGTGAAAATGATCCCAAGTCAGCTGCCCGTGCTCAGGATGCGCTTAAGAATCTGAATCCGAAATCCGAATATCTGAAGCAGCTTGCAAAGATCATGAAGGAGAGCAAAAATGCGAAGTAAGCTATTGAATATGGTATTTGTATTTGCGCTTTTTCTGGTTTTTTGTTCAGGTGCCATGTCAGCTCAGACCGCTGCCACTATGGCAGGCAATCCTTTTGCATCAGGCAGTGCGCTCAAGGGTGGGCCGCTTCCAGCTCCGAATATGGATGGATTGGATGACTATCAAAAACAGCTCGCTTTTGCATCAAGAAATATTGAAGAGGGCGACTGGGCAATGGCTGAACAAAATCTGGATGATGCTGAAAAACTCAGAAATGATGATCCGCGCCTGTATGAGATGAAAGGTATTGTTTACAGCGCTGACAGGGAGTCTCTAAAAGCTTATGCCAGCTTTAAAAAGGCAGCGGATATGTATCTTCTTTCAGATAATATCGACAAGTCATGGAGAATGCTCGGCTGGCTCAGAACTCTGAATATGGAGACCCAGGCAGTGGACAAGTTTGAAAGGAGTATCAGGGAGAGGCAACTGGCAATTAACCAGGCAAAATAACAGCTACAGCATAGCCAGCACGCTCATCATTGCTACGGACCATATGATGTCGAGCGGCAGCTGTATTTCGCATGTGGAGTCAAACATAATGTCACATCTGGCCGGGAATTCTTCATCCTTTAGCCAGAGGTTTATGTAAACAGGCACTCTTGGCAGGGGATGAAGTACTATTCCGGCATTGCCATAAGAAGTTTCAGAGCCGCCCAGTTCAATGCCGCGCGAAAGAAACGCTGCCTTGTCACTCTCGTACTTCAGTGCGATCTTGTCCAGCGGCAGCACATGCGAGCCTCTGAAGTATATCTCGCCGCCTTTCATTCCTGCTGGATTAATCAGTCTGCCGGTCAGGTTGATATCCTTGGCAGTAGTCATGTAGATAAGCGACGAGAGCCTGAAAAAATATCCGAACCGTTCAGTGAGGAGGCGGCCCCTGTCATCAAAACAGATGAACTCTTTTTTGGATGGCGCTATGCCAACAATCGCACCAAGCGATTTTATCAAAAAACAGGCAGAGGCGCTGTCGTAAACAGCTCCTGCATTCTTTGCTGTTAATTCAGGATCCATAGCTGCAAGCATCAGCCACGCCTTCTGCTCGCCTGAAATAAAGTTATCAGTTTTTGACATTCAAATTCCCATTAAGTTATTTAATTTATTGCATGAACGGTTCTATATTTTAAACAAAGTTCAATAACTGATGAAAGCCTGATGATTTGAATCTCAGTAACAGCAATAAGAAGGGATGGACTGCTTTCGTTCATGAGGCTAATAAAGGCAGCTTGTTCAATTTCCTAGGCTTGAAACTACCTTAGTATATTAGTTGATGTTTGATAGACATTAAAGCAGTATCCAGATATAGAGCCTCAGTCTCCCGCTTCGACTCACGACAGAGTAACAGTTACCCGTGACAAGCTACGGAAATCAAACCATCCAACTTTTTATCCTGCTACATCATGTTGCCGATTTTGAATATTTCCATTTTTTGTGCACTCTGTTATACTGCTATGTCTTAATAAGGCTAAATTTCATATGAAAAAAGAGAGCACATCATTCAGCGACATAGTAAAATCATTTGGTCTCGTGTTCGGCGATATCGGGACCAGCCCTATTTATACACT
>JAJFVG010000023.1 GCA_021371915.1 Nitrospiraceae bacterium
ACTGCCGCCCATGATATTTGATGAAGCACTGGAGACCACAAAGATACACAGCGTTGCAGGACTGCTCGACAGCGCGCAGCCGCTGCTCGCTGTAAGGCCGTTCCGCGCGCCGCACCACACAGTCTCTGATGTCGCGCTCATTGGCGGAGGCCAGTTCCCGAGGCCTGGCGAAGTATCGCTCGCGCATCATGGTATACTCTTTCTGGATGAGCTGCCTGAGTTCAAGAGAAATGTGCTTGAGGTGTTGAGGCAGCCTCTTGAAAACGGCAGCGTCACAGTATCAAGAGCAGTCGCATCCGTAACCTATCCTGCACAGTTTGTGCTCGTATCAGCAATGAACCCCTGCCCATGCGGATACCTTGGCGACAGTCTCCATCAATGCACATGCACACCAGCAATGGTCAACCGCTACCGCGCAAAAGTTTCCGGTCCGCTTATGGACAGAATAGACCTGCACATAGAAGTGCCTGCTGTGCCGTATAAAGAACTTTCAACAGAGAGCGCAGGAGAAAAATCATCATCCATACGCATGCGTGTTGGCGTAGCGCGGCAGAGACAGCTTATGAGGTTCAGGGAAGAGAAGATATTTGCGAACGGACAGATGAAGACCCGGCACATCAAAAAGTTCTGCAAACTCACGGATGATGCTCATGGCTTGCTCGATAATGCTATGCACAAGTTCGGCCTGAGCGCCAGGGCGTATTCGCGCATACTTAAAGTATCAAGGACAATAGCAGACCTCGAAGCCTCAGACATCATCCATTCATCGCATATAGCAGAAGCTATACAATACAGAACACTCGATAGAGGCCAGCAGTAAGAATTGCGCTCTGCATAAAGAGCTGCCATGTCATTTTTGCCATAAAACAATCGACAATCCCGTAGAAATTATCCGTGTGCTTCATGGCCGCATGGATGTGGGAAAATGGCTGTTTAACAAATGAGATTTTAAAATATCAATAATTAATTCCCGCAAGTCAATCATAGCAACTGCTGCTGTTTGTCTTTTTGAACTTGAACCTGCATAAGACATTTCTGAATTGTCTTTTAGGCTGTCGCTGAAAAACAACCTCGCCTCCTGTCGTGGTCATGTGTGCAGCTTGTTGCTGATATCTAATAGTCAGCCTATAGGCGCGTATTTTTGGATAGGAAACGCCTATTTGTATTATCGATAATAGGTATCATAGACTTTCAGGAGAACAGTCTTTTGATAAATTGCCTGAATGGGGGGGTAAGGGATTGGTATCCCACCTGGTCTGCAAAACCAGCGTTATAGCCATGAAATTGGCTATTGTGTGTTCGATTCGCACTGCTCCCCTCCAAAACTCATAAAAAGGGAGGAGTTATGTCAGCAAAGCAGTTTGAGATCAAGAGCTACCCGGACATGTGGGAAAGCCTCGGCATGGATGTAGCAAGGTTTGAGAAGGCAAGGTGCGTTCTTGGAGATGCATTCCAGACGACTTTTCTTTCTCAGGAGAACAGGCCTCAGCGGATGGACTATTTCAACTGGCTCATCTCGGAGATGCACGGCGGCAGAATCAGGGAGATACTGGATGCGAAAAAAGAAGGGCGCCCGGTTATAGGCACCTTCTGCGTCTATATACCTGAGGAACTTGTTATTGCGGCAGGCGGCATCTGCATTGGACTCTGTGGCGGTTCGCAAGGGCCCGTGCCTGATGCTGAAAAGATACTGCCCCGCAACATCTGCCCTATGGTCAAATCAGCATATGGCTTCAAGGCTGCAAAGATATGCCCCTATTTCCAGGCAGTCGATTTTGTATATGGAGAGACCACCTGTGATGCCAAGAAGAAGACCTGGGAGATTCTGAACAGGGAAGTGCCTACATATGTAATGGAGATACCTCAGATGAAGCGGGAGCGCGACAGAACGCTGTGGCTTGAAGAGGTGAAGGACTTCAAGGCGCAGATCGAAAAAGGTACCGGCAAGACGATAACAGCTGACGCGATATCTGATGCCATAAAGATCATGAACAACAAGCGGAAGGCACTCCAGAGGCTGAACCGGCTGCAGCATCATATCCCCTCACCGATCAGCGGCAAGGATGTGCTCTTGATTGAACAAATAGCCTTTTATGATGATCCTGTAAGATTTACAGAGAAGGTAAATCTTCTCTGCGATGAATTGGATGAAAGAGTCAGCAAAGGGGTATCAGTTGCCCCTGCAAGCGCTCCGAGGGTGCTTGTCTCAGGCACGCCCATGGCGATGCCGAACTGGAAGGCACATAATCTTGTTGAAAAGGCAGGCGGCATTGTCGTAAATGACGAAAGCTGTATCGGCACGCGGTATTTCAAGGATCTCATGGATGAAAACATGACCGACATTGAGAGTCAGCTCAAGGCCCTGACCGACAGGTATATGAAGATAGACTGTTCCTGTTTCACGCCTAATGATGAGCGTGTTGATCAGGTGCTGAAGGAATATCGCGACTCTGGAAGCCAGGGCATTCTTCATTATTGTCTGCAGTTTTGCCATACCTATAATATCGAGGCGATCAAGATAAAAGAGGCATGCGAGAAGAATGGAATTCCGTTTCTTGCCATCGAATCCGACTATTCTCCTGAGGACATCGGCCAGATGCAGACAAGAATCGAGGCATTTCTTGAGCAGATAAAGGGCTGACATGGTTGTAGGCGTTGATCTTGGTTCAAGGACAATCAAGGTGGCTGCTGTTGAAGGCGGCCGCCTTGCTGCCTTTAAAATTGCAGAGAGCGGCTACGATCCACACCGGCAGTCTCTCGAGATGATCAGGGACTACCGCCCGGGAAAGATTGTTGCCACCGGCTACGGAAGACACCTGGCAAAACGGCACTTTGCGGATGATGTCATAACCGAGATAAAGGCCCACGCCACCGGAGCCCGTTATTTTTTCTCCGATTGCCGAACGATTCTTGATGTAGGCGGACAGGACACCAAGGTAATAGCGCTCGACCAGATCGGCAGGGTGCAGAACTTTCAGATGAATGACAAGTGCGCTGCCGGAACAGGCAGGTTCCTTGAGATCATGGCCGCATCACTGGGATACAGCCTTTCAGAATTTGGAACAGCAGCCATGCGCGGCATGAATGATGTCAGGATCAGCAATATGTGCACTGTCTTTGCTGAATCAGAGGTAATCTCACTCAAAAATCACGGGGCTGCACCTGCTGATATTGCAAAGGCCGTGCATATCTCGGTAATCGAGCGACTTATCGCAATGCTTGCCCGCATTGGTTATGGCGATTCAGTAGTCTTTACAGGAGGTGTTGCAAAGAATCCTGCTGCTGTGAATCTCCTCAAAGAAAGACTTGGTGTAAATATACTGGTTCCTGATCCTCCGGACATTGTAGGCGCACTCGGAGCAGCGCTGTACGGAGAAGATGGAACAACCGCAGCTCTCACTGACAATAAAAGTTAATTGCAAATTCAGATCAAAACATAAAGGAGGCTCACAATGAAACTTCATAGGAGCATAACAGGTTTTTTCCTGATGATTCTGCTCATCCTTGCAGCACAGGCAGCTTCTGCCGACTACAAAGTTATCGACACCACACAGCTTAAGGCAATGTTCGATGACAAGAAGAATTTCACGCTTATTGATGCACGCACTAAGGAAGAATACAACGAGGCCCATATAGTGAAAGCGATTAACGTTACTGAAAAAGGTTTTGAGACCCAGGCATCACAACTGCCAGTCGACAAGAGTGCTCTGTTAATCATATATTGCAATGGGGTAAAGTGCGGAAAAAGCAAAAAGGTCGCGAAAAAGTCTACAACTCTCGGCTATACAAATATTCTGCTTTATGCAGAAGGATTTCCTGTATGGGAGGAAAAGACCCTGCCGATTACAGCTGGCCCCAACTACAGCAAGAGGATTGAGACAGCCAAGCTCAAGCCGGCTGAGCTGAAACAACTTATAGACAACGGCGCTAAAGACTTCGTCATTGTAGATGTCAGGGATGAAACTGAATACAGAGAAGGACATATCCCAGGCGCAATAAATATTTCTGTTGAGACGTTTGCAACAAGGTCTGAAATCCTGCCGAAGGAAAAGAAGATAATTGTCTATTGCAATAGTGGAGGAAGGAGCTACACTGCGTATAAAAAATTAGTGAAGCTGGCATACCCTAATATTTTTCAGGCAATTTTTGCAGACTGGAAAGAGGCGGGACTGCAGGTGGAGAGATAGGAGGCTGATATGATTATTGACGCAAGGAATCAGGGCTGTCCCAAGCCTGTGATGATGGCTGAGGAAGCCCTGTCGAAAATGACAGAAGGCATTATCGAGGTGATTGTTGATAATGAGGCATCAGCAGACAATCTGGCATGGTTTGCAAAAAGAAATGCCTTTTACTCGGAGACTGCACGAGAGGGCAAGGACTGGAAGGTCAAGATAGTCAAGGGATACACCTGCATACCTTCTGCTGATAATAATCAACCAATTGAAACCGGCAAAGCCGTGCTGCTTGTAGTTGCAACTGATACCATGGGAAAAGAAGAGGACCTCGGCAAGATTTTAATGAAGGCCTATTTTGAGACAATGAAGACCTATAAGCAGGTTCCTCACACCATCTTCTTTATGAATGCAGGGGTGAAGTTGACAGCTACAAATACGGAAATCTGGCCGATCATCAAAGAAATCGAGGCAATGGGCGTTGAAATCTATTCCTGCGGCACTTGTCTGAAGCACTATAACCTTGAGAGCGAGCTGAAGGTCGGCCACAGAGGAACAACAAACCATATTGTCGAGGGCATGAATGATTTTGACAAGATGATCTGGATAGGATGATCTTGTGGAAATGATGGACACATGAAGCTCCTTCACTTCACTGAATTCTGAAAAAACCGTAAAAGGCACATCAGAGAGCACTTGCTTAGTGTGATATAATTTTACTATCCATGTTTCCAAGAGGAGCAAGTGCTGTTATGACTTCGATTGGCGCAAATGCAGCGGCAAAACAAAGACAATCAGTCAGCAATGCCTTCTCCGGACGACCCTGATGCCGAGATTATTTCGTAACATGCCCTTTCAGTTGGGTCTTATCTTTCTCATACTCGTTCTTTTGGTAGCTTCAGCCGGATTTTATCACTACTCGATACAGAAGAAAGAGATCAAGAAGGACAAACAGAATGAGCTTCTGGCTATTGCTGATCTAAAGGTGAGTCAGATCGTAAACTGGCGCAAAGAACGTTTGGCAGACGCTGCAACTCTCCGTGACAATTTCTTGCTGGCTCCCCAGATAAAGCATATGCTTCAGAGTTCAGAGAAGACCAGGGAGAGAAGGGATATTCTTGCCTGGATGGCCTCATTCAAGGAGACCTATCAATACGACGACATTCTTTTGCTTGATATAAACGGAAACATTTTATTGTCTGTAGCTCAAAGAACAGGATCCGTCGGGCCTGATGCGAAGATGCTGATCGCGAGCGCATTGAAAACAAGAAATATTATTTTCTCTGATCTCTATCGCAGCAAGGTGGTGAGCAGGATTCGTTTTAGCATTGTTGTGCCGATTATGAGCAAAGATAAAGACGAAATGCTGGGAGTTTTCCTTTTGAGAATCGATCCGTATCTTTTTCTTTATCCCTTGATCGAGAAATGGCCCACTCCGAGCCAGACTGCCGAGACAATGCTTGTCCGGCGTGAAAAAAATGAGGTGCTGTATCTGAACGATCTTCGTCATGTAAAAGGGACTGCGCTTAAATTCAAGTTGCCGATAAGCAAACCTTATCTACCGGCAGCCATGCTGGTAAAGGGCAAGGAAGGTATTTTTGAGGGCATTGACTATCGGGGTATCGAGGTGCTCGCGGCAATGCGATCCGTACCTAATACGTCGTGGGGCATTGTAGCAAAGGTGGATAAAGAAGAGGTGTACGCTCCTATTAAAGTGCGCTTATGGAATGTTATGGTGGTGGTCGGCCTTTGTCTGCTTGCAGCCGGATTGGGTGTGCTTCTGATCTGGCACAAGAGAGATGAGGAAGAGCAGAAAAAATATCGTGAACAGCTTGAAGTTACCGTGCACCTGAGAACAAAAGAGCTGGAGCAGGCTAATAAACATCTTAAAAAGTCTTATCAGGATCTGGAGAGCTTCAGCTATTCAGTATCGCACGACCTTAGACAGCCGCTTGTTGTTATAGAGTGGTTTGCCAAAAATTTACTGAAAAAGTCTGGTGACAGGCTTAGCGATGATGCAAAGGAAAAACTTGCAGTCATTGTTGACCAGGCTGCAAAGATGACCCAGCTCATCAAGGATCTGCTTGCCTTCAGCCATGCGAGCACCAGAGAGGTGAGGAAGTCTGATATAGATATGAACGCGCTTTTCCAAAGCGCAATGGAAGATATCAAGATCACTGCTGGAAACAGGACAGTGCAATTCAATGTAAAAAAGCTGCCATCTGCCTGGGGCGACGAGGCCCTTATACGCCAGGTAGTGCTGAATCTGCTCTCAAACGCTGTCAAATATTCTGCACAGCGTGAAATAGCTGAAATAAGAATAAACGGAGAGGATAAGGAAGGGGAAACTATATATTCTGTAAGGGACAATGGCGTGGGTTTCGACAGTGAGCAGTCAGAGAGGTTGTTCGGCCTTTTTAGCCGTCTGCATCCAGCAGAAAAATTTGAAGGCACTGGAGTGGGTTTGGCCTTGAGCAAAAGGATAATAGACAGGCACGGCGGCTGCATCTGGGCAGAGGGCAAACCAGAGGAAGGAGCGATATTTTATTTCACTTTGCCAAAAAGATCTTCTGCATCGTGACTGCAATAGACAGTTTAGTGATGCAGGCATACTGCACCACTAATATACGAGGTTCATTTATAGGAACTCTCAGCAAGACTTGCAACTTTTTTGTATTTGTCGTGAATAAGGTTTTGATCTAATAAAAAGCCCTCCTGCAGCATCGAGGTTTTTTCTTCCTGAGAAAAATAAGACATCACCGGAAGAAAAAAATGCCGGTCCTCCTTTTCAATGTGCTTTGGATAAAAAACAACAAAAAAAGACAAGCAGTCCATAACTGCAGGCAGGGCTTGGATATCGCCTTTTAAATAGCGCTTGTTTGCTTCATCAAGCTTGCCTGCGTATTGCCGAGCTGAAATGTGTTCTTTAACCAATTCATCCATTGTGTTTATGTGTTCCTGAGACAAGTTTTTCTTTTTTAATTCCCTGAAAAGAATGTTCTCCTCTTTCCCATGATGGCACTGGTCTGCATACGTCATCATAAAGTCCACAATGGTATGGATAAAAAATGGGTTCGCCGAATATGAGGCTCTGATGCGTTCCAGTTCATTACTCATGACAACGATCATTCTTTCAATGAGTCTGTGTTCGATCATCAATGGGCCAACCGGCATCATTTTTTGTGATTCGCCTCCATCCTGTTGCTGATCATATTATTTTATTTCTTTGCTTCAATCTTCAGAAGACTCTTTACGGATTTAACGCCTCTAATCTCCTTTATTTTCTCTATAAGCCGTGTTTCAGTCTCCCTGCTGTTCACAAAGCCCTGGAGAACAACGTCCCCTTGTGTCACTGTTACATCAATTTTCAAATAATGAGCATCCGGGTCTTTAACTATTACTGAAGTCACTTTCGTATGGATCGTTGAGTCATCTATATACTCACCGGTTGTCTCTCCCTTGAGCGCCGCACATCCTGAAAGCAAGGCTAACCCAAAAACAATTAACACAGTTAAAAGTATAATTTTTTTCATCGTTTTCCTCCTGATTTTAAGGTGCGAAGTTGATACATTGTTTGCACCCGCATTTTGCTAGGCCGGCAATCAAGACTGAGATTTTTAATAGAAGAACTGACCTGTTAAAATGGTTTGCGGCCCTGAATGATTCGGATGAGCACAACAACGATGGCGATGACAAGCAGGACATGTATAAATCCGCCGATGGTGTAACCGCTGATCAGTCCCAGGAGCCATAAGATCATCAAGATCACAAAGATGGTCCAGAGCATTCCCGCCTCCTTTCTGTAGTCAAATGCAACCTGATATTTTAAGTGTGTCATATTATCAGTCAATGTCAAGTAGGGCCTGTTTGGGTTAAAAAACGCATTTCTGTTGCACTGAACAAATATGTCAAACTGTTCTATATTCTTAATACAACTGGAGATGCCTGGATATGATCTATTCAACAGATACGCTTATCAGCAAACACTGGCACCACCTGCCTGTTGAGGAGTCGGCAGAGCTGCTCGGCACTGATATTGATAATGGCCTTGATCTGTTTGAGGTGGGGCGCCGCAAAGAACAGTTCGGTCCGAACCTGCTCACAACAAAAAAGCAGAAAGGTGCCTTGGTCTGTTTTCTGCTTCAGTTTCATCAGCCGCTGGTTTATATATTGATGTCAGCTGCTGTTGTGACAGCAGCGCTTCAGGAGTGGGTTGATGCTGGAGTAATATTCGGAGTTGTGCTGGTAAACGCGATTATCGGGTTTGTGCAGGAGGCTAAGGCTCTTCAGGCAATGGAGGCCCTTGCAAAGACAATGACAACAGAGGCGACTGTCCTGCGCGGCAGCGCTAAAACGCGCATCCCGGCATCTGAGCTTGTGCCTGGTGATATGGTGCTGCTCCAGTCCGGCGACAAGGTGCCTGCTGATCTGCGGTTTGTGTATACACGGGAGCTGAAGATAGATGAGTCTGCGCTCACAGGAGAGTCGGTTGCATCAGAGAAGAGTCCTGATGCGCTGAGGCATGATGCACTGCTTGCTGACAGGCATAACATGGGCTATGCATCCACTCTTGTGACTTATGGCAGCGGCAAAGGCATTGTGGTCGCAACCGGTGATGCTACTGAGGTGGGACGCATATCGCAGCTTATAGAGTCAGCAGAAGAGATGCAGACACCACTAACCAAAAAGATGGCAAAGTTCAGTCATCTGCTGCTATATGTGATACTCGGCCTGGGTGCGCTCACATTTATTGTAGGAATAATCAGAGGGCAGGCAGCATTCGACATGTTCATGGCTGCTGTGGCGCTTGCTGTGGGCGCGATACCCGAAGGCCTGCCTGCTGCCATCACAATAACCCTTGCCATCGGCGTTGCTCGCATGGCAAAAAAGAGGGCAATAATCAGAAAGCTGCCTGCTGTAGAGACGCTCGGCAGCACAACGGTTATCTGCTCAGACAAGACAGGCACTCTTACTGAAAACCAGATGACAGTGCAGGAAGTGACAGCAGGAGGCGAAGGCTTTGAGCTGTCAGGATCAGGATACAATCCCTCAGGCTCAGTAACAATGAAGGACTCTGGAGAGAGTGCGAAATCGCCTGCGCTTGATGAGTGCCTTCGCGCAGGCATGCTCTGCAATGACAGCCGACTCTTTGAGGCGGATGGAAGATGGGACATACAGGGAGACCCAACAGAAGCTGCCCTGATTGTGTCTGCACGCAAGGCCGGACTTTCAGAGGATGGGCTCAACTCGGAGCGCCGGAGAATTGATGCCATCCCGTTTGAGTCGCAGCACCAGTACATGGCTACTCTGCATGCTGCTGCAAATGGAGGCTCAGCAATAGCGTATGTAAAAGGCTCGGTTGAGGCTGTTTTGCATAGAAGCGAATCAATGCTGAACAGCACAGGACAGATATCCGCACTGGATAAGAATGTTGTGCTCAAAGCGATGGAGCAGATGGCAGCAAAGGGACTGCGTGTGCTCGCATTTGCAAAAAAAGAGCTCGCTTCATCTGCTGACAGACTGCACCATGAAGACATGCAATCCGGTCTTGTTTTTCTTGGGCTTCAGGGCATGATAGACCCTCCGCGTCAGGATGCGATAGCAGCTATCAGGGCCTGCTACACAGCAGGCATAAAGATAAAGATGATAACAGGAGACCATGCGCTCACAGCCTCTGCGATAGCAGCACAAATAGGTCTCGATAGCCCGGTAAGCGTTGTTACAGGCAAAGAGCTTGAACAAATAGCTGATTCTGATCTGGTACATGTTACTGCAAGGACATCTGTGTTTGCGAGGGTCTCTCCTGAACAAAAACTGAGACTTGTGGAAGCCCTTCAGAAGAGCGGCAATATTGTTGCAATGACAGGCGATGGAGTCAATGATGCGCCTGCTCTCAAAAAGGCTGACATCGGAGTTGCGATGGGCATAACAGGCACTGATGTTGCCAAAGAAGCTGCTGATATGGTTCTTACTGACGACAACTTTGCATCGATCGAGGCAGCGGTTGAAGAAGGCCGCGGTGTTTTTGACAACCTCACAAAATTTATCATATGGACACTGCCTACAAACATAGGGGAAGGGCTCGTAATACTTGCTGCCATATTTGCAGGAGTCACCCTCCCTATACTCCCTGTTCAGATACTCTGGATAAACATGACCACAGCAGTGCTGCTCGGCCTTATGCTCGCCTTTGAACCAAAGGAGGCTGGCATAATGCTGCGGCAGCCGCGCGACCCCCAAGCACCCATACTCACACGGGAACTGATTATGCGCATTATAACTGTCAGCACACTTCTGCTTGTCGGCGCATTCGGACTATTTGAGTGGGAGCTTGCACATGGCGCTGATATTAAAGAGGCAAGAACAGCGGCTGTGAATGTGTTCGTGATGGTCGAGCTCTTTTACCTGTTTAACTGCCGCTCACTCACCAGTTCACCGTTCAAGCTCGGATTGTTTTCGAATATGTGGATATGGGGCGGTGTGCTTGCCATGACCAGTCTGCAAATGCTCTACACTTATCTGCCTTTGATGAACGCTGCATTTCAGAGCGCACCTGTTGAGATTGAGGCATGGGCCAGAATAATCAGCATGTCTCTGGCTGCCTTTGTACTCATCGAGATCGAGAAGCATCTGCGTCGTTCTGTTAAGCAATCCTGAAATTATCCTATGATTCCAGCCTGTTTTCGCGTACCTGTAATTTCTTACAGGTTGCGGCAATGGCATTTGGGTGTTATAACAAATCTGCTTTTTAAATTCACAGCGCAAAATTTATATGACAAGGATGAATAAAATGGAATATCAGGATTGCAGGAAAATCATTAACAAGCTTAGAGCTGATGCAGGCTGCAAGCAAGATGATCAGGATAGTGCCTCTTTCAAAAGGGTGTTTTCAAGATACAGGCTGGATGTCAATGTTGCATCATCACATTCCTGCGCAGCAGGAATAAAACCCGGTGACAAGTATGTATTCAGGCCTATGCATGTTCAACGTATTAATGAAGATGTCGTGACAAAAAGCTTCAAAAAAAACCTTCAGCCGAATATTCTGCACAAAACCCTCAATGAAGCAGAGAGGTCTCTCTATTCCGATTATATAAATGATCCTTTGGTGCCTATTGTTTTTGTTACGGAAGAGTCCACAGCAGTCCCATGCGTTCGTGCTATCGGGAGACTTGCCCCTGTGTTGAGCGTGATAATACACAGAATAATGGGATGCTCGGACCTCAATTACGGCATATGGCTTGTTTCCGAGTGTTCCTGCTCATTCAGCGGCAATGCCGGAAGGGTAACCTTCAGGTTTTCCGTCAGGCAGGACAAACATTATGACAACAGTCCCGACTGCCCTGAATAGCCCCTGAGTTTAAGCGTACTGTTTTTTGATATTATGATTGACTGCCTGCCTGCCAATACGTTAATCTTCCTTGAGAAACAATAGTCCATTGCAGAAATTGCGTCCTTATTAATTCAACGGTTTTTTAGGGTGAGAGTATGCTCAACAGGCTGCTTTCCAAAAATGACTGTGTGTCAATCCTCGAGACGATAAACATGTGTTATCGTTCGGATGCTGCCACAGTTGAAGAAAAATATTTCAAATCCGTTGCATCACTCCAGAAGATCATTGATTTCAATTATGCTATTTCAGTGCTTGGCCGCCGTAGCCTGTCAAGGACAGCGCCTGTACCTGCGCCCAATGTCTTTACCCATACGGACATTGACAATGCAGTAAAATCGTTTGAGGCATACAACTTCAATTATCCGGTTGAGTATATAAAGACTTATCAGGGAGAAGCCCTCTACAGGATTGATCCTGTGATGATAAGGAATTTTTCCGAGTTTGGTTATCAGCGCTGGGAGGATACATACCGCGAGCATCCTCCTGACAGCAGGTTCGCATCCATCACATCGGATTTTGATCTCACAAAGGGATGCACCTACGGATACCAGATGCCCGGCAAGGCTGGCGGCAGTCTTTTTTCAATAGCCGGCCGCGATATGCAGTACAACAAAAGGACTGATGCAGTGCTTAAACATACTGTGCCGCATCTCAATAACCTGTTGATGAGCGCAAAACCGCAGGACCAATATCATCTGACCCAAAGAGAGCAGGAGGTGCTTAAATGGCTATGCAACGGCAAGACCTCCTGGGATATTTCAGCCATTCTCAACATAACCGAAAGAACCGTAAATTTTCATATAAGCAATCTGTGCGCTAAGCTGGATGCAGTAAACCGGCCTCAACTGATCGCTGTTGCAGTTGCAAACGGGCTGGTGAGTATTGAGGACATTCTGTAATCCATTCATGCGCCTCCCTGTTTTGCATCTGTGAGAGATATTCAAACTCTTTCCAGTCCAGGATCATTACGACAACCCTTGTGCCGTCAGGCATTATATGAAAATCTGTCCCTATTGTTTTGAACGGGAACCCATAGTTTTTGAACAGGCGGAATATTTTGTATTCGGTGATCGCATAAAGATATCTGATGTTGTTAAGTCTGCACCAGTGGTATACGCCCTTGCTGAGACAGAGTGATTGGAAAAAATACCTGTCATTTGCCTTTGCTCTGGTATTTCTGCAGTCTGTCCTCGTGCAAAATCGCGATATCTCTGCAGCGGAGTCTTTTATAAGTGAAAAACCCGGAGGCAGCAGCCTTTTGAAGGCTTCTATTTTTTCGATCATGAACTCGTCTTCAGGCATGATAAGCCGCATATAGGATGTAAGCTCGCTGTTGTTGAACACCCCGAAATGCACTGCGTACTTATCGTACTCATCGAAATCCAGCGCATTATCTTTGGGAGGTATCCATTTCAGCGTTTCGGCAAATACCTGATGCCTGAGTCGGCCAGCAAGAAACAGCTCTGTTGAACCGGACAGATTTTTAACAAAGTATCGGTCTTCCTTAAAGCAAATTGTCTCGTACATGCGCCCCCCTTTTTTAAGGGTCGCATTTGTTTTGTTTTTGAACTACTGTCATTTCTTACAGGTGGCTGTATGGAAAGAGGTTAAAACAGGCTTGGTTTGACGTCAGCAGGAGCGCAGCAATACAGCAACAAAGCTCAATAATTTGGTGGTATAATAAGCGGAAGTTGATATTGTATGCGGAGGGATTATCTGATGGCAGACGCAAAAAAACTCCTGATCATCGCCGGGCCTTGCGTAATCGAGGATCAGCATATAACCTTCAGCACTGCTGAGAGGTTGAGGGATATCTGCGGAGCCGCTGATGTGGATTTTGTATTCAAATCCTCTTTCGACAAGGCGAACAGAACATCCGTATCATCTTTCAGGGGCCCTGGCATTGAAAAAGGGCTGGACATGCTCGCGCAGGTCAAAAGCCGTCTCGGAGTCAGGGTGCTTACTGACATACATGAGCCAGGCCAGGCAGCTGAGGCTGCAAAGGTTGTGGACATCCTCCAGATACCTGCTTTTTTGTGCAGGCAGACAGATATAATACTCGCTGCATCAGAGACAGGCAGGGCTGTAAACATTAAAAAAGGCCAGTTCCTCTCACCGTGGGACATGAAGAACACAGTGGAGAAGTTTATCTCAACAGGCAACAGGCAACTCACTCTGACAGACCGCGGCACATGCTTTGGCTACAACAATCTTGTGGTTGACTTCAGGTCTTTTCCTGTTATGAAGGCATTCGGGTATCCTGTGATATTCGATGTCACCCACAGTCTTCAACTGCCCGGAGGCCAGGGGTCATGTTCAGGCGGGCAGAGCGAATTTGCAGAACCTTTGGCAAAGGCAGCCATAGCAGCCGGTGCGGACGGACTTTTCATGGAGGTGCACCCTGACCCTTCAAAAGCGCTCTGCGACGGGCCCAACATGATCAGTCTCGATAAGATGGAGATGTTTGTAAAAAAGATGAAGGCTTTATTTGATCACATTTCACTTCACGGATGACTATGAACACCAAATACTTCGCATTGCTTTCCATCATTGTGTTCGGATACTGCTCTGTCAGCAGCAGCGCTGTGCTTACTGACGAGGATTTGGAGAGATACAAAAAAGGCGGCACTGTTATTGATAATCAGACCGTACAGAAAAAGGATCATGCTGCACCAAAGAAGTCCAAAAACATGGACAGACAGCGCTGGTGCGATGAGGGTGAAAAATACAGAAAGCAGATAGCAAAGGCGCAGGAAGATATCAAGCAGGCCGACAGAATTCTGGAAGAGCAGCAGTCTGTTTTCCCAATAACCAATAAAAAAATAAAGAGCGCGCAGAAGAAAAAGCTGAAAGCTGAAAAAGACCTCAAAGAGGCGCAGGCAAAGCTGGATGCGCTTGAAGACAAGGCTCACAGGAACAGCGTACCTCCCGGATGGGTGAGGTGCCAGTTTGACTACTAAGATATGGCGGAAGGGTAAAATGTCGAGTATTGAGATAGCAAGGAAGGTGCTGAAGACAGAGGCTGACGCAGTGGCAGCGCTGATAGGCAAGCTTGATGAAAGTTTTGAAAATGCTGTTGAAATAATTTACAGCTGCAAGGGCAGGGTTGTGGTAACAGGCATGGGCAAGTCCGGTTTAATTGGCAAAAAGATAGCAGCCACCCTGGCATCAACAGGCACGCCTGCCTTTTTCATGCATCCTGCTGAGGCATCGCATGGAGACCTCGGCATGGTCACTTCAGATGATGTGATACTCGGCATATCCAACAGCGGAGAGACAGAAGAGATAGCGCAGCTCGTGCCGTTCATAAAGCGTTTTGGCGTAAAGTTCATATCAATGACAGGCAATCCTGAATCAACAATGTCAAAATCTGCCGATGTTAATCTCGATGTGTCTGTCAGCTGCGAGGCATGTCCCATGGGCATAGTGCCGACAGCATCCACAACAGCTGCTGTTGCGATGGGTGATGCGATTGCAGTGGCTCTGCTCACAAAGCGCGGGTTCAAGGAAGAGGACTTCGCGGCATTTCATCCTGGAGGCAGCCTCGGCAAGAGGCTATTTATAAAAGTGAAGGACCTGATGCATACAGGCGCTGACCTGCCTCTGATATCGCCTCATGAATCCATTGCCCAGGCAGTAATTGTTATATCATCAAAACGTCTTGGCCTTGCTGTTGCTCCTGACAAGGGCGGCAAAATATCCGGGGTGCTTACAGACGGCGACATAAGGCGCGGCCTCCAGAAGTGGGGCAAGGACTTTTTCGATATGAGCGTGAAGGATGCCCTCACAAAAGATCCGAAGCTGATTGATGAAGAAGAGCTTGCAGCAAAGGCGCTGGCTGTTATGCAGCAGTACTCGATAACATCCCTTGTTGTGCCTGATGAGACCGGCAGGCCAAAGGGCATAATACATCTGCACGATATTCTTAAGAAAGGCATAGCATGAGCGGCACGGTTAAAAAACTTTCAGCAAGAGAACTTGCAGCAAAGGCAGCAAAGATAAAGATGCTTATCCTTGATGTTGACGGCGTGATGACGGACGGCGGGATAATCTTCGACAACAACGCCAATGAGCTGAAGGTCTTCAATGTGAGGGACGGCCATGGCATAAAGATGCTGCAAAAGGCAGGCATTGCTGTTGGCATAATCACCGGCAGGGAGTCAAAGGTTGTTGCAAGGCGGGCCAAAGACCTCGGCATAAAAGAGGTGCACCAGGGCTATAAGGTAAAGACAGATGCGCTCTCAAAAATATACGGAAAATATGGATTGAAGAAAGATGAGGTCGCATTTGTCGGCGATGATGTTGTGGACATTCCGGTCTTAATAAGGGTAGGGCTCGCGATAGCTGTTGCAGATGCTGTTGCAGAGGCCAAGTCTGCTGCGCACCATGTGACAAAAAACAATGGAGGCAGGGGCGCTGTGCGCGAGGTCTGTGAGCTTATCCTTAAATCGAGCGGAAAGTGGAAGGCGTTTATAGATGGCTACAATAAAGCTTAATCTGCCCACCCTGCTCACATTCAGCAGGATAATACTCATACCGTTTTTTCTGATCATAACCCCGCAAAGCCCGCTGCTGGGCATAGGCATTTTCCAGATAGCATCTGTCACGGATTTCCTTGACGGATATCTTGCGAGAAGATCAGGACAGATAACCAAGTTCGGCATAATACTCGATCCCATAGCAGACAAATTTCTGGTCATATCAGCGCTCATATTGCTGGTCGATATGGTGCTGATCTCAGTATGGATAGCTGTTGTGATAATAGTGCGCGAGTTTGTTGTTACAGGTCTGAGGGCTGTTGCCCTGTCAAAAGACATTGTGATACCTGCTGACGCAGGAGGAAAATGGAAGGCAGCAGCGCAGATGGCTGCGATAATATTTCTGCTTCTGCCGGGCGGCATCGGTGAGCTCGACTTTTATGATATAGGTCTTGTGCTGATCTACATATCAGCAGTGCTGGCGGTATTTTCAGGCGTAAGATACACAGTGCTGTTCTGGAAGAAAGTGCAATGACAGTGTTTATACTCTCGGTATTTGCGTTTCTGGCCGGCTCCATACCAACAGGCCTGTTGATAGCAAAGGCCAAGGGCATTGATATCAGGAGTACAGGCAGCGGCAACATAGGCGCAACCAATGTTATGAGGAGCGTTGGCAAGGAGTCAGCGCTTTTCACCCTTATCGGAGATATTGTCAAGGGCGCCATCCCTGTTGTAATCGGAATTCTGCTGAAGCTTCAGCAGCCTGAACTCGCTGTTGTCGGTCTTTCAGCCATATTCGGACATAATTTTTCAGTGTTTCTGAAGTTCAGGGGCGGCAAGGGAGTTGCCACGAGCCTTGGCGTGCTGCTCGCCTATTCTCCGTATGTGGGGTTATTCACAGCGATGGTCTGGCTCATGGTGATGAAATGGTCTAAGACATCCTCTCTAAGCGCGCTGTCGGCCTTTGCAGCGCTGCCGTTGATCTTTTTTGTACTGGACAACACTGCTCTGAACATAATCTTCGCTTTCGTGATAAGCGCGCTTATATTCATCAGGCATATTGACAACATCAAGCGGCTCGCAAAAGGCCAGGAGGGCGGCTTCAAAAAGCCGGAGAAGTGATGAAAAAAGCTGTTGTTCTCCTGAGCGGCGGGCTTGATTCAGCAACCTCGGCAGCAATAGCAAAGTCAGAAGGATATGAACTTTATGCCCTGAGCTTTGATTATGCACAAAGACACGTGATCGAGCTTGAGTCTGCAAAAAAACTTGCAGCGTACCTTGAAGTAAAAGAACACCTTGTAATAAAGTTCGACATGGGCAGAATCGGCGGATCAGCCCTTACATCAGACATCGATGTGCCAAAAGACAAGCTCCCTGACGGCTCTTCGATACCTGTAACATATGTGCCTGCGCGCAACACCATATTCCTGTCATTTGCTTTGGGATGGGCAGAGGCGCTCGGGGCTGAAGATATTTTCATAGGCGCAAACGCCGTGGATTACAGCGGTTATCCTGATTGCAGACCAGAGTATCTCAAAGCCTTTGAAAGTATGGCAAATCTGGCAACAAAGGCTGCTGTTGAAGGCAGGAGCAGATTCAGGATCAGGGCTCCCCTGCTAAAAATGTCAAAGTCAGATATAATAAAAACCGGAATCAATCTCAAGCTGAACTACGCGCTCACCTGGAGCTGTTACGACCCACAGCCAACAGTATCAGGGTATGCTGTCTGCAGAAGGTGCGACAGCTGCTTGTTAAGAACCAGAGGCTTTACAGAGGCAGGTCTGACTGATCCTGCGTAATGGAGGCTGAAGTTGAGCAATCATGTGGGCATGTTGAAGATCGCCTTCAAGCATAGTCCGATATTCTTTTTATTTATCCTTTTGACATATCTCACAAGCTTTCACAGCTATCTCCTTTTCCACAGCCTGTCAGAGATGTTCAGCATAGTCATAGCGTTCGGCATGTTTGCTATTGCCTGGAATACACGCAGATTCATGCAAAATAACTATATGCTGCTTGTCGGCATATCATTCTTTTTTATAGCGCTTGTGGACCTTGTCCATATGTTTGCATACGAAGGGATGAATGTGTTCAACGGATCGAATGCAAATCTTGCAACGCAGCTATGGATATTCGGCAGGTACATGCAGGCATTGTCTCTGGTTGCCGCTGTCTTTTTTATAAACAGAAAGTTGTATCCGCATATCACGTTTGCTGTTTACGGGATAGCGACAATAATGTTCTTTGTATCTGTTTTTTATTTTCATATATTTCCTGATGCCTATGTCGCAGGCACCGGACTTACTGCGTTCAAGATACGGAGTGAATATATAGTGGCGGTTATGCAGCTGCTGGCAGCCTGGTTTTTGTACCAGAAGAGAGAGTATTTCGAGGGGCCTGTGCTGTTAATGCTGGTGACAGCGATCTGCCTGTCTGTTGCAAGCGGCATATTCTTTACTGCCTACGCATATGTTTATGACCGGTACAACCTTGTTGGCCACCTGGTCAAGATGTGTTCTTTTTATCTGTTTTATATCGTGATAATACGGACAGCTCTGGTGAATCCGTACAAAATGCTCTTCAGGAAGCTCGACAGACAGCACAAGTTCAAGACAGCTGTCATGAACACCATAAACGCCTTTGTCATAGCGCTGGACAGGCACGGCAAAATAGTAATGCTGAACAATGCATGCGAAAAAGCAACAGGATACAGTACAGATGATGTGCGCGACACATATCTTTGGGAACTGCTTATGCCTGAAAACGCTGCTGAGCTGAAAAGCGAGTTTGAGTGCCTGCCTGATGTTGCCAGACTCAAATCCGGTGAAAAATGCTGGGTCACAAAAGATGGACAGAAGATAGTAGTTTCGCTGACCAATACAGTGCTGCGCGACCATAAGGGAAGGCCTGAGTTCATAATAACAACAGGTTTTGATGTTACTGAAAAGAAGCAGGCAGAAGCTGAAAGGGAGCATCTTATCAGAGAGCTGAGGGACGCTCTTGCAAACATAAAAACTTTGAAGGGCCTGATCCCCATATGCGCATCCTGCAAAAAAATAAGAGATGACCAGGGCTTCTGGAGCATGATAGAGGAATATATTTCAGAGCATTCAGAAGTAGAGTTCACTCACGGCATATGTCCTGAATGCACGGAAAAGTACTGGAAAAGCGTAAAATAAATTAACCTTGACCATAAAGTTGAGTGAGGTTAAACTTATCTAATGCTGACCCCTCTTTTTGAACCGGATACAATAGCTGTAATCGGCGCATCAGCTGATCCTGCCAAAGTGGGACACTCCATATTGAATAATCTCCTTACCTACAACTTCAGGGGCAGGATATGCCCTGTAAACCCTTCTGCAGCAGAAATACTCGGACTCAAAACCTATCGCAGTGTTTCTGACATCGATGGGGGCATAGACTGTGCTGTTATTGTTATACCGGCCAGGCATGTGCCTGCTGCTCTAATAGAGTCTGCTGATGCAGGAGCAAAGGCAGCCATTATCATAAGCGCGGGCTTTAAAGAGGCCGGTAAAGAGGGCATGCAGCTTGAAGAGGAGCTTAAACGCATATCAAGAGAAAAGGGAATAAACATTGTCGGCCCGAACTGCCTTGGCATAATAAACACTGCCAACAGCATGAACGCTACATTCGCTGCGGGTATGATGCCAAAAGGCAGGATTGCATTTTTTTCCCAGTCAGGTGCGTTAGGCATAGCCATACTCGACTGGGCAATAGGCAATAAAATAGGCTTTTCAAAATTCATCAGCCTCGGTAACAAGGCCAACCTCAATGAGGTGGATTTCATGGAGTATCTTGTCAATGATCCTGAAACAGATGTGATCCTGGGATACATAGAGGATGTTGTTGACGGCAGGGCCTTTTTGGAGGCTGCAAAAAAAGCCACAAAACAGAAGCCTGTAATAATACTCAAATCAGGCGGCACTGAGGCTGGTGCAAGGGCTGCTTCATCACACACAGGAGCGCTCGCAGGCTCAGAAACAGCATTCAGGGCAGCGTTCAGGCAGTCAGGGATAATCAAGGCAGAAGGCATACAGGACCTTTTTGACACAGCGCTTGTGTTTGCAGGAGGCAGGCTTCCGCAGGGAAACAGGCTGCTTGTAATAACCAATGCAGGAGGCCCGGGCATTATAGCTGCTGACGCATCGGAAAAGCTCGGAGTGAGCCTGCCACAGATGACAAAAGAGAGCATAAACGTTATGCAGAACTCTCTGCCGTCAAATGCCTCGCTATACAATCCGGTGGACATTATCGGGGATGCGACATCAGAGAGGTACAGTGTTGTTATTGAGACAGCCATTAAAGATCCCAATGTGGACGCACTACTGGTCATACTCACCCCACAGGGTGTAACAGATGTGGAGAACACGGCTGACATTGTTATAAAGAATGCCGGCAGCACAGACAAGCCGGTGATAGCCTGCTTTATGGGCGAAGAGCGCGTCCGGTCATCCATAAACAGGATGAAGGATTGCAGCATACCCAATTTTTCATATCCTGAGGTGGCTGTAAAAGAGTTCAGAATGCTTTCTGACTACAGCAGGTGGCGCAGTCTGGATAATGCTGAAGAGCCGTTTTCATGCGGCAGCAAAGAAGCTGTCTCAGCACTCATTGATAAAGCAATGTCCGAAGGCAGGTACCAGCTTGGCGAGGACAGGGCAATGGAGATACTCAGCCACTACGGGTTCTCGTTCCCGGACAGAGGCCTTGCCAAAACAGCCATGGATGCGGCTGTGATTGCTGAAAGAATAGGCTTTCCGGTAGCCATGAAGATCGCGTCGCCTGACATACTGCATAAAACTGATGTAGGAGGCATAAAGCTGAACATCAGCTCACCGGCAGCAGCAGAGGACGCCTTTATGGAGATAACATCCAATGTGCAGAGGTTCATGCCGGATGCGTTCATAAACGGAGTAATGATATACGAGATGATAAAGGGCGGCAAGGAGGTAATCCTCGGAGTTACTTATGACAGGACATTCAGGCACATGCTTATGTTCGGACTTGGCGGCATATATGTAGAGGTGCTCAAGGATGTCTCATTCAGGATAGCTCCTGTATCACGCGCTGAGGCAGAGGGCATGATAAGCGAGATACGCACCTCAGCGCTGCTCAGGGGAGCAAGGGGAGAGAAACCTGTTGATGTGGATGCTGTTGCTGAAGGCATAATGAGGCTTTCTGCGCTTGTAACGGACTTTCCTGCAATTCATGAGCTGGATATAAATCCATTGATGGTTATGCACAAGGGCGCTTTTGCGCTTGATGCCAGGATTATTCTGGAAGCAAAAAAGGCAGTATAGGCGACTAAATTCAGGAGGAGCGCTATGATTCCGTTATTCATAATATCCAACAGGCCTTTTACCGGCAAGACATTTCTATCTCTGGGCATAGGTCTTTCTCTTAAAGAAAAGGGATTTAAGGTGGGTTACCTGAAGCCTGTAGGCTCTCATCCTGTAAAGGTGGGCAAGGCGCTTTATGCTGCTGACAGCATATTCATGAAAGAGGCGCTTGATCTCCAGGAACCGCTTGATGTGATATCTCCATTTGTTATGAATTACGAGAGCCAGGAATCTTTGCTGAGGGGTGACCATCATGATGTGCGCAAGGCAGTGATGGATGCATTTATGGCCCAGTCCGGCAAGGATGTGCTTATAGTGGGCGGCTCAGGCAGCATCTTCAATGGTTATGCTTTCGGTATCGATATATTCCAGATAATAAAAGAGCTGAAGGGCCGCGTGCTTGTTGTTGACTACTGGAAGGCTGAAAATACCGCGGACACAATACTCGGACTGGCCAATATCGTCAAGGACAATGTTATTGGAGGCATAATAAACAAAGTGCCGCCAAGCGCTCTTGCTTATGTAAGGACAGAGGTGAGCGGCTTTTTGGAAAAATCAGGCGTTCCGCTGATCGGTGCATTTCCAAAGGACAGTGTGCTGGAATCAATAACAGTCAGGCAGCTCAAGGACCTGTTAAGCGGCAATGTACTCTGCTGCGAAGACAGGCTCGATGAGTTTGTTGAGCATTTCTCTGTCGGAGCAATGGATGTTGACAGCGCGCTCAACCACTTCAGGAGACAGCATAACAAGGCTGTGATAACAGGTGCGCACAGGTCTGACATACAGCTTGCAGCCATGGAGACCTCCACAAAATGCATAATACTTACAGGCGGAATGCACGCAAATGATATAGTAATAAAGAGGGCAGAAGCCAGAGGCGTTCCGCTCATCTCAGTGAGTGAGGACACCTTTACAGTGATAGATACAATAGAGACAGCCATCGGAAAGACGAGAATAAGGGAAAAGGGCAAGATAGACCGCGCAAAGGAACTTGTGGCAGCCGGCCTCGACTTCCAGAGGCTGCTGAAGGCTCTCGGCAGGTGATGCAGGCTATCGCAGTCATTACGCATAAGCGCAGGAGGCCCAGATGGAAAGGCTGAGAAAAAAATACCCTGAAAAGTTTACTTCTGTTGACAGGATATTCAGCCGCATACTGCCTGGCAACAGAATATTCATAGGCACCGGCTGCGGCGAACCTCAGCATCTTGTAAAGGCGCTCACTGATTATGTGAGAACACATCCAAAGGCATTTTTTGATGCTGAAGTCCTGCAGGTCTGGTCTCTGGGCGTGGCGCCCTACATGGATGAAAAATTCAAGGAAAACTTCAGGCGCAACTCTTTCTTTGTCGGGGACAATGCCCGCGAAGCAGTGAACCTCGGACTTGCCGATTACACGCCGATGTTTCTGTCTGCTGTGCCGAATCTTTTTCACAGCGGCCTTGTGAGGATAGATGTGGCGCTTGTGCAGACATCGCTGCCTGATGAACACGGATTCATGAGCCTGGGCATAAGCGTTGACATTGTGAGGGCAGCGGTTGATTCAGCAGCCATGATAATAGCGCAGGTCAACTCAAAAATGCCCCGCGTTCATGGCGAAGGCTTCCTCAATGTGAAGGATGTTGATTTTCTGGTGCCGTTTGACGAGCCGCTTCTTGAGTTTTCATCAGACGCGCCTGATGAGATATCACAGAAGATAGGCAAGTATGTTTCAAGGATAGTGCAGGATGGAGACACCCTGCAGGTGGGTTACGGCAGCATACCAAATGCCATCCTCGCGCACCTGCATAACAAAAAGCATTTGGGCATACATACAGAACTGCTGACTGACGGAGTAATAGACCTTATGCAGTCAGGCGCGATAGATAATTCGAAAAAAGAGCTCAACAGGGGTAAGACTGTTGCAGCATTCTGCATGGGCAAGCACAAGACATACGACTTTTTGCATGACAATCCGTCTATAGAGTTCAGGCCGGTAAGCTATACGAACAATCCTCTCGTAATCGCAAGACAGAGGAACATGACAGCAATAAACAGCGCGATTGAGATAGACCTTACCGGTCAGGCCACGGCCGAATCAATCGGTACTATCTATTACAGCGGCGTTGGCGGCCAGGCTGACTTCATGCGCGGAGCCGTGCTTTCGCAGGGAGGCAAGACAATACTCGCTTTGCAGTCAACGGCAGAGAACGATTCTGTTTCCAGGATAGTGCCTCACCTCAGGGAAGGTGCAGGCGTTACCCTGACAAGGGGAGATATACACTATGTTGTTACTGAATACGGCATTGCATATCTGCATGGCAAGAATGTGCGCGAAAGGGCTATGGATCTTATAGCCATATCACACCCCAAGTTCAGGGAAGGTCTTGTTGAGCAGGCCAAAAAACTTAATCTCATCTATAAAGATCAGGTCATTGTGAAGGGGCAGGGCGGCCAGTATCCTGAAGAACTCGAGGCTTACAGGATAACTTCAAAAGGCATGCAGATATTCCTCAGGCCTGTAAAGATGACGGATGAGCATATGCTCAAGGATTTTTTCTACGCGCTTTCGCAGGACTGCATGTACCACAGATTTATATCTACAAGGCGCGACATGCCGCATGAGCGCATACAGAAGTTTATAGCAATCGATTACAGCAAGGAGATGGTGATACTGGCGATCATCGAGGTGGAGGGCAAAGAGGTTATTATCGGAATGGGACAGTATATTATCGATGAGACCAACCACACTGCTGACGTTGCATTTGTCGTGAGGGATGACTACCAGGGCAAAGGCATAGGGTTTGAGCTGCTGTCTTACCTGACATATCTTGCCAAAAAGAGCGGCTTGCACGGCTTTACCGCAGAAGTGCTTATAGAGAATGAACCAATGCTGCACCTGTTCCACTCAATGGGATTCCATATGAACAAGAGCGTGGAGGCAGGGGTTTATGATCTGAGGATGCTCTTCAGGGAAAAAATATCATAGACGTATATCACGTTCAAAAAAAACGGAAAATCCCGATGTAATAGTAAGGGTATTTTTGCGCCCTAGTTGTGTCCGGTTGCGTATTTTACGCAACCTCTTGAATAAATTGACTTTTATGGGATTTTGCAGTATCGTAAGACCGTGACAGTCGGCACATCATTATTGGGACAGCTTCTGCTGAAGGCCAAGTTGATAGACGAGGCTCAGCTGCAGGAGGCTTTGCGCGTCCAGAGGCTCGAAGGCAAGCGCCTCGGCTCTGTGCTGCTCAAACTCGGGTTCATCAATGAAGAGAGTCTTATAACTTTTCTTAGCAGACAGTACAACACCCCTGCAATAAATCTTTCAGAGTACAGACTTGACCCTGCTGTGCTGAAGCTTATACCTGCTGAGACAGCAAAAAGGTATCTGCTGGTGCCTGTATCCAAAGAAGGCGCTTCTCTTAAGGTGGCTGTATCTGATCCCTCGAATAACTTTGCCGTGGATGATGTGAGGTTCCTTACCGGCATGAAGGTCTCTGTGTATGTTGCTGCAGAGTCTGCAATAGTAGAGGCGATAGACAAGTATTACGACAAGGCAGACAGGATAAAAGTGCAGGTTGGTGATACAAAAGCGCCTGTCAAACAGAGCGAAGAGCTTGAAGACCTGAACAAGGTTATAGGCAGCGCTATGGATGACATAAAAGTTATTGATGACAAGCCAGACGCGCTTGTAAAAGAAGTTGATGCGCCGATAGTCAAGCTCGTCAACGGCATACTCACAAACGCCATAAAATCACATGCAAGTGATATACACATAGAGCCTGCTGAAAACCTGCTGCGCGTGCGATACAGAATAGACGGCGTGCTCCAGTCTGTTCTTAAACTCCCATCAAAGATAAAGAATGCCATAACATCACGCTTGAAGATAATGTCCCACCTGGATATATCAGAGCGCAGACTGCCGCAGGACGGCAGGATAAAGTTAAGGTTCGGCAATGACAGGGAGATAGACTTCAGAGTCTCTACACTGCCTACAATGTTCGGCGAGAAGATCGTTCTCAGGATACTGGACAAGACAAATCTTCAGCTTGATCTCACAAGGCTTGGATTTGAGGAGCAGGCGCTTGAGTTGTTCCAGGAAGGCATAGAGAAGCCTTACGGCATGATACTTGTCACAGGCCCTACAGGAAGCGGCAAGACCACAACGCTCTACTCAGGACTGTCGCAGCTCAACAAGCCAGGAGTAAACATAATGACTGCTGAAGACCCTGTTGAGTACAACTTCTTCGGCATAAACCAGGTGCAGATAAAAGAAGACATAGGGCTCACTTTCGCGTCGGCGCTGCGATCATTTCTCAGACAGGACCCTGACATAATAATGGTTGGTGAAATAAGAGACTTCGAGACAGCTGAGATATCTGTAAAGGCTGCGCTCACAGGCCATCTGGTTCTGAGCACCCTGCACACAAATGATGCGCCAAGCACTGTGACAAGGCTCATAAATATGGGCATAGAACCGTTTCTGGTTTCATCATCTGTTGTACTGGTTGTTGCACAGCGGCTTATCAGAAAGATATGCCAGAACTGCAAGACAGAGGACGCACAGATCTCGCCTGATGCGCTTAGGAAGATCGGCTTTTCTGAGGAAAAGATAAAGGGACTGATTACATACATGGGCTCAGGCTGCCCTGCATGCAATCATACCGGCTACAAGGGAAGAATAGCGATTTATGAAGTGATGGCCTTATCTGATCCTGTAAAGGACCTGATCCTTCAGGGCTCATCAGCAATTGATATAAAGAGAGAGGCCATAAGACAGGGTATGATAACCCTGAGGCAGAGCGGCATTAACAAGGTTATACAAGGCGTCACTTCGATTGAAGAGATACTGCGCGTAACATTCGAAGACTAAGGGAGGCTGGATGTCCACACTTATTGATTTGCTCAGGACTATGATAGAGAGCGGAGCTTCTGATCTTCATATCACAACAGGCAGCCCGCCCAGGCTCAGGACAGTGGGCAAGCTCATGCCTGTGACATCATGCCAGCCGCTCACTCCTGAGGAGACCAAGGATCTCTGCTACAGCATCATGACAGAGGCCCAGAAAAAGAAGTTCGAAGAGAACAATGAGATTGACCTTTCATTCAGCGTAAAAGGTGTCAGCAGATTCAGAGCGAATATTTACCTGCAAAGGGGCGCTGTTGCTGGTGCGTTCAGGGCGATACCGTTTTCAATCAAATCCATGGCAGAACTCGGCCTGCCTGAGACTCTGTGTGACCTGCTGAAGAAGCAGCACGGCCTGGTGCTTGTTACAGGCCCTACAGGAAGCGGCAAGTCCACAACACTGGCATCCATGATAGACAACATAAACCAGGAAAAAGAGGCGCACATTGTTACTGTGGAGGATCCTATCGAGTTTCTGTACAGTCACAAAAAAGCGCTTATCAACCAGCGCGAGGTGCACTCTGACACAGGCTCTTTTGTTTCAGCGCTTAAATATATTCTGAGGCAGGACCCTGATGTAGTGCTTATAGGCGAGATGCGCGACATGGAGACCATCGAGGCAGCGCTTACAATATCAGAAACAGGACACCTCACATTCGCCACATTGCATACAAACTCCGCCATACAGACCATCAACAGGATAATAGACGTGTTCCCTCCATACAAGCAGGATCAGATAAGAGTGCAGCTCTCCTTTGTGCTTGAAGGCATAATATCTCAAAGGCTGATACCGAGGAAGGACGGCCAGGGCAGGGCGCTTGCGCTTGAGGTACTGCTGCCGACCCCTGCAATAAGGAACCTTATCCGTGAGGACAAGCTGCACCAGATATATTCGATGATGCAGACAGGCCAGTCCAGGTCAGGCATGCTTACAATGAACCAGTCGCTGTTCAACCTCTACTCAACAGGCGTTATCGCGTATGAGGATACTATAAACTATTCTCCAATGCCTGAAGAGATGATGCAGATACACGCAAAGGCAGGGGGCGGGCAGAGGCCCGGAAACAGGTAAAAGTCGATTGACTTTTGACTTATCCTAAAGTATGATATTGGGAAAGTTTGGAAGTTTTTGTACCATTTAGGCCGCAAAGACTTTTGACTTTGCGGTTTTTTTGTGCAAAGACCGCAATTTTTTCAAAACACTCAGGAGGTGTGCAGAAGTGGCAAAAGGAACAGTAAAATGGTTTAATGAGTCCAAGGGGTTTGGATTCATCACTCAGGAGGATGGGAAGGACGTATTTGTACACTACACAGACATTCAGGAAGACGGTTTCAAGACCCTTGCTGAAGGCCAGGCTGTGCTTTTTGAGGTTGTTGACGGTCCAAAAGGCCCCAAGGCTACAAACGTAACCAAGGCTTAAGCGCCTAATAAAACGGGCCTGCTATCCACAAGCAGGCCCGTTTATTATACAAATATTTTTTTATCCCTTCATCTTCAGTGTCTGCTCGATCATCAGGATATATTTTGCATAATCCACGCCGAACTTCATAAGCTCAACATCATCTGTCTTTATCTTTTGCAGCCTTGCGCTGTCAATATCGAACAGGTCAAGAAATCTGCTGTCAAAGACAAAATTTCTGAATCTGTCCATGTCGTAACATGCCATATAAAATGCTTTCTGCTTTTTTTCATCCATGGCAGACTGCGGCAGGTTTCGGCAAAAGAGTATTTCCTTCCATCCCCTGTTCATGTCGTCATGAAGATCAGCTTCCTGGTCAGCCCTCCATTGTGCCACAGTCCACTCCTTGTCTTCATTGAATCCTAGGCAGTGGTCTTCTTTTACGATAAAATAAAATTCCTCTGTAACAGGTTTATCAAGAGCTTCATCCATTTTCTTCAGGGATGCCTGTCCGATCGGATAATATCTGCACGCAGCAGGCCTGTCAGTATATATGCTGCATCCTGATTCCTGAAGAAAAGGGCACTGCCCATTTTTCTCTTGAGGCATTTTGAGAAAGATAAATGGATATCCGGTCTTTTCATCGATATGAGTGTAGGTGTAGTTTTGCAGAAA
>JAJFVG010000035.1 GCA_021371915.1 Nitrospiraceae bacterium
TGTCGCCCTTTGTCACGCCGCTCGCAACGAAAATTATATCCTTGCCCGGGGCAAGATCATCTGTTGTGTATACTTTGTCTTCGCTGAGATCAACGCCCATTGCGCTAGCCCTCTTTTTCTCCTCTTCACTTCTCCATCTCATGCGGGCCTGTATCTCGCCGCCGAGGCATTTTATAGCAGCAGCAGAGAGCACGCCTTCAGGCGCGCCGCCTATTCCCATAAGTGCGTGAATGCCTGTGCCTTCAACAACAGCAGCAATCGCCGGCGTTATATCACCGTCTGTAATAAGTTTTATCCTTGCGCCGGTTGCCCTTACATCCTTGATTATCTGTTCATGTCTTGGCCTGTCGAGTATAACAACAACCAGATCATCGATGTCCCTGCCTTCTGCCTTTGCAATGGCCAGCAGGTTGTCCTTCACAGAAGCCCTGATATCAACAACTCCTTTTGCGCTCGGCCTTACAACCAGTTTTTCCATATATGTGTCCGGACAGTGCAGAAGTCCGTTTCTCTCAGCAATAGCCATAACAGCCAGCGCATTGGGCGAGCCGGTTGCGCAGAGGTTTGTACCTTCAAGCGGATCCACTGCTATGTCAACTTCCTTGTCGCCGTCGTTCGCCTTACCCACTTCTTCACCGATGTACAGCATCGGCGCTTCGTCCCTCTCTCCTTCGCCGATTACGATCCTGCCGTGAATGCAAATCTCATTGAGCGCGCTTCTCATTGCTGTAACAGCTTCCTGATCAGCTCCGTTTCTGTCTCCTTTGCCCATCAGACGGGCAGCAGCTATTGCAGCCTGTTCAGTCACCTTTACAATTTCCAGCATCAACTGTTCCATCGTTACCCTCCTATTTGTGATAATCCTGTATGGATTTTATGCTGATCTCTTTTTTCTGCAATGTTTCCACAGCGCCAACAACCGCATGTGCGCCGGAGATTGTCGTTATGTACGGCACTTTGAACTGTAGCGCGCTCCTTCTTATCGAAAGCGAGTCGCGCTGCGCAGCCGCTCCTGTCACGGTGTTTATTATAAAACTTACCTCTTTATTTTTGATAAGGTCAACTATATGCGGTCTGCCTTCGGCAACCTTGTTTATGACATCCACCTCAATTCCGTTTGAAGCAAGAAATTCAGCAGTGCCCCGTGTGGCGATAATCCGTATGCCCATATTGAGCAGTTTTCTCACTATCCCGACAGCATGAGGCTTGTCCTTCTCCTTTACGCTTATAAAGAACCTGCCTGTTGTGGGTATGCTGTTGAAGCTGGCAGTCTGCGCCTTGGCATAGGCCAGGCCGAAGTTCTCATCAATTCCCATAACCTCGCCGGTTGATTTCATCTCAGGCCCGAGTATGGTATCAACTCCGGGAAACTTGTCGAACGGGAACACAGCCTCTTTTACAGCCACATGTTTTATAGCCCTCTCTTTGGTGAACCCCAGCTCAGAGAGCTTCCTGCCTGCTATCACCTTTGCTGCAAGTTTTGCGAGTGAAACACCTGTTGCCTTGCTCACATAAGGAATTGTCCTTGAGGCACGCGGATTCACCTCGAGTATGAAAATCTCATTGTCTTTAACAGCAAACTGTATATTCATCAGGCCGATTACATTCAGCTCCTTTGCAAGCGCCTTGGCCTGTTTTTTGATCTCTTCAGTTATATTGTCAGGCAAAGAATATGGAGGCAGTGAGCATGCTGAATCACCTGAGTGTATGCCAGCCTCTTCAATGTGCTGCATTACCCCGCCGACAACAGTATCAGTGCCGTCTGATATTGCATCAACGTCAATCTCTATCGCATCCTGAAGATACATATCAACAAGCACAGGATGCTCAGGAGAGGCTTTCACAGCCCTCTTCATATAGTCTTTGAGCGAATCATCATCATAAATGATCTCCATCGCCCTGCCGCCAAGTACATACGAAGGTCTCACCATCACAGGATACCCGATACTGTTTGCAACCTTCAATGCCTCTTCTGTTGATTCTGCTGTGCCGCTCTCAGGCTGTTTGAGATTCAGCTTGTGCAGAAGCTCCTTGAACCTCTTTCTGTCCTCTGCCCTGTCAATGGAATCAGGAGATGTGCCGAGTATCTTAACGCCCTCCCTCTCCATAGGGACAGCAAGCTTCAGAGGTGTCTGCCCGCCGAACTGAACAATAACGCCTTCCGGTTTTTCAATCCTGATTATGCTGAGCACATCTTCAATTGTGAGCGGCTCAAAATAAAGCCTGTCAGCAGTGTCATAATCAGTGCTTACTGTCTCCGGATTACAGTTGATCATTATGGTCTCATAGCCAAGCTCCTTGAGCGCAAAGACCGCCTGAACGCAGCAGTAATCGAATTCAATGCCCTGGCCGATCCTGTTTGGTCCTGAGCCGAGTATAACTATTTTCTTTTTATCTGTCGGCCTTGCTTCGCAGTCAGTAACAGTTAAACCGTCAGCATTCCTGAAAGGCCTTTCATAGGTTGAATACAGGTATGGAGTATGCGCTTCGAATTCAGCAGCGCATGTATCGACCAGCTTGTATACAGGTTCAATGCCGAGTCCGGCCCTAAGCTTTCTGACCTCATATTCCTTCATCCCGCATAATTCTGCAATTCGCCTGTCAGAGAATCCATACTCCTTTGCTTCACGCAGGATATCTCCGGATTCAGGAGTTCCGGATTTTATAAGGCCGGACTTTTCACTTATAACCTGCTCCATATCTATAATCTGTTTCACGCCGTTCAAAAACCATGGGTCAATGAAGCTGATCGAAAATATCTCCTCTGGTGTCATTCCCTGCCTCAGGGCCTGTGCAACATACCATATCCTTTCCGCATTAGGGGTCTTGAGTTTTGACCTCATCTCTTCTGCTGACGCCTCAACAGGTTCAAGTCCTGCTGAGCCAATCTCAAGACTGCGAAGCGCCTTTTGCAGGGATTCCTTGAATGTCCTGCCTATGGACATAACCTCGCCAACGGATTTCATCTGGGTTGTAAGGGTTGTATCTGCCTCAGCGAATTTCTCAAAAGTGAAGCGGGGTATCTTTGTTACCACATAGTCTATTGCAGGCTCAAAAGAGGCCGGTGTTTCTCTGGTAATGTCATTTTTGATCTCATCAAGCGTATAACCTACAGCAAGCTTTGCAGCGATCTTCGCAATCGGGAAGCCTGTTGCCTTGCTCGCAAGCGCCGAGCTTCTGGAAACCCTCGGATTCATTTCTATGATAATCATCCTGCCGGTTGCCGGGTCTATGGCGAACTGTATGTTCGAGCCGCCCGTGTCCACACCTATTTCCCTTATCACAGCGATAGAAGCATCTCTCATGCGCTGGTATTCCTTGTCAGTAAGGGTCTGCGCTGGAGCCACTGTTATAGAGTCGCCTGTATGCACTCCCATTGGGTCAAAGTTTTCAATGGAGCAGATGATCACAACATTGTCCATCATGTCGCGCATGACCTCGAGCTCATACTCTTTCCAGCCGAGCATGGATTCTTCAACCAGCACCTGCTGCACAGGACTTAGCTTGAGCCCCTTGTCGAGCAGGTCTCTGTATTCTTCTATGTTGTAGGCTATGCCTCCGCCAGTGCCGCCCAGCGTGAACGCAGGCCTCAGTATTGCCGGAAAGCCTATGTGTTCGATCATGTCGAGTCCGTCTTTCAGGTTGGTGATGGCAGCGCTCTTTGGCACGTCAATGCCTATCTTTCTCATTGCAGCCTTAAAAAGTTCTCTGTCTTCTGCCTTTTTTATGGCAGGCAGCTTTGCGCCAATGAGTTCGACATTGTATTTCTTCAGCACTCCGGATTCAGCAAGGTCAACAGCAAGGTTCAGTGCTGTCTGGCCTCCCATTGTTGGCAGCAGGGCATCAGGCCTTTCCTTGCTGATTATAAGCTCCACAATGCCAGGCGTAAGCGGCTCGATGTAGGTGGCATCTGCCATGTCAGGGTCTGTCATGATAGTGGCTGGGTTTGAATTTACCAGCACTACCTTGTAGCCCTCTTCCCGCAGCGCCTTGCATGCCTGCGCGCCCGAGTAGTCAAACTCGCACGCCTGGCCGATCACTATCGGCCCGGAGCCGATAAGCATGATCTTTTTAATGTCAGTCCGTTTTGGCATCATCAACCTCTAAAAAATTATTTATTTCCTCAATAACCTTGTCAGTATTTTCTTTGTCTTCTGATGAAAAGAGCAGCACCTCTTCATTGTTACTGCGCCTGACAGATGCTGCAAAAAGTTTAACAGTCCTGCTGAATCCGGGCAGGGCAGTATGATGGTGCAGCGCGATCTTTTCTACCATCCGTATTCCATCAGGATTTGAATAGCTGTGAATTATTTCCTTCAAAACCGCTGCCTCAACATCCGAAAGCCTGAATCTGCGGCGCGTCCTGATCAGGTGCCTTGTTTTTGAAACAATCACTAAATTGTTCGGCTTGCTGAACCTTGCCTCCAGAACAGGCTTCCTAAAGACAAAAACCCTGAAGACAAGAAAGAGCGCTCCAAACAGGATTACTCCAAATACAAGCGCTTCAAAAGAAAATGAAACCGCGCTTCTCAGCGCAAATAGCAGCGCGAGCATAACTATTCCGGCTGAGATGCTCGATGCCATCTCCTTGTTGAACGCGCCGCTGTGCAGCACGCTCTGCTGCAATGTGCTGAACCATGATGTTTTAAGCACAAGGGTATCTTTATCCCTTGTTATGGTGAAGCCGGAATTTTCCATATATCCTTTTTCTCGATGCTGCGATGACATTGCTGCTGAAGCAGAAGAAAGTCAGGCAGCTTTTATGATCTCCTGAAATCTCGCAAATATGCCTGTTGAGTCATTCGGGCCCGGGCCTGCTTCAGGATGGTGCTGAACAGAAAAGAGAGGCAGGTCCACATGCTGCATGCCCTCTTCAGTGCTGTCGTAAAGATTTCTGTGCGTGAGCCTTACCTGCCCTTTCAGGCTGTTGATGTTAACGCAGTAGTTATGGTTCTGCGAAGTTATCTCCACCCTGCCTGTTGCAAGGTCCTTTACAGGATGATTAGCGCCGTGATGCCCGAACTTCAGTTTATATGTCTGTCCGCCCATTGCAAGCCCGAGTATCTGGTGTCCAAGACAGATGCCGAACAAAGGCAGTCTGCCTATCAGCTTTCTGGCGCTCTCTATCGCATATGTGACTGTCTGCGGATCACCCGGGCCGTTGCTCAGAAGCACTGCATCAGGCTTCATCTCAAGCACTGTCTCATAAGGTGTCCTGGCCGGAACAACAACAACCTCGAATCCCGCTTCAACCAGAT
>JAJFVG010000054.1 GCA_021371915.1 Nitrospiraceae bacterium
TATGTTTCCGCGGATCCTTGCCTGTAGGTTTTCTTCAGCAGTATTAAACGGTAGACCCTCAAACACAGGATCGAGTTCTTTAAGATACAGGTCATATAGCCGTGTTATCGGAATTTCAATTATGCTTATGCCCAAATTGGCAGCAAGAGCAAACGAGTCTTTTCTGCTCTCTTCAGAGGTGAAGCCTGATGGCATGAATACGCCTGTCACATTCTCAGATCCCAGCGCCTCAACAGCAATGGCAGCAACAAGCGCAGAGTCGATCCCACCGCTTAACCCTATGCAGACTTTTTTAAAGCCGTTTTTGCAGACATAATCTCTGGTGCCCAGAACAAGGGCCCTGAATATCTCCTCTTCCCGCTGAAGCTGTTTTGCTGCCTGTGCAGCAGGCTCAAGGGTAACGGTCTTTGCAGCGCGCTCTTTTGCTGCTGTTATCATCTCATATCCAGATGCCTCTGGCAGCGGCAGCTTTCTCCTTCTGGGCTGCTGCAGTGTCTTTGCAAAAACAGCATCAAGGTCGAGGTCAGCAACAAGTATGTCTTCGCTGAACTGAGGGGATGCTGCTGCAACAGAGCCGTTCTGGTCAACAATAAAACTGCCGCCGTCAAACACAAGCTCATCCTGGCCGCCCACGGAATTGAGATAGGCTATGAACATGCCGTTGTCAAACGCCCTTGTGGATACCATCTTCTGCCTGAACTGCGATTTGCCTGCGTGATACGGGGATGAGTTTATGCTTATCATAAGGTCAGCCCCGCCCTTTGTCCGCATTGAAACAGGCCCTTCCGGATACCAGATGTCCTCGCATATGTTTATGCAGAAAGACAGATCGCCTATCTTGTAAACAGGCGACCGTTTGCCTGCACGGAAGTATCTTGATTCATCAAACACGCCGTAGTTGGGCAGATAGACTTTGTGATAAACATCCACAAGCTTTTTGTTGCTGATGACAGCAGCAGCATTATAGATGTCTTCTTTCAGATCAACAAAACCGACTATAACAACCCCAGGGCCTGACTCTTCCTGAACAGCTCTGAGCGCTTCAAGATTATCCTTGATAAATGCAGGTTTGAGCAGCAGGTCTTCAGGAGGATAACCTGTTACCGCAAGCTCAGGAAAGGCGATGATATCCGGTTCGTGCTCCTGCGCCTTCTTCATGAAGGACACTATTTTCTGCACGTTGCCATCAAGGTCACCGACAGTGGGATTTATCTGGCAGAGCGCCACCCGGACAGTCTTCATAATGAGAGATTTTACTTTATACAGGCTCTTTTGTAAAGAATACATCAGTCCTTTAATATTGCTTACACGCTAATGTATACGTATAATTTTATGACCATGTGGAGCATAAGAATGAGGGCATCAAAAAACAGGGCCAAGCGCGGTTCAATGCACATATCAGGCGCTGAAACAATATGCACTGAGCAGCAGTTAAAGCAGATCGCGCAGCAGTACATTAAGCGCGCTTTAAGCCATTCAAGGGGAAATCCTGATGAGGTGGTCATAACAGTTGAACGCATAACAAAAAAGCCTCTTGATATTCCTCTGCTCAACACAAGAACAGCGAAATGTTCATCTCCTGATAAAGCAAGACAGCTGATAACGGAATTTCTACTTGGCGCAGGGGTATCTGCAAGAGCTGTAAATGCAGGATTGAAAGTACTCTATTCAAAAAAACATATGCGCGGCGCATGCATAATGCTCTCAGTATCAGGCAGACGCGCTGAACCTGACAGGATGCGCGGGGTGAGGGTTTCAAGATTCGGCATGACTGACTCTGCTGAAAAAATCATGACAGCAATCCCAGGCATAAAGAAATCCAACATCCGCACAGTTACGGAAGCGATTACGCTTGCATCAAAAACAGCACATCATGCTGATATACTGGCAGAGGTCTGCATATCTGATGACCCGGACTACACAACAGGATACGCGGCATCAAAGCAGTCAGGCTATTTGAGAATACCATGCATAAAACAGCACGGAGACATGCGCGGCGGCAGGGTGATATTTGTAAGACAGGATGCTGACATCACAGCTGTTGTAGATTACCTGGAAAAAAGACCTGTGATAGTCTCTGCAAAGAAGGTGCGAAGATGATAAAAAGAGCTTTCATTATAGGCAATCCTGCGGCAGGCGGTACAGCCATCAACAAGATCAACAGGGCTGTATCAGCAGCGCGCTCCAAAGGCGTTGATGCTGAACTGCTGCTTACGCAGGGACCGCTGGATGCAGAGCGTTTCGCACGTCAGATTGCAGCAGAGTACAGCAAGGACTCATCTGACAGCGAACCTATTGTAATAGCAGCAGGAGGCGACGGCACATATAATGAGGTTGCCAACGGGCTTGTGCATTCGAACATACCGATGGCTATTTTGCCTATGGGAACAACATCAGTGCTCGCGCTTGAACTCGGCATATCATTCGATATTGATTCCGCTGTATCAACAGCTCTGGGCAGCAGCACAATCAAGGTGAGTCCTGCCAGAATAACCCTTGCTGATGGGAAAAGCAGATACTTTTTGCTTATGGCAGGCGCAGGTATTGACGGCAAAACCGTATACGGAGTGAACAAGACCCTCAAAAAAATATCCGGCAAAGCTGCCTACATAATCAGCGGAATAAGCGCGCTGCTGTCTGGTCATGAGCTGTTCAGCGCCACGCTTACGGATGAAAATGGCAATATCAGCACAATGGATTGCGGCGCTCTTATAGCATCAAAGGTATCTTATTACGCTGGAAGGTTCAGGGCAACACCTGATGCTGAGATAACCAGCCGTGATATTCATGTTTTTGCCGGACGCAGTTCAAGGAGAATCGATGTTGCGCGGTATGTATTTGGAATAGCATCCGGAAGGCATCTTGGATTCAGGGACATCACCTGCACAAAAACCGCAAAACTGAAAATAACTGGTACGCCATACATACAGATAGACGGGGATTATCTCGGCAGAGGACCTGCTGTTATAGAGACAGCTGATGATGAATTATCAATAGTTGTGCCTCACTCTTACAAAAAATAACAGAAATTACTCCTCAGCCAGTTTTTTGTATATCTCCTCAAAAGCAGCTTCATTCTTTTTGAACGCCTTGAGCACATCAGGATCAAAGTGGCCGGGCATTGTCCTGCCATCGCCCTCATTGATTATTTTGCATGTCTCAACATGCGTAAAACCTCTCTTGTACGGCCGCGCGCTCCTGAGCGCTTCATACTGGTCCGACAACATCACTATTCTGCCCTCAACAGGCGTGCTGTCGCCTTTCAGCCCATTGGGGTATCCTGTGCCGTCCCACCTTTCATGGTGGTTCAGTGCGATTGAGGCAGCTGTTTTAATCATATCAAACTCAGTATCATGCAGCATGTTCCAGCCTTTTTCACAGTGGGTCTTCATTATTTCAAACTCTTCCTTTGTGAGAGCGCCCGGCTTCAGAAGTATGTTGTCAGAAATGCCCACCTTGCCTATGTCATGCATGGCGCTGGCGTATCTGATCACATCAACAAACTCCGAAGACATGCCGATCTCCTTTGCTATCTCCGCAGAAAATACACCTATTCTTGAGGTATGCATGCCTGTGTCAGTATCCCTGTACTCTGCAACGGTTGTCAGCTTTGAGAGCAGCTCATAGCTCATCTTTCTGAGCTGAGTCAGTGCGGCATTCAGGTCCTTTGTCCTCTGTCTGACAGTCTCTTCAAGATTTGATTTATATGTCCTCTCCATGTCAAGCAGTCTGCAATATCTGGCTGCTTTTGATACGGCATGTATCATATACTCCGGCTTGTACGGTTTAAGGATGAGATCAAAAGCTCCTTTTTTTACAGCATCAACCGCTACATCCATTTCAGCAAAGGCGGTCATAAGGAGCACGGGCAGATTGGGTTCAGAAGCATGCACCCGCTCCAGCAGTTCTATGCCGTTCATGCCGGGCATGCGGATGTCAGTCAATACAATATCAGGTGCATCGGCTTTTATCATGTCGAGCGCCTCGATCGCTGAAAATGCGGATTTGACGTTATAGCCGGCTTCCTTCAGGATCATGCATACTGATTCGAGCACAAAATAGTCGTCATCAACAACCAGCACGGTATTGGCGTATAGTCTGTTCATATTTCAAGCACCTCCCGGATCTTTCGCAATAGAACTGACGGTGAAACAGGTTTTTGAATAAAGCTGAATTTATCTTGAGCAATGCCTTTTTGGTGCATCAGGTCAGCAGTATAGCCGCTGATAAACAATGTTTTCATGTCTGGTTTGATGCGTGATATTTCTTCATACACGGCCATGCCATTGAGCTTCGGCATTATGACATCAAGTATCAGCAGATCAACAGAATCCTGATGACAGGCAAACATCCTGATAGCCTCTTCGCCGTCCGATGCCTCTATAACATTGTATCCGAACTCAACAAGCAGTTCCTTTGCGAGCTTTCTCAAGTCAGCATCATCCTCTGCGAGCAATATGGTCTCTGTTCCATGCTTTGACTGATCGATCTTTGCAACATGCTGTGTCAACTGATGTCCGTTGCTTGCAACAGGCAGATATATATGAAACTCCGTACCCTTTCCAATCTCGCTGGCAACAGTTATATGGCCGCCGTGCTGCTGCACAATGCCGTAAGCAATGGAAAGCCCCAGCCCCGTTCCCTTGCCCACATCCTTTGTTGTAAAAAAGGGCTCAAAAATCTTCTCAAGCTGTTCAGGTTCTATGCCATTGCCCGAATCCTTCACAGTAACCATCGCGTACATTCCGGATTTGGAGAATCCGTAAATCCTGCTGAATTCATCATCAACAAAAACCTCTTCAGTCGTGATGCAAAGCGTGCCGCCATCCGGCATGGCATCTCTTGCATTGGTGCACAGGTTGATGAATATCTGGTCAAGCTGTCCGCTGTCAGCATTAACAAAAAGATCCTGCTCCGAAAGATCGAGCCTGAAGTCTATATCTTCACCTATCAGTCTCGATACCAGCCTCTCAACCCTGTGGAGGCTCTCATTCAGAAGCACGACTGTGAAATCCGTCACGTTTCTTCTGCTGTATACAAGAAGCCCCTTGGTAAGATTTGCCGCCTTTTCGCATGCCATAAGAATATTGTCCGCATACACTTTCAGCGGATCGTCATTCCTGATTTTCATGTTGATCAGGCTGGTGTAACCTATTATTGCAGAGAGTATATTGTTGAAATCATGCGCTATGCCTCCGGCAAGCTGGCCTATTGCTTCCATCTTCTGAGTCTGGCGCAGGTTCTGTTCAAATCTCTTCTTTTCTGTAATATCTTCTTTTATGCCTATAAAGTGTGTGATATTTCCCATATCATCCATCATCGGCGATATTGAGGCATACTCCCAGAAAAGGTCTCCGTTTTTCTTTTTGTTATGCAGTTCTCCATGCCATACCCTGCCTGACAGGATCGTCTTCCACAGTTCAGCATACACCTCATCAGTTATTGCGCCGGATTTAAGCATGTTCGGATTTTTGCCGAGCACATCCTCACGCCTGTAGCCTGTAATCTCCGTAAACCTGGGATTCACATATTCTATGCTGCCCGACAGGTCTGTAATGAGTATTGATACAGGACTGTACTCAACTGCCCTGTAAAACTTTTTGAACTGTGCTTCAGCAGACTTTTTCTCTACCTGAAGCTCCCGGTTGCGCAGCGCCTCTTTCACAGCAATGCCGAGCCTCATTATCTGGTCTTTGAGTATACAGTCAGCAGCCCCGGCCTTCATACAGCTTACAGCAGTCTCTTCATCGATAGACCCGGTAACAATGATAAATGGGGTATCAGGGCATGCTTCCTTTGCAATTTCCATCGCAGCAAGTCCGTCAAACTGCGGGAGTTTGAAATCCGAAAGTATGATGTCAGGGCAGGACTCGCTTATTGCGTTGATATATTCGTTCTTTGTCTGAACCCATTTAGGTGTAAAATCAAGGTCAGTTCGTTTGATCTGGCGCAGGATCAACTCGTAATCTTCTGCAACATCCTCAAGCAATAATATGTTCAAATGTCCCGGCATCTATACCTCGATGAATGCAAAAGTATAATATTGGGGCATATCCAAATGATCTGCCCATATCTTCAATACTTATATTAACTTTAGCATTTATTTCAGGAGTTGCAAATGGCCTGACAGCCTGTTCAGCAGCCTTGCGCATGTTCACAACAATTTTTATTGTCTTTTAAATAAAAAAGAAGGCCCTGCGCAAGCAAGGCCTTCTTGTCATCAGTAATTGCCAATATTATTCTATTCGGACCTGGGAGCTGTGAACTCCTCTTCACGGAGCAGCCTCTCCCAGTTTTTATCAACCACTTCCTGAGCTTTATTGAGCAGCCATTCATTCTCCGGCGCAAACAGGTGCTTGAACCTGCCCTGGGGTTTGAGAAAATCCACCAGAGGCTTCTTCTCTTTTGGCTTGTAAGTAACCCTTGTAACGCCGTCTTCTATCTCAAACAGCGGCCAATAGCAGGTGTTAACAGCTATCCTGCTGAGTGTTATGGCATCATCTGTCTTTGATCTCCAGCCCCTGTTGCATGGAGCGATTATGTTCATGAACTTTGGGCCTTTTATCTCGTGCGCCTTTTTCACCTTTTTCATCAGGTCTGACCAGTTGCTCGGAGATGCCTGCGCAACATAAGGTATCCCGTGCGCAGCCATTATCCTTGTAAGGTCTTTTCTCTCCTGCACCTTGCCGGGGTTGGCGCTGCCTACAGGGCATGTTGTTGTGTCAGCTCCAAGCGGAGTTGCGCTTGAGCGTTGTATGCCTGTATTCATGTACGCGCCGTTGTCATAGCAGATATAGAGCATGTCATGGCCGCGCTCCATTGCTCCGGAAAGGCTCTGGAAGCCTATGTCATATGTGCCGCCGTCTCCGCCAAAGGCAATAAATTTAATCTCCTTATCGATCTTGCCCTGTTTTTTCAGCGAGCGGTACATGGTCTCCACTCCGGAGAGGGTTGCTGCTGCGTTTTCAAACGCATTGTGTATCCACGGAATGTTCCATGAAGTAAACTGCTGTATGCAGGTGGATACTTCAAGGCATCCCGTAGCGTTTGCAGCTATAACAGGATACTCGGTAGCCATAAGCACCATCTTGACCACAGTGGGAGCGCCGCAGCCGGCACACATTCTGTGTCCGGCAGTGAACCTCTCTTCTTTTTTGCTCAGTTCTTTTATGCTCAATGGTGTCGACATGTTATTCCCTCACTCCTATGTATTCTTTTACGGATTTGACCTTGCCTGTTTTTACTGTCTCGGCAAGTTCATTAAGCACAAGCTCTGCCTGGTCAGGCATATAATCCCTTCCGCCCAGTCCGTATATTCTGTTGAACATGAGCGGTTTTTTATCCTGGATGTAAAGGCTTGATGCTATATCCATAAAGAGAGGCCCAAAAGAGCCTCCAAAGGCGTCAGCCCTGTCGAGCACGCAGACAGCCTTGAGGTGCTTGAGTGCTTCGCCGACCTGGGCGTATGGGAACGGCCTGTAGAGCCTCGGCTTCAGGAGTCCGGCTTTTATGCCTTTTGCCCTGAAGTCATCTATCACATCTTTTGTGGTGCCTGCTGCCGAGTTTAGCACAACTATGCCGACCTCAGCATCCTCAAGCCTGTAGGTTTCAAAAAGTCCGTACTTTCTACCGGTCATCTTCTCGAACTCATCAGCCACCTGCATCACCACACCAGGCACTTTTGACATTACATGCTCATGAGCCTTTCTGTACTCCATGTAGTAGTCTGTAAGTATCAGCGGACCGTAGCTTACCGGCTTTTCGATATTGAGGAGCGGGTTTAGCTGCTTGAAATCTCCGACGAAATTCTTGACCTTCTCATCTTCGAGATATTCCATTCTGTTTATCGAATGGCTGATTATAAAGCCGTCAAGACAGACCATTGCCGGAAGTCTTATGTCCATGTGCTCTGCAATTCTGAAGGCCTGTATTGTGTTGTCATAGGACTCTTGGGCATTCTCTGACCATAGCTGTATCCAGCCGCAATCTCTTGCGCCCATGCCGTCAGAATGGTCACCGTGAATATTGATCGGAGCAGACAGCGCCCTGTTTACCAGAGGCATTACTATCGGAAGCCTGTCTCCTGATGCTATCCAGAGTATCTCCCACATAAGGGCCAGTCCCTGCGAAGACGTGGCTGTTATAACCCTGCCGCCTGCTGCTGATGCGCCAACGCATGCGCTCATGGCGCTGTGCTCGCTCTCCACAAGTATCATCTCTGTCTTGACCTTGCAGTTTGATGCAAAGCTCGAAAATCTCTGCATTATATCAGTTTGAGGGGTTATGGGATAAGCCGCGCAGACATCAGGATCAACCTGCCTAAGGGCCTCTGCAACAGCCTCATTTCCTGTAACAGCAACAATCTTTGGCATTATTTCCCCTCCTCTTCCATCACTATCGCCTTGTTGCCCTTTTTGCCAGGACACTCAAGCGCGCAGATGCCGCAGCCTTTGCAGTAGTCGTAATCGAATTCTCCCCTTTTTCCGTCCTTCACTTTTACTGCCATGTCAGGGCAGTATATCCAGCAAAATAGGCATTGAATGCAGTTTTCTTCTATCCACTTAGGCTTAAAAGCCCTCCATGAACCTGTCTTGAATTTCTTTGAACTCCCTGGCTCTGTTACAACAGCTCCTGGAGTAAGTTCCTTCCAGCCTTTGAGTTTCATCCTTCCCTTACCTCCTCATAACCGCGCTTTGCAGCCTCCAGATTGCCGTCGATGATCTTTTGGGAGAACTTCTTGCCAAAGCTCTTTTTCACATCATCCAAAATAGTCTCCAGGCTCACAATGCCGGTAACTTTGGCCAGCGTGCCCACAAGAGGAGAATTCGGCATCGGCCTGCCAAAGCAGTCAATCGCTATCTTTGTTGCATCGATTGTAAACACCTTCTGCGCGGCTGAAGCCTTGAGCTTTTCACGCATCTCTTTCGGATCCTTTGCAGTATTGACAATAAAAACCGCGTTGTCCGGCGCGCCCTCTGTAACATCGATGCCGTCTAGCAAAGTGGCATCAGCCACCACAACAACACCCGGGTGTACAACAGGACAATGCATTCTCAGCTCTGTGTCGCTTATTCTGTTATAAGCCTTGAGCGGAGCTCCTGATCTTTCAGGTCCGTACTCAGGAAAGGCCTGCACATAACGGCCTCCACTGAGGCATGCATCAGCAAAAACCTTGGCAGCAGTAACTGTGCCCTGGCCCCCTCTGCCGTGCCATCTCACTTCAACTCTTTCCGGCATTTTTTCCTCCTGTTGTCTGGTTAAGTAAAGAATTTATTTTAATTAAAGATATTATTTAATGTAAAAGTTATTATAGTGATATAAAAAAAAACTATAGCCGCCGGATATTATTGAACCAGCGAGAGCTTTTCGCGCAGAAGCCCCATATTTGTCAGCACGATCCTGCCATCTTTTTCAGAGACAGCTCCTGTTTTTTTAAGCTGGCTCATAACCCTGATGGAGGTCTCTACAGTTGTGCCAACCATCTCAGCTATATCCTGTTTTGTGAGCCGCATATCGATAACAACATCAGCGCCATCTTGCACTCCTGATTTTTCAGCCAGCTTGAGCAGCACAGAGACGATCCTCGACTCCACCTTGTCGAGCGCTATGCTCTTGAGGCTTGTATGAAAATCACGGACCCGCATGCCCAGATTCGACATTATCGCATGCATGACAGCCGGATACTTCTCAATGAGCGAGATAATGTCCTGCCTGGATATCCTTATCACTGAGGTGTCTTCCATGGCAACCGCATTGGCAGGATATGGGAACCCCTTAATTACAGCAAAACCTCCGAAAAAATCTCCTGGAGAGATTATTTCTATTATAAGCTCCTTGCCTTCGTGCGACAGTTTTGTGATCTTCACCTTACCTGACTGACACACATAAAACCATTCAGGTTCACTGCCTTCGGCAAAAATCACCTCTTTCTTGCGGTATGAAGCGTTTTGGATATACGGCCGCACGTTCTCAAGCTCCTGCTGAGAAAGGGACGCAAAGATCGGAATCTGTTCAAGGTATTCGGAACTCTTTTTCATAATCAAGAAATTGGTGATCGATTTTTAGTCGGGCAGCTCTAACTGAATGAACATTCCCCTGCAACAAACCAATAAAAAAATATTACACCACCCCAAATCACCAAATCAAGGCTGGTACTGATATGCAAAAATCAGTATGCTGTTTGCGGGAATGGTTATTTGCGCGGAAGCAGGCATGGAATGCATTCCCCCGCCTGAAGCGTTTATATTGCCGTTGTTGCCCGATACCTGAGGATTGGGCCAGTTGTCATAAACATCGCTGTTGAACACCTCTGCCCAGTATCCTGCAACAGGGAAGCCAAGTTCATAGTTGTAAAAAGTTGATTCATTCAGGCTCACTATTACTACAACATCGCATCCTTCTGCAGGAATCCAGCGATGAAAGGCGAGCACCCTGTTCTGATTATGTACATGAAATACATTAAGCCCGCTTCCCCGTAATCCCTTCAGCTTGTTCCGTGCAGCAACAAGCTCTTTTGAAAACCGCAGAAAATCAGACATTGCCTTGTCGGTCTCAGCTCCCTGCCACCATATCTGATAAGGCCCGGCAGGCTCGTCGCTCCATTGCTTGTCCTCGAGAAATTCCTGTCCCATGAATATGTGAGGAATGCCAGCCGAGGTGAGCGTAAGCCCCATAGCAACACGGCTGCGGCTTCTGGCATACCACGAACGGCTGTCCGAACTGTCTGCTATCCTGGGTATGCGCCATCCCCTGTCTCTGCGCACAAGATCGTGATTTTCAGAGCACTGCACAGCGCGCCACTTGTCATTCAGCACTGGAGATGCTATTTCGCCGGCAATACGATCCATATCAACAAACGCTGCGGCTCCCTGAGATGCCTGCCCTATTGCGCCTCTTACAGCATCACGCAAGCCGTCGTTTTGCACTGCATCGAATCCGGCTCCGCTTTGGCCGGTCGGGTTAACAATAGCCTGCTGCACTGGCCAGCATTCAGCAATATGAACAGCCTCGGGTTTTATATAGTGGCAAGTATCGGTAACATGCTTGCAAAACAGCCAGCCATGCAGACCGCCTTCATTTTTGATAACGCTCACCTCATCATACCTAAAGCCGTCAGCATGGCATTCGTTGAGATAAAATTTTGCATTGTCTATCAGGAACTGTTTTACGTTGTCATTCCAGTACGCAAACACAAGTCCGCCTGCCCATCCATGATCAGTGAAATAAAGGCTGTCATTCTGGTTGCCGTATGGTTTGCGGTCAAGAAAATATATGCTCTTATCCCCGAAATCACCGCCTGCATGGTTATAGACAACATCCATCAGCACGGCTATTCCATACACATGACACATGTCTATCATCACTTTAAGCTGGTTGGCAGTTCCGCAAATATCCTTAAGGCTGTAAGGGGTGAAGTCAGGATTAACAGAGAGCAGCTTCTGGTTTATGGACGAAAGATACGTATTAAGCGCAGGGTCGGCATCCTTGATGCCGTAATCGGTTTCCGGTGAGAAATAGTCAACGCCATTATATCCCAGGCTGTACATGGTCGGGAACTCAACCACAGGCAAAGGTTGTATGGCATTTATCCCAAGGGCTTTAAGGTAAGGCAGCTTCTCCACCGCATCCAGAAAAGCACCGTTATTTCTGCCTGCCGGGATATACCATACTCCTATGTGAAACTGATAGATAATGAGCTCATGGAACATTGGAGGGCTGAAACCATGATCATGCCACGGAAAAGCATCAGGGTTTATAAGCAGACACTGACAGTCAGGCCACATTGGATCATCAGAAAGGTCCCTGGCGTAAGGGTCGCGCTTTAAGCCTTCTGTGCCGCCTTGCGGCCCGACAACATAAAACATATACCTCTCGCCATGCTTGATGCCAGAAACAAATCCAGCCCAGCAGCCATTACCAGTTTGCTGAAGTTTCGCTTCATGGCTGTTGCTCCAGCTGCCTGAAGCAGTCTTTGAGTAGCCCCACAGAAGCCTCACCTCCTGGGCGGCCGGAGCCCACAGCCTGAAGGTAGCTCCCTGCCCGGAGCTGAGCAGATTAGCGCCCATCGGCGTGCTGCTGTTAATATTGGCAATGCTTAAGGTCTGCAGCCCGTTCAAAATATGTTACCTCATTAATTTACAGGGCTGGTTAATAAGCGGGTGATTTCGTAAAGAAAACATCTCTTGGATAAAGTATAGCACTCCTGGCGCCATACCTTATCCAGCGGTTTGAGAGGAGATTGGTCGGGGCGACTGGATTTGAACCAGCGACCACTCGCACCCCAAGCGAGTGCGCTACCAGGCTGCGCTACGCCCCGATACATTGAATCATCAGGAAAGTCTCTGAAGCATCTCCCTGAGCTTTTCCCTGACCTGGCTGAGAGTCTTCTGAGCTGAACTGCTCTCATCTGCAACCGACGGACTGGCCTGCTGAGTCTGGCTGGAGCCCGGTGGGTTGCCGAGTTTACGCCTGACACCGTCGATAGTGTACTTTTCTTCATAAAGCATGCGCTTTATTGTCAAAACAAGGTTTATGTCTTCAACTGTATATATGCGCTGTCCTGATCTGGACTTGCGCGGCTTAAGAAATGAGAACTCAGTCTCCCAGTACCTAAGCACATAAGATTCAAGACCGGCTATTTCGCTCGCCTCGCCAATCTTGTAGAACAGCTTTTCCGGAAATATCCGGCCTTGCTGATTCGTTTTCTGCGCGTCATGCATTTCGAGCATTGTTCTGGTTCAATAGCGCACGGCGTTGCCGTGCCGGATGAACAGGATCAAATCTACTTGATCACATCTTTCAGCTGATCGCTAGCCTTGAATGTGACAACTCTTCTGGGAGTTATTTCGACTTCCTGCTTTGTCTTTGGATTCCTTCCGATGCGTGAATTTTTCTTCCTTACGCTGAATGTTCCAAAGCCCGATATTTTGATTGATTCGCCTGCCATGAGCGTATGCTTGATCGAGTCAAATACCTTTTCTACAAGTTCCTGCGCCTCATTTCTCGGCAGACCGACCTTTTCGAATACATTATTCACAATATCAGCCTTAGTCATGACAACCTCGCAAAGATCCTTAGTACTATACATGCAGTAGCGTTTAAAAAACACTTATTGAACGAACAGATAATTTTATATTAGCACCTTCCACAAATGTCAAGTATTTTCAAAAAGTTTCCGATAACTTAAAATATAAACAGCTATGAATGCTGATTCATCTTGTTGGTGCAAAATGACGGTTTGACTGGCAGTCGGTTTTTTTGATAATATTTTGCTTGCTCCTATTCAAGTATGCAAGAGAGGATGAAATGAAATCTAAAGAAAAGGCAAAACCAGCTGCTTCAGCAAAGAATGAAGTAAAACTTTCACCACGCGAAAAGAAATTTCAGGATATAAGAAAAAAACTGATCGAACAGAAGCATGCCCTCCTTTCAGAAGCCGGCATAGCTCTCAACCAGCTGCCTGATGAGCAGCTATTCCCGGAACTGGGCGATCAGGCATCAGCAGAGATCGACAGAAACTTCATGCTCAGGTTAAGGGGTCGCGAGCGGAACCTGCTCAAGAAAATCGATGAAGCAATAGACAAGGTAGATTCAGGCAATTATGGAATATGCGAAAGCTGCGGCCAGGAGATCAACATAAAAAGACTTGAGGCAAGACCTGTTACTACCATGTGCATTGAGTGCAAGACCGAACAGGAAGAGGAAGAGCGTCTGCGCGAGAAATAAAAAAACTGACCCGGTTTACTCGAAACTTATATGCTGGAGAATCGGGTCATTCGCTTCAACCAGCATATCGTATATCTTCTTTTCCATGACGGCAATAACATCCAGCTCCCAATCCTTGCCATGCTGTATAAGGGCGATCTCCTGCTCCGTGTGGTTGATTATTTTGCAGCTCTTCTCTTTGAGCACACTGTATAAAAACCGGTTGTTGTTTCTGAGCTTCAGAATGAAGGGATCGTAAAGTACTATTACTGTGTTTCTTTCATTAAGGTGCTTCTTCAGTATTTCGCCTATTTCATCAGAATACCTGTCCTGGATTATGATGCCCCTTGTAGGTATACCTGGCTTTGTGGTTTCATAGCCTTCCTTCATTAGCACGTCAACATCAAGAAACTTTTCGCATCCTTTCAGTATCATCTGAGCCTCCTTCTATACATAACAAATCCCGGCCATGACTGGAACAGTTATCCGCCCTATTATACAACCTCGTGCTGAATATTTCTGAACATATTTACTATGGACATAAAGAGCGCAATCACCAACGGCCCTGCGATAAACCCGATGAGGCCGAACAACTTTATTCCCCCCAGCACGCTGAAGAATATCACCAGCACAGGCATCCTTGTACGTCCTCCTATAAGCAAGGGCCGCAACAGATTATCCATCATGCTTATGGCAAACACCCCTGTGACAACCATGATGATGCCATATACAGGCCCGCTCTGGATGAACAGATAGGCTGCAACAGGCCCCCAGACAACAAAAGCGCCCACAAGAGGCAGAAAAGCGGCAATTGACGTGAGCATGCCCCATAAAACTGGCGACGGCACACCAAGCAGCCAATAAGCAACGCCGCCCAGCACACCCTGTACCATCGCAACAATAACGCTGCCGTATAGGGTTGATATCACAATATCCTTGACCTGTTTTGTAAGTTTCTTCTTCTGATCAGCGGAAAAAGGCATATACTCGCTTGCAGCTTTCATTATGGCTGAACCGTCTTTCAGAAAGAAAAACAGTATGAAGATCATGATCACAAAATCAAGACCTATGCTGAACACATTGCCCACGCCGGTTGAGAGGCCTACAGCAAGGTTCTTCAGTGCATCCTTAAGGCTGTTGCTTGCTGATGTATAAGCTTCCACCTGATCAATGCCGAAATAGTTGAGCATTTTATTAAGCGCAACTGCCACTCTGCTGTCAGATGCGGATTGAAAAAGCCCCTCCAGCCCGCCTGCCTGAAGCTCACTCAGCATATGAGACAGCTCTATGGCAAGCAGATACAGGAAGTAAGAGAACGGGCCTATTATGATCCCTATAATTACCGCAAGCGTTGCTAGTGAAGATGTGACAGTAGACTTCAGATACCTGAAAAAAAAGAGATACAGGGGATAGAACACTATTGCCAGAGACACTGCCCATGCTATCGGGATTATAAAGGGCTGCATTATCCTGAAAGACAAGTATCCCAATGAAAGGGTTATAACAAAAAGCACCAGCGAATTGAATCTGAATATCATTTATATCCTCATCATAAACCGCTTATGGTGTTTTTATTATAGCGCAAAACAAAAGTTATTCAACGCTGATCACGGCATGTCCGGTGTTTTAAAATTCTGCCCGCAAGTTTGCCTGTAAAAGCCCCTTCCTCAAGTGCAGGAATACCGTTAACAAATACATGGCTTATGCCCACTGGCATGGCAAATGGATCCGTGTATGATGCAGTGTCCGCTATGGCCCCTGGATCAAAAACCACTATATCAGCATGGCAACCCTGTTTAAGAAGTCCACGGTTATGCAGCCCGAAAGTCTCAGCAGGAAGGCTTGTAATGCGTCTTACAGCCTCTTCCAGGCTCAACAGCTTTTCATCACGCACATATTTGCCGAGAAAACGAGGGAATGAACCGAATGCCCTTGGATGAGGAGTGCCCGTGCGGGTTGGCCCTGAAAAAGACCTTGCAGAGCTGTCAGAGCCTATCATCGCAAAAGGGAGTGAAAGAAATTTTTTCAAATTCTCCTCGCACATTACAAAAAATATCGCAGCTGTCCGGGCCTGATCCATAAGAACAATATCAACGAGCGCCTGCTCAGGCCTTTTGCCCAGCTGCAAAGATATGTCGCTTATGCTTTTTCCCTCCATCCATGCAATATTACGGTCAGCCACAGTTGATACAACCACACCCTGCCAGTAGTCTCCTCCGGCAGCCTCTGCTGTCCGCCTCAGCTCCGCCTCTATTTTAGGACGCAGATCAACAGAACCGAGCCTTCTCAGCTCTTCAGCAACTCCTCCTTCATGCACCCACTTCGGCAGGATCGCATCCAGATCAGTGCCTGCTGCTGTGTATGGGTATCTGTCGCAGGTTATCTTCATGCCGGATGCAAGACCCTTGTTCAGCATATCTATTGCTGCATCAACTTTATGCCAGTTGTTTTTGCCGTAAGTCTTGATATGTGACACATGCATCCTTATGCCTGATGCCATTGCAGCATCCATCATCTCCTGCATCGACTCAAGCAGCATATCTCCTTCGCTTCTCATATGCGATGTGTATATGCCGCCTGATGCAGAGAACACTCTGCACAGCTCTGCTATTTCATCAGTGTCCGAAAAAATGCCAGGAGGGTATATAAGACCGGATGACATGCCGATCGCACCGTCAGCAACAGATTCTAAAGCCAGCTTCTTCATTGCAGCCATCTGTTCAGGATCAGGCCTGCCCTCGCTGTATCCCATTACAGATGCTCTTATGTTTCCGTGTCCGCAAAGAGTTGAAAAGTTTAGAGCCGTGCCTTTGCGCCCAAGAAGATTAAAATATTCGCCAAGAGTCGACCATCTCTCTTTTATGCCGTATTCGCGCATATCGTTTTCCCTGCGCTCGGCAGCATGCCCCAAAAGAGGCCCTGCGGAAAGACCGCAGTTGCCGTTTATCTCTGTTGTTACCCCCTGGCTGATCTTGGCCTCTGCCCTGCCGTCAGCCATGAGTGTAAACTCGGAATGCGCATGAGCATCTATAAATCCCGGCGCAGCGCAATATCCGGATATGTTTATAACATTCTCTGCGGAAGGTTCATCATTCCCTATGTATCTTATCAATCCGTCCTTTATGCCTACATTCAATTCAGCGCCGGCAGTCCCTGTGCCGTCAATAACGAATCCGCCCTTTAAGAGATAGTCCATCACTCAATTCTCCTGCATTGTGAATGGGCGGAATCAACAACGCCTGGGTCTGAGCTGAAGTATTGCTCAGGATGTTTTACTCCATCAATGAATACAGGCACAATTATGTCCGGCAAAAAACCTTTGCCCAGGCTGTATGCTTTTTTTATTGCAGCGCCCGCTCCGTTTTGCAGCCGGGTTGAATTGTCATCCGCATATGCCCGACATGAATCCTGAATTTTTGTCTTGATGGCAGGCAGACATTTGAGTGTGAGGCTCAGTGTGAAGAAAAAATCATTTACAGGCAGTCCCAATCTGCCGAAAGGCAGCAGCATCTTCCTCAGCGCCTCTGCCATATCATGCAGAGGAGTGAATGCAGAGAGTATTCGCGCAGCATAAATAAGATCAAAAACCCTCAGTGCCCTGACCGCGGCAGTGCTTATGCCGCCGTCTGTTACATGCATCGATCCAACAGAAAAAAGCACCCGGCCTGAGCCGTAAAACATATTGCCTGCAAATGTGAAGAGCACAAAAAGCGCTATCACTCCTGCTCCCTTTTTTGTTTTCAAGCCGGGAGTAAGCAGCGCAGCTGCGATCACACATGCAGACACAGCCGAATGAAACCAGAGACTGCTGAAAAAAAAGATACACAATGAGAAGATAAGATAAGCTGCAAGTCTGGCAACAGGTGTCAAGATGTTCACTATCTCCGGGCGTTAAGGGCAGCTGTCTTTGTTCTGGATTTTTTCCTGGCCTGGGATTTGGCAGGAGCTGTTTTTTTCACGGGCTCGCTCTTGTCCTGCGTATAAGAAACTTTCTGCACTGGAGAAGAACGGAAATAGTTGTTAATGCCTGCGAGTATTGATTCAGCCAGCAACGCGCGGTATTTCGGGCTTGACAGCAGCTTCTCCTCAGCAGGATTGCTTATGAATGATATCTCTGCGAGCGCTGACGGCATATCAGCGCCAACAAGCACATAAAAGAGAGCCTGCTTTACGCCAAGGTCAGGCACGCTGCTATATGATTCTGCCGTAGTCATGACAAGAGAATTCTGTATGTAACCGGCAAGCTTTATGGAAGCGTCCCTCTTGTTTTCACGCTTGAGCGATGATGTTATAAAGTCGAGTTCGCCCTGGACCTGTTTCATCTTTTTTATTGATATCGCGTTTTCACGCGCAGCAACCCTGATCGCCTCTTCATCATTTGTCCAGTTGAGCAGATATGTTTCAATGCCCCTCGCCTTCCTGTTGGGGCTAGCGTTTGCATGAACGGATATGAAGAGATCCGCATTGTGTTTGTTTGCCATGGCTGTGCGCTTGTCCAGGGGTATGAAGATGTCCCTGTCTCTTGTAAGTATGATCTCATAGTCAGGATGCTGCTTTGCAGCCGCATCCCTTAGTTTCAGCGCAACATCAAGCACCACATCCTTTTCGTAAACGTTTGAGGGGCCGACTGCGCCCGGATCATCACCGCCATGTCCGGGGTCTATAACGATCTTCCTTTTGAGCAATTGTTTCGGAGGAACTGATGCAGCATCTTCTGACGGTTTTTTTACTGCCTGTTCCTTAGCGCTGTCATCAGGCTGGGCTGCACCCTGCTTCTTGATGTATATGTCTATAATCAAACGCGATGGGTCTTCAAGATGAAAAACCTTGTACTCATAGGAAGGATTGCTTATGTCAAATACGATCCTTGCTGTGGATGCATTGAACTGTCCGACCCTGACTGATTTGAGCAGATTGTCATTAACATTGAATACAGGCGGAAGGCCTTTTTTGATCTTGGCATTTTTTACATCAAAGAAGAGCCTCTCCGGATTCTGCAGCTTGTTTGCAGTGAACTCAACAGGACCGCTCATATCGAGCACCACCCTGATGTGATCTGATGCTGCCCAGTGCCTCAGCCCTTTTATCTCAACCAGCTCCTCAGCGCAGACCGGGAAAGCAGCAGCAAAAATCATAAAAACCGCCGGGAGCATCAAGAAAAACAGACACACTGCCCTGCGCAAGACCGGCGACCATTCACCAGAAAAGATCATCCCTGTCATCTCTCCTCAGTAATAAACGCCATGCTTTCTGGCGTGTTCTTAGAACATTCTGTGCAGCTTATACACAAACAAACGTTAGAATGCTACCTAAATAATAGCGAATAGGAGCACAGACATTCAACAAATTTATTGGGATTTTGTCTATTCAGTGTTTTAATGTATAATCTTTTAAATGAGCCGAGTTGGATTCATATACGATGATTTCTTCCTGAAGCATGCCCCGCCCCAAGGCCATCCTGACACCAAGGAACGCCTTTTGTCGATAATCGAGAAGCTTAAAAATGCCGGATTATGGGACAGGCTGGTGCATATAAAATCACGCATGGCCAGCTACGAAGACATCAGCAGAGTCCATGCAGAGGAGTACATCAGCAGACTCAACGGATTCGGCACAGGCTTCATAGACCAGGACACATATCTGTCAGAGCAGACATTATCTTCAGGCCTCTATGCAGCAGGAGCAATTATAGAGGCTGTCAACAGATGCAGGCAGGGGGAGATAGAGCGCGCCTTCTGCGCTGTAAGGCCTCCTGGCCACCATGCTGAAAAAGATGCGGCAATGGGCTTTTGCATATTCAACAATATTGCTGTAGGCGCCAGATACGCCCAGTCATCCGGCTACCAAAAGATATTCATCATAGATTTCGATGCGCACCACGGCAATGGCACGCAGCACATATTCGAAGAAGATGATTCTGTTTTCTACTTCAGCACCCATCAGCATCCATACTATCCCGACACAGGCAAAGAATCAGAACGCGGCACAGGCAGGGGCGCTGGCTTCACATACAACGTGACGATCAAGGCAGGATCAGGCAACAAGGATTTCCTCTATGTGTACCAGGACATACTGCCGGGCCTCATCACCAGATTCAAACCTGACATAGTGCTCGTTTCAGCCGGATATGACATACACATTGATGATCCGTTTGCTGACATATGGGTGTCTGACGAGGGCATCAGGGGCATAGTGCACAGCATACTTTCAGTGTCAGCCTGCCCGGTGGTATTTACGCTTGAGGGAGGGTATGACACAAAGTCACTTTCAGAGTGCGTAAAGATAACCGTCGAAGAAATGCTAAGACACAACACCTGATGAAAAAAACCGGGTACGCATACAGCGATATTTTTCTCAAGCACGAAACACCGCAGTGGCACCCTGAGTCTGCCCAGAGACTAACTGCAATAAACAACCTGCTCAACAATTCCGGCATTATGCAGAAGCTTGTAATGATCGAACCACGCAGGGCATCTGAAGAAGAAGTCGGCCTTGTGCATACCGCTGAATACATACAAAAGGTAGAAAACTTCGGCTCAGGCTACATAGACCTCGACACATACATGTCAGAAGGCAGTGCAGAGGCAGCATTCTATGCAGCAGGCGCATTGATTAATGCTGTTGAGAGCTGCGCATCAGGAACAGTCAACAGTGCATTCTGCGCTGTAAGGCCTCCTGGACATCATGCTGAAAGCAGCAGGGCAGCAGGGTTTTGCATCTTCAACAACATCGCGATAGCAGCCAGGGCAGCGCAGGGGCGCGGGTTCAAAAAAATATTCATAGCTGATTTTGATGTGCACCACGGAAACGGAACGCAGATGATCTTTGACCATGATGATTCTGTCTACTACTTCAGCACGCACCAGAGCCCGCTCTATCCAGGCACAGGCAGCGCAGAGGAATCAGGCAGCGGCAAGGGATATGGATTTTCCAGAAACATACCGCTGAAGGCCGGCACTGAAGATGCAGAATTCATAGAGATATACAATACAGCTCTGCCGGAGTCGGTCAATGCATTCCAGCCCGACATGATGCTTGTGTCAGCAGGCTACGATCTGCACATAAACGACCCGATAGGCGGCATGAATGTAAGTGATGTAGGAGTAAAAGGGATAGTGGACGGCATACTCTCGGCAGCATGGTCAGGCAGAAAGATTCCTGTAATCTTCGCGCTGGAGGGCGGCTACAACCTTAGACATCTGGCATACTCGGTAAAGACTACGATAGAGTGCATGCTCAACTTTCCTGACTGACGGAGATATTCGGATACCCTCCGTTGACTCTTCTGACTATCGCAAACCCCAAAAGAAAAAAGACCGAAAGCGTGAGCACCGCCCATCTCTGGCTGTGCATAATGCTGGAGACCAAGCCAAAGACAAGAGGCCCTATCACTGACGAGGATTTGCCCACAAGCGAATAGGCGCCAAAATATTCAGCCTCTTTGCCGTCAGGCACAAATTGCGCGAAAAATGCCCTTGATGATGCCTGCACAGTGCCTAGTCCGAATCCCGCCATGGAAGCTATAACAAAAAATTCTATCTTGCTCTGCACAAAAAATACAGCAGCACATACAGCAGCCCACAGGATCAGCGTACGGCTGAGTACGTTTTTCGGCCCCTTTGTGTCTATGCGAGAGGCCATCAAAAAAGAACCGGCCAGGGCTGTGCCCTGTACTATCAGATACACCAGTATCAGTTCCTCGCTCCTGAATGCCAGAGTGGAGGCGGCAAATATGCTCGAAAATACTATAACCGTACTGACGCCGTCTTCATACAGCAGATATGCGGTCATGAACTTTCTCTGTTCCGGCGATCTCCAGATACTGCGCAGTGTTGCAAGAGACATTTTGATGCCTGATGATGCAGCCTGCCTGAATGCCAAACTGCTGCCGGTGTCGCGTGGAAGATTGATAAATGCAGGAAGAGCGAACAACAAAAAGAAGAGCGCAGTGGCAGGCCACACATGCTCAATGCTGCCGAACTTGATCAGGCCAAGAGCAACAATCAGAGAGACTATCGAGCCTGCGTAGCCAGTGCCGTATCCCCATGCAGAGACCCTGCCCTGATGTGTGGCAGGAGCAATATCAGGCAAAAATGAGTTGTAAAAGACAAGCCCTCCTTCCATGCCGATATTTGCAGCAACCACAAGCAGAAAGCCTTCGAGCACCATGCCTTTTTGTATGAACCATAATCCAGCAACAGCAAAGACGCAGACAAGCGTGTAGATCAACAGCAACCGCTTTCTGAGACCTGCGGAGTCAGCAAGCCCTCCAATTATCGGAGATGTGAGCGCAACCGCAGCCATGCTCAGGCTTATGGCCGATCCCCACCAGAGGTCAGCATTATAGCCAGCGTCAGCAGCAACAACAGAAGTGAAATATACAGGGAATATTACAGCAGCGATCACAGCGGAATATGATGAATTGGCAAAATCAAAGAGACACCATGAGACTGTCTGTTTGTTGATCACACCCTTCATCTGGCCGTAGAACTCCATTGAACATGATTGCAGCAGCATTCAACAGGGCGATTCATGATCTCAACTTCTTCAAGGCAGCTTCAGCAGCAGCCTTTTCTGACTCCTTCTTGCTCCTGCCCCTGCCTGAGCCGAACAGTTCGCCATTGACAATCACCTCTGAGGTGAATATTTTTTCGTGCTCTTCCCCTTCCTGCGCGGCTATCCTGTACACAGGCAGGCTGCCAAACAGCTCCTGGCTTAATTCCTGAAGTTCGCTCTTGTGATCCGTGCCTTCATTTTTAGAAGCAGCACGCAGTATCTTCTCTTCAAGCAGATGCAGCACTGTCTTTCTTGCAGCATCAAACCCTGCATCCAGGAAGACAGCTCCTATAATCGCTTCAACAGCATCAGCCAGGACAGACTTTTTGCTTCTTCCGCCGGATGATTCCTCACCCTTGCCGAGTCTCAGGCAGCTGCCCACGGAAATCTCCTCAGCAATATCATGGAGAGATGCTTCCTTGACAACCAGTGACTTTATCTTGGACATCCTCGCCTCAGAAAGCTGCGGATTGATGCTGAAGAGATACTCCGCAACAACAAGGCCCAAAACAGAGTCGCCAAGAAACTCCAGCCGCTCATTGTAGGAGATGTTCTTTTCTCTGGATTCGTGGTAAAAGGATTTGTGCGTAAGCGCCTCATTCAGGAGCTCCCTGTCCCTGAAAGAGACGCCTAACGCATTTTCAAGCTTCGATAAATTTTTTGAATAGGAGGCAGGCATTTGTGCCGCCAAAACCGAATGAATTGGATAAGGCGCAGTTCACAGCCTTCTGCCTGGCCTTGCCTGGAACATAATCCAGATCGCACTCAGGATCAGGATTTTCAAGGTTAGCGGTCGGCGGAACAATATTGTTGTATATGCTGAGCACAGAGAAGATCGCCTCCACTCCGCCGGCTGCACCAAGCAGATGTCCGGTCATTGACTTTGTAGAGCTGACGCACAGCTTGTATGCGTGATCGCCAAAGAGGGTTTTTATGGCAGATGTCTCCAGTTCATCCCCGTACTTTGTGGATGTGCCGTGAGCATTTATGTAATCAATATCTTCCTTTTGTATGCCGGCATCCTTTATAGCAGCCTTCATGCAGCGGAGCGCGCCCTCTCCCTCAGGAGCAGGTGTTGTTATGTGATAGGCATCGCTTGACATACCGTAGCCGATTATCTCTGCATATATTTTTGCGCCTCTTGCGAGTGCGCTCTCAAGGCTCTCCATGACAAGCACTCCAGCGCCTTCGCCCATTACAAAGCCGTCCCTGCCCGCATCAAAAGGCCTGCTGGCTCTTTCCGGCTCATCGTTTCTTGTTGAGAGAGCCTTCATCACAGCAAAACCGCCGACAGCAAGGGGGGTGATAACGGATTCAGTGCCTCCTGCTATCATTGCATCAGCTTCGCCGCGCTGTATTATCCTGAACGCATCGCCAATGGAGTGGCTGCCTGTGGCGCAGGCTGTCACAACAGATGAATTGGGTCCTTTTGCCCCAAACTTTATCGAGATGTTGCCTGATGCCAGGTTGATTATGAGCATCGGGATAAAGAAGGGCGATATGCGCCTCATACCTTTTTCGAGGTAAATCTTGTGGTAATGCTCGATCGCAGGAAGGCCGCCCATTCCAGCGCCGACAATAACGCCGACTTTCTCCGCATTCTCAGGGGTTATCTTCAGAGCGGAATCCTCCATAGCGATGGTTGCTGCTGCCATAGCAAGGTGGATAAAGCGGTCCATCTTCTTGATCTCTTTGGGCTCCACATACTGGGCTGCGTCAAAACCTTTGACCTCGCCGGCTATGCGCACGGGAGAATCAGTGGTGTCGAACTGGGTTATCGGCCCTATCCCTGATCTGCCTTGAAGCGCAGCGTTCCATGAGGCCTCAACGCCGATGCCCAAAGGCGTTACAAGGCCCAGACCTGTGATAACAACTCTTCTGCTGGAAATCATCCGAGTTTGTTTTTGATATAGTCAACAGCGTCTTTTACTTTTGCTATCTTCTCAGCATCCTCATCAGGAATCTCTATGCTGAATGCTTCCTCAAATGCCATAACAAGCTCGACTGTATCAAGAGAGTCTGCTCCGAGGTCCTCAACAAATGATGCTTCCTGGGTGACCTCTGCTGCATCAACTCCAAGCTGCTTTGCGATAATTTCCTTCACTTTTTCTTCTACCATTATTTCCTCCATTGCTTTTTTCTGAAATTGAACAGCAACTATAATAGTGGATTTACAAGATAAAATCCACTATTACATGTACATGCCCCCGTTTACATGTATAACCTGGCCTGTGATGTAGCCTGATGAAGGCGATGCAAGAAAGAGTATCGCATTAGCCACATCATCCACAGTGCCAAACTTGCCCATTGGTATATTTCTGAACATCTCCTGCTTTACTGCATCAGGCAGCGCGTCTGTCATCGCTGTAACGATAAAGCCAGGTGCAACCGCATTGGCGGTTATGCCCCTGCTTGCGTACTCCTTTGCAGTTGTCTTGGTGAGGCCGACTATTCCGGCCTTTGATGCGCTGTAGTTTGCCTGGCCCGCATTGCCTATAAATGCGACTATCGAAGCCACATTTATGATCCTGCCGTACTTCTGCTTTGCCATAACTTTTACAGCTTCCTTTGTGCAGAGAAATGTGCCTTTGAGGTTTATATTGATAACTGCATCCCAGTCCTCTTCCTTCATCCTGAGTATCAGTCCGTCCTTTGTTATGCCCGCGTTGTTTACCAGGATATCAACCTTGCCGAACTCCTTTACAACGGATTCAAATAGAGCTGCAACTTCAGACGAGCTGGATACATCAGCCTTGTAAGCCGAACTCTTGATCCCGGTCTTTTCGAGTTCTGCTGCAGTCTCTTTTGCTATATCAAGATTCACATCAACAACAGCTATATTCACACCCTGGGCTGCAAATGCATCAGCAATGGATTTGCCGATGCCTCTTCCACCTCCGGTAATAATAGCGGTCTGGCCTTTCATATCGTATCGTCCCTCCTGTAAAAAGTCGGCTATCATTGTAGCAAAGACCAGTTTCTTATTTCCAGTCTCAGCGCCTGCTCTTCACCAGATGCGATCACCTGTAATTGGTAAATTGCAGATGGATGCCGAAGTCAATCTCCTTGAGCATGGATATTACTGTCTGGAGGTCATCGATCTTTTTTGCCTTAACCCTTACCTGATCTTTCTGTATCTCTGAAGCAACTTTAATCTTTGTGTCTTTTATGCGCTTGACTATCTCCTTGGCCTTGTCCTGAGGGATGCCCTGCTGCAATGTCACGACCTGTCTCACAGTGCTGCCTGCTGCCTGCTCGATCTTTCCGTAGGTGAGAGCCTTGAGCGCAATGCCCCTTTTTATCATTTTTGACTCGAATATGTCCACAACGCTCTTGAGCTTCTGCTCATCGTCAGACACCAGCGTTATGCAGGCCTTGGCCTTGTCCAGATCAATGGAGCTTTTGCTCCCCTTGAAGTCAAACCTCTGGCTCATCTCTTTGAGAGCCTGGGTTACCGCGTTCGTCACCTCCTGCATGTCTATGGTGCATACGATATCAAATGCATGTTCATCAGCCATCAGATTCCTCCTTTTATTGTTCGAGCCCCTGCGTCTTGACCAACAAAAATAATAGGCAGTTACGAATCCAAAGGAGTCAATCGGTTCAATAACTGCTATACATCAAAACAATTCTGGAACGCTATCTCATTGTATCTAAGGCTTAAAATCATATCAGCTGTGATGTTAAATTTTCTATACATTTAAAAAAACGGCTATGTTAAAATACTAAGGCAAAAAAATTCTACAGTCATTAAAGATTACATTATTGAAGACGATAATACAATCTCGGGAGATTAAATGGCTGTTAACCTTGAACTGATCGACATACAATCGCTTTCTACTGTCCTTGAAGCAGTCAATAATATGTCTGACATATCATTTGCTGTTTACGACAACAGTGGACTGTTGATCATACCCTCAAAACAGGAGGACAGGCTCTCCTCCCAGATCAAATCCTCCTCGCTCGGAAGAAAAGAGTTCGATAAATTTATCCAGTCCGGCGTTGAAAGAGCCCTCATAAGAAAAGAGTTTTCTGTCATAAAAGGCTTCACCAACCAAAACCAGCTGTTTATTCCCGTAAGTGTAAACGGATCAAGGCTTGTCTTTGTAAGCAACCCCTTTTACTACATGCAGCAGGACTTTGAGGAGTTTGTCATTAACAAGGGCCAGCTCATGGGTCTTAATGCTGATCAGGCTGCCTTATGGGGCAAGATGCTCAAGTTCAAGGACCCGGCAGAGATAGAGCGCCTGGCGCTTAGCCTGAAGCCTCTCTTTGAGACACTTCTGTGGTGCAGTTACGAAAAGAACCTTAACAGCCGCAGGTACCAATGGGCCAGAACACTTATAGATGTGCTTTACAGCGTTCAGCTGCCTGCTCACAAGGAAGAGGTATACAACCTTATTGTTGATGCAATACTCTTTCTGTTCAATGTCAATACCGTATCGATTTTTACAAAAGATCAGTCTTCATTTGTCGCACACATGACATCAGGCAGGATGAGAGATGACATGAGCTGTGCGAAACTGGATGAGAACAATAATATGGTTGCAAGATGCTTCGAGGGATTCTCTCCTGTTTCCACTAATGATATGATTGAGATATCCAGGATGAAGCTGCCGGAATCAGTCAATTCGATACACCTGTTCCCGCTGTCTTTCAATAACATACAGTACGGTCTCATGGCAGTATACAACTCAGTCATAAGCCGCGAAGAAACATACAGCATACTGGAGTTCTGCAAGCTCGCAAGCCTGGTGCTCAACAACCTTTCGCTCCAGAATGCCTATGACAAATGCATTGACGACATGTCGCTGCTCAGGACAGCTGTAACAAGGCTGATACCGCACATACACAATCTCGATACCCTGCATGACACAATAGTGGATACAGCAACAGACCTGATGAAGGCTGAGAAAGGCTCGCTTCTGATGCCTGAAAATGGAGCTCTTTTTGTAAAGGCCATAAAAGGCATAAACAAGTGGCTCACCAAGGACATAAAGGTGAGAATAGGCGAAGGCATAGCAGGCAAGGTGTTCCAGGACGGCAAACCTCTGCTCTCAAAAAATATCGGAGCTCTTGAAATACCTTATCTAACTCCTAAGAACCACTACAAGACAGATTCATTTGTGAGCGTTCCCCTTCAGTTCGCATCAGAGACAATGGGAGTTCTCAACATAGCTGACAAGATAAGCGGAGAGGCATTTACCGAGCGCGACCTGCATCTGCTGAAATACTTTGCATCTTACGCCTCAATATCGCTAAAGGTCTTCAGCTACTACAACCTTGCAGAGGAGATGAAGGAGCTCTCTATAACAGACCACCTGACCGGTCTGTTCAACAGACGCTATCTGCAGGAGCGCTTCACTGAAGAACTTCATCGTTCAGAGCGCTATGACCTGGCTTTCTCAATCGCCATGTTCGACATTGACGACTTCAAGCTCTTTAATGACTCTGAAGGACACATAGCAGGCGACAGCGTTCTTAAGGACATATCCAAGATAACACGCGACTGTCTCAGGACAAACGATGTTATGGCAAGGTTCGGCGGCGAGGAGTTTGCGATCATAATGCCGCAAACCACAAGGGAAGAAGCATTCATGGTGGCAGAAAGAATACGTATCAAAATTCGCGAGGCGTTTTTGTACAAGTGGAAAAAGTTCCCCAAAAACAGCCTCACCATAAGCATGGGTATATCCAGCTTTCCGCAGGATGGCAAGACAGCTGAAGACCTGATCAAGAATGCTGACCAGGCGCTTTATGAAGCCAAGGCCTTTGGCAAGAACAAGACAGTCATATATTCATCCACCCGCTGATAAAGCCGGCAAGCCTCACCTGCGACATGCTTCTTGCTTAAATCCCTTCAATACAATTAAATTAAAAACAGATGGACAGATCGGACACAATGGCAATACCGCTTAACCTGAAGCTCATATTCGGCTGCTGCATCACACTGCTTGCTGCCCTCGGCATCTCATTTTATGTGATCGAAGAGAAGCAGGAGAGGCTTATAATGACCCAGGTTGAAAATGAGGCCAGAGTCATATTTCAGCAGATAGTCATAACACGCAAATGGATTGCAGACCACGGCGGCATATACATTGAAAAATTGCCGTGGAAAAAACCGAACCCTTATCTTAAATATCCGCAAATAACGGATCAGAATGGCACGCGGTATCTTAAAGAAACACCGGCCACTGTCACAAAAGACTTGTCGCGATATGCAAAGGAAAAGGG
>JAJFVG010000058.1 GCA_021371915.1 Nitrospiraceae bacterium
TTCCATCTGATAGAGGCTATGGCAGATGAGCCTGACTTCAGGCGGGCTTATGCGAATGTCATTCAAGATATAGGCGTTGATATGGATTATTTCATATTCAGAAGGCGCGCTGCTGATGAAATGCTCCCCTGGGATTTCATCGACATCGGAACTGACAAGAAAAAACTGCTTGAGGAATATACAGAGGCGGTTGGATAGAAACAGGGTCAAGAATCTTTCGTACATGCGCGACAGCTTTGAGTAGGGTTTGCAAGTACTAAGTGTTACTTTACACAAGATAGTGTTTTCTGATAGTGATGTGTCAGTGCATAAGGTTGGTCAAAGTTGATTATTTGATGTTATGTTCCAGCTATGTTATAAGGCGACAATTATGCTTATAATAGCCACAGCGGTGGTTATTATCCACTGCCAATGTTCTTTCCAAAAAACTTTCAAGCTATTGAACCATGGTTGTTTGGGTAAGTGGTATTGGATGTCCATATGGATAGTTGTTTCTGGTAGAGTTTTTCGTTCTGTAGCTTCTATTGCATGTGTATTACTTAGTGAGACTGTTTGTGTTGGTTCGGTTGGTTTGGAAATGTCTGCAAGCTCTGCTTCTAGTGTAGCTACATTCCCTGGCTGGGATTCACGAATATCAGTAAGAACCGCGTCAATTATTTTCACTCTTTGAGTTTCATCAAAGGATAGAAGAATGTCAAAGAAGTAGTCTTTGCGACTTGTGCTTTTTTTTGTTTTATTACGTTCTGCTATATACTGAGTGTAATCTGGGAAGTATGGGTCAATCTCTTTCACCTTTGAGATGAAACGGCCACCAGAGAAGTAAGCAGGCCCTTGTTCATTAATGATTTTGAAGAAGCGGTTGTAGATTCTGATCCAGTTGACGCTCAAGACGGTTTATCTCCTATGAGATTTTAAATTATATATTAAATCTCAAGCTATTACTGTGCTCATTTATTTCCAAATCTTATCATATTGATGCGAAAAATAATACTAACGCCTATTGCTTTTATGACTGATAAAGATTAAGATAATTATACTAGTCAGACTGGTCAGGAGGTATGTATGAAGACTTGGCAACTTCAGGAAGCAAAGGCCCGGTTGAGCGAGGTTATAAAAAAGGCTGCCAAGCAGGGGCCGCAGACAATAACCATGCGTGGCGAGCCCACTGCTGTTCTTATATCAAAGGATGAATATGAACGTCTCAAGGGCCCTCGCGTAGGTTTTGTGGAGTTTATGCGGGAGTCACCGCTTTTGGGTCTTGAACTTGACCTGAAGCGCGATAAGGCTCTTACACGTGAGGTCGAACTGGCATGAGCTACCTTATTGATACAAACGTTGTTTCTGAAACAGTGCGCAAGCAGCCGAATAAATCTGTCATAAAATGGCTTGAGACTGTGCCGCCGGAAGCGCTCTTTATCAGTGTTCTTACGCTTGGAGAGATACGCAAAGGCATAGAGGGCATTTTGGATAAAAAACGGCGGGAAAAGCTTCGTATATGGCTTGAGCATGATCTTTCAGAATGGTTTGATGGACGCGTGCTGCCTGTTGATATTGATGTAGCAGACCGGTGGGGCAGATTGATTGCAGAAGCTGGCCGTCCGGTTCCAGCCATAGACAGCCTGCTTGCAGCAACTGCCATTCATCATGAACTGAGGCTTGTAACCCGCAATGCATCAGACTTTGAGTTCCAGGGGCTTGAGGTCATCAATCCCTGGGTCTATAACATCTAATAGCCCTGTTGTAATTTAGCTTGCTATTTGTTTTCGGCTGTGGTACACTTTTATAAGTTTCAGAAGTTTTTGCCCATTATGAATATAAGGCTACAAAGACTTTTGTCTTTGTAGCTTTTTTTTTAAAGCGCACTTCTGAAAGCTCAATTCTCATAAGGAGGTGCGGAATGTCAGAAGGAACAGTAAAATGGTTCAACGAATCAAAAGGTTTTGGCTTCATAACAAGTGAAGACGGCACTGATGTATTTGTTCACTACTCTTCTATCCAGAGCAACGGCTTTAAGTCTCTTGCCGAGGGTGACAGAGTAAGCTTTGAGACCGAGAAAGGCCCTAAGGGTCCTAAGGCCATCAATGTTGTGAAAGTATAAAGGCCTGCCCCCTGCTGCAAACAGCAGGGGGCATTTTTTTTGTGTTCTGTAATGCCCCGCGTTTTGCCCCTGTTTATTCAATATTGTGGATATATTACGCTCAGCATAATACTGCACTCATAAAGCCCGCTAATGGTATACTTTTAAGTTGTCAAAATAATCATAAAGAGGAAACAAGCATGAGCAATGAACCCAATAAAATTATCTACTCCATGGTTGGAGTAAGCAAATACTACGATAAAAAGCCTGTTTTAAAGGACATATATCTTTCATATTTTTATGGCGCAAAGATCGGCGTGCTCGGCCTTAACGGATCGGGAAAAAGCTCTCTGCTGCGCATTCTGGCTGGCAAGGATTCTGATTTTCTTGGTGAGACAGTGCTTTCTCCCGGCCACACAGTCGGCCTGCTTGAACAGGAGCCTCAGCTCGATGATGCAAAGACAGTGCGTCAGGTTGTTGAGGAGGGTGTTCAGGAGGTTGTTGATGCGCTTAATGAGTACAACAGCATAAATGAGAAGTTCGGCGAGCCTATGTCTGATGATGAGATGGAGAAGCTGATCGAGAGACAGGGCAAGGTGCAGGAAAAGCTCGATGCTCTTAATGCATGGGATCTTGACTCAAGGCTCGATATGGCTATGGATGCGCTCCGCTGTCCTCCGGCACATACTCCTGTTAAGACGCTTTCAGGCGGAGAGAGGCGCAGGGTTGCCTTGTGCAGACTGCTGCTGCAAAAGCCTGATATCCTGCTTCTGGATGAGCCGACAAACCATCTTGACGCTGAGACAGTGGCGTGGCTTGAGCATCACCTCCAGAACTACGCAGGCACTATTATAGCTGTAACTCATGACCGTTACTTTCTGGATAATGTTGCAGGTTGGATACTTGAGCTCGACAGAGGGCAGGGCATTCCGTGGAAGGGCAACTACTCCTCTTGGCTTGAGCAGAAGCAGAATAGATTGCAACAGGAAGAAAAGGCAGAGAGCGACCGCCAGAAGACCCTTCAGCGCGAGCTGGAGTGGATACGCATGTCCCCTAAAGGCAGGCATGCAAAGTCCAAGGCGAGAATCAATTCTTATGAATCTCTCCTTAATCAGGATGTGGACAAGGGTGCAAAAGAGCTCGAGATATTCATTCCTCCTGGACCGAGGCTCGGCAGTGTTGTTGTTGAGGCTGATGGCGTATCAAAATCCTTTGGTGATAACATACTGATGGAGAATATGACCTTCTCGCTTCCTCCAGGCGGCATTGTTGGTGTTATAGGCCCAAATGGAGCAGGCAAGACCACGCTCTTCAGAATGATCACAGGTCAGGAAACGTCTGATGCCGGTACATTCAAAACAGGCGAGACTGTAAAACTCGCCTATGTGGACCAGTCGAGACAGAGTCTTGATCCTGATAAAACAATATGGGAGGTTATATCTGAAGGCGAGGATATGATCAACCTTGGCAAGAAACAGGTTAATTCACGCGGCTACGTTGCCAAATTCAACTTCTCAGGCAGTGACCAGCAGAAGAAGGTATCGATGCTCTCAGGCGGCGAGAGAAACCGTGTGCATCTTGCTCGTATACTTAAAGAGGGAGCCAATGTGCTTCTTCTGGATGAGCCGACAAATGATCTTGATGTGAATACAATGCGTGCGCTCGAAGAGGCGCTCGAAAACTTTGCGGGCTGCGCTGTTGTGATAAGCCATGACAGATGGTTTCTCGACCGCATAGCCACACACATACTCGCTTTTGAGGGAGATAGCAGGGTGGTATGGTTTGAGGGCAACTATTCAGAGTATGAGGCTGACAGAAAGGCCCGGCTCGGAGCTGCTGCTGACCAGCCGCACAGGATAAAATACAGGCACCTCGAAAGGGGATAAACGTATAAACCATATGCGCATTGCGGCATTAGCTGAATATGCGCGCAGTATCAAAATAAAATATGCCCTGCGTATGCGGAGGCATAAAGAGGAAAGAGTTTAATGTCATTCGAAAAATTCGGTTTTAACGGGCATATAATGTCCAACATAAAGGAGCTTGGCTATACAGAACCAACTCCGATACAGAAACAGTCCATCCCTTACATACTTGAGGGGAACGACATAATGGGGCTTGCGCAGACCGGCACAGGCAAGACAGCGGCCTTTGCGCTGCCTATCCTCCAGAGGCTTGCAGAGGGTCCAAGAGGAAGTATAAGAGCGCTGATCATCGCTCCAACCAGGGAGCTTGCTGAGCAGATTTTTGATTCATTCAACGCACTTGGCAAAAAGACCGGTCTAAGGAGTGCTACTGTTTATGGCGGCGTAGGCATCAATCCGCAGATACAGAAGCTGCGCAAGGGAGTTGAGATAGTGGTTGCCTGTCCAGGCAGGCTGCTTGATCATATTTCACAAGGCACAATTAATCTTTCTGCGCTCGAAGTGCTTGTGCTTGATGAGGCTGACAGGATGTTCGATATGGGCTTTCTGCCTGACATAAGAAAAATAATAAGGCACATTCCTGCTGAACGCCAGACCCTGCTCTTTTCAGCAACAATGCCGCAGGATATACGCAGGCTTGCAGAAGACATACTGCGTAATCCTATAAATGTTGAGGTGAGTGTTGCAGCAGCCGTAGAGACAGTATCCCATGCGCTCTATCCTGTTGAGCGGCATCTCAAGACAGCGCTGCTGCTCGAACTGCTAAAGACAACTGGACCAGGATCAGTACTCGTCTTTACAAAGACAAAACACAGGGCAAAGAGGCTCGACATGCAGCTTGCAGCAGCAGGCTACAAGGTTGCGTCACTTCAGGGAAATCTCTCCCAGAGCAGAAGACAGGCAGCTATCAATGGTTTTCGTGACGGATCATTCCAGATACTCGTTGCAACAGACATTGCAGCGCGTGGCATAGACATATCAACAATCTCGCATGTGATCAATTACGACATTCCCGATACTGTCGAGGCATACACTCACAGAATCGGCCGCACAGGCAGGGCGCAAAAGACAGGTGATGCGTTTACACTCATTGAGAGCAGCGATGAGCTGATGGTGAGCATGCTTGAACGCGCGATGGGCGAGCGCATAGAGCGCCGCAAGCTTGAGGGATTTGACTATAACAAGCCGCTTTCTGCTGATATGGAGTTTTTGAGCGGAGCAGGAAGACCGAGCAGAAACAGAAGGCCGATGAGATCGGGAAAGCCGAAGATGAATCACAATAAATCAGGCAATGCCTCAGGCTCAAAACCTGGCAGTGCAGCACGGTCATCATCAGGCCCATCACGAAACAGCGGCCGGAACAGAAGGCCTGCTTCAGGAAGATAGCAGGAGAACCTGCTATCTTCAGTTATTTCATAAACAGGAAAAATCCATCGCAGAAATATACTAGTCCGAGTACGCCGGGCACAAGGCTCAGGAACCAGATGGATTTTCTCTTCATCAGTGCGGCAATGGATGAAAGCAGGATCGCGATCTGCAGGAATATTACAGCCATGCCGAATATCTGGCTGTGTTTCTGCGCGTCAATTTTAATTGCTTCCTGCTCCTTTGCATCTTTTTCAATCTGTTTCTTCTCATCTTCATATTTTTTTATCTTCTTGTCATATGTGTCAATGCGACTGAGGTAGTCATCATTGAGGTTTTTAGGAAGCCTGCCTGCCTTCTGTTCTAGTTCAAGCCGCTCTTTCTGCACTTCATAGATGTAGCCCTTTATGCTTTTTGCCTGATAGTATGACCACTGGTTTGATGCCTGCGACTGCGCAAGCACAGAACGTGTTGAGAATGAACCGCCCTTGAATGTGGAGAGTGTTGCGCATACAGCAAATATGACTGTTGTAAGCGCGAGATAGCTGAGCCATTTTTCTTTCTTCTCTTCTGTCATTGATGCTCCTTTTAAATTTAGAGCGGCCCGCCATGGCGGGCCGCTTTTTTTGCGTCATATGTGTTGCTTTTGTATTAAGCCTGGTTAATAGCTGTCAGCTGCCACTGGTTGTTGCCGACCTGTCTTGTGAATGTCCAGTATTCCTCAAACTTGACTGGCTCTGTTTTGCTGCCGGATACAAGCTCTCCGGTGGTTTCGCTGACAGTGTAATCGAGCAGGTTTGCATAAAAGCGCACTGTTATGAAGTCCTGACCTGTTTCCTGCCAGGCTTCTGTTATATCAGTGCTCCTTACAGCTATGTTTTCCAGCCTGTTTATCTGTTTTTGTTTTATCATGCTGTCAATGTCCTGCTGAATGGCAGTGCGCATGCTGTCTGTAAGCAGACCTGATGCAGCAGAGAGATCCCTGTTCATCCATGAGCCCTGTATCCTGAAGAATATGTCCATTGCAGTGTCCCTGAATCTTGCCTCATCAAACGAGGCATCCATGCTGCTGATGTGAGATAACCCGCTGTCAAGCGATGAACCTGCTGCCTGACTGCCTTCATAAGCCGGTTCAATTGCAGGTTCTGTTCGTGTGCTGTATGATGCTGGTTGTCCTGCATATTGATATGCCGCTGTCTCCTGCTTTTTTTTCTTTATCATCCTGATGATGAGAAAAATCACGCCAGCTGCAAGAAGTATCTCCAGCAGGCCTATGCCGCTGCCCCCGAATCCGCCTGTTGAGCCAAACCCGAGGCTGCTGAAGAGCATGCCTCCTAAAAGGCCGCCTAAAATGCCTCCTGCAATGCCTCTGAAAAACCCGCCTCCTGCAGGCTGCGGCTGCTGCACAGGCTGCTGCATTCTTGAGGGTGACTGTGCCGGCTGCTGGGCAGGCGTGCGCGATGGCGTTGAATAACTTCTTGATCCCCTGCTGCCGAATGATTTGCTTCCTCCTACTCTTGCAAAGGCAGTGCCTTCAAATACAAGAGAGCCGATAAAAAGCGTCAACGCAACAAGCACCAGTATTTTTGTCTTTTTTGATGTCATTTTTTTTGTCTCCATTGCCGGGTTTTGATTGTTTTATTTTACCCTATGCTCCCAAAAGTTGCATTAAGATTCATTCATGATTTGATGATGCCATGAGCAAAGGATTAAAATAGAAAACATGAGAATGAAAAATCACAGACAGGAAGGTCCAAAAGGTTCTCCGTACATCACTCCAGAGGGTTACAGGACACTGCATGATGAGTTGACGCATCTGTGGAAGGTGAAGCGTCCGCAGGTGACGCAGGCTGTTGCTGATGCGGCAGCAATGGGAGACCGCTCGGAAAATGCCGAATATATCTATGGCAAGAAGCAGCTCCGCCAGATAGACTCAAGGGTGAGGTTTCTGATGAAGAGGCTTAATGAGCTGAAGGTTGTGGACAGAAAACCGACGGATCGATCCAGGGTCTTTTTTGGCGCTTATGTTGAGGTTGAGGATGAGGAAGGCAGCCGCTTCATATACCGCATAGTAGGAGCGGATGAGAGCGATGCCTCCCGCAGTTTTATAAGCATAGACTCTCCGATGGCAAAAGGTCTGATCGGCAGGGCTGAAGGAGAAGAGGTGGCTGTTCGCAGGCCCAACGGCACGACACTGTTTCAGATTGTCTCCATCAAATACTAACGCCAAATAAACATGATGCAAATGCTCTGTTTTTGTTATAATTACTGATCAAATAACAGACGAAATCTCGCCAGCAGGTTTTGTACAGGAGTTTAAGTTGAAGTTTCCCTCGCTTGTTATCAAAGACAGAACAATGGTGTCACCTATCATACAGGGCGGCATGGGTGTGGGCATATCAATGGCTCCCCTTGCTGCTGCTGTTGCAAAAGAGGGCGGCATGGGCGTTATATCCAGCGCATGCATCGACAGGGTAGTCTCAAAGAAAATGGGCAGAAAGATGAACTGCTATGAGGCTGTGTACGAAGAGGTGTCCGAAGCCAGGAAGTCAGGCGGTTTGGTCGGAATAAATATCATGACCGCTTTGGTAAGGGATTACGAAGACTCGGTGAAGGCTGCTGTTGAGGCAGGGGCAGATGCGATAATATCAGGCGCAGGACTGCCTATGAACCTGCCTTCCATATGCAAGCCTAAAAATACCGCGCTCATTCCGATAGTGTCATCAGCGCGTGCACTGGAACTTATCTGCAAAAAATGGGAGAGGCAGGGCTACAGGCCTGATGCTGTTGTGCTCGAAGGCCCGCTCGCAGGCGGTCATCTGGGCTTTAAGCTGGAAGACGTTGATCTTGAGCAGAACAGGCTCGAAAACCTGCTGCCTCCGGTGCTGGATGCTGCAAAAAAATATGGCGGATTCCCTGTAATTGTTGCAGGCGGCATATATTCGCATGAAGACATAGCATCATATCTGAAAATGGGAGCAGCTGGAGTGCAGATGGGCACAAGGTTTCTCGCCACGCACGAAAGCAGCGCATCAGATGCGTACAAACAGGCTGTGGTTGAGGCTGATGATGAAGATATTTTTGTTGCATTTGATCCGGGGTCTCCATGTGGGCTTCCTTTCAGGGTGATAAAACAGTCTCCGATGTTCGTTGCAGCACTGGACAAGAGCAGGCAGCCCAAGTGCGACAAGGGGTATCTGCTGCTCAAGGATGCTGAAGGCAGGTACACGCGCTGCATGGCAAAAGAGAGCAATGAAAAATCATTCTGCATATGCAACGGCCTGCTCAGTTCAGCAGGTTACAATCCTGACGAAGAGCCAGCGCTTTACACTGTTGGAACAAACGCAAGCAGAATAAAGGGCATAGCATCTGTTAAGGAATTGATGGACGAACTCAAGGGCTGAGTATAAGGCAGCATCAGCGGACTGTTTATTGTCAGGTTTCAAAAAAGTATAGCAAACAGTAGGGTGTTTTGCTGTAAAATATATTTCGTAATGATACGCATAAGCATAATTCGTTTTCTATCGGTTTTGCGCCGGCCCTTTTGCCATCTTTTTATTGTATCCATCATTGTTCTGATCTCCTTTACCGCGTCACATGCCTTGATTGAACGGGCTGACCGCGTGATAGTCATCAAGCACAAAAGAGTGATGCTGCTCACTCAGAACTCCTCAATAATACGGACCTATAAAATCTCACTCGGTAAAAAACCTGAAGGCCACAAGCAGATTGAGGGAGACCAGCGCACACCTGAAGGAATGTATACCCTTGATTACAGAAAACCTGACAGTAAATTTTACAAAGCTATACATATCTCTTATCCCAATGAAGATGATATGCGCAGCGCACGCAGCAACGGCCGTTCTCCAGGCGGGCAGATAATGATTCACGGACTGCCGAAAGGTTATGCAGATGTGGACAAGGTGCACAGGATATATGACTGGACCGACGGCTGCATAGCTGTAACCAACGGAGAGATGGACGAGATATGGGAGCTTGTTGCTGACGGCACGCCTATTGACATCCAGCCTTAGTTAATAAGGTTAAGAAGTTTTTTTGCCTTTTCAGTATCCAGTTCTTTAAGGATAACATACTGCACCCACGCGTCCTGCCTGTTGCCAATGATAAATTGAGCTACACCGAGGTTGAAGTGCGCTTCAGTGTCAGCAGGATTCAGTTTCACCGCATGTCTGAAGGCTTCATTTGCTGCTGCATATCTGCCTGCTGCAAGCAGCGCAGTGCCGAGCCGGTTATTCAGATAGCCTGAGTTTGGATTAAATCTGAGGGCAGTACGAAATGCATCTGCTGACTCTGAGTAGCTGCCCATACTGAACAGCAGCATGCCGAGGTTTATATGAGCCTTCAGAAAGTCATGCTTTATGCGAACCGCTTTTTTGTATGCATCAACAGCATCTGCATACTTGTAAGCCTCCTGACTGGTGAGCGCTTCATTGAACAGCCGTTCATGCTCAGGTAGAATTAAAACAGGCTTTGCAGGCTGAATACCAGGCTCTTTTGCTGTATCAGCCTTTGCTGTTTCTTTGAACTCTGGCTGCGTGATCGCTGTCTTGCTCTGCTTCTTTGCTGTTGCTGCGGCAGCGAGCGCTTCATCAACCCTGCGCATAAGAGCAGTGTACCTGTTGAGTGATGCCTTTATCGGAGCAGATGGTATTCCTGAGTAGTAAGGGCCCTTCACATAATTGATCAGCATATGCAGGCCGGCAAGCTCACCCTTGCTGTTGAATACCGGTCCTGACATTTCTTGTTTCATTGAGGTGATCTTAAATGAACCTGATGCTTGTCCGGTTGTTTTTACCTTGGTGAAAGACGGTTTGCCGGACTCAAGGCTGCCTAAATAAAGTGAATCAACTGCTGATCTACCCGAAGCAATCGGCACTGTTGGAACAGGCAGGCCGGATGCATCAATTTTTATATACGCTACTCCTCTCTCGCACCTGTCAGAAAGCATGAAGTCAGCAGGAATCTTCCTGCCGCTGCCCAGGGTGAAGATCATCCTGTTGCTGCTGCTGTCAAACCATCTCGAAACAGCATAACAGCTTGCAGCGACTATTCCGTTTTTTGAGAGTATCAGGGAGTTTTCAGAATGTATAACATGGCTGTCTTTGTCAATGATGGATACTGATAGTATCGAATCTGCATGTTTGGTCACGCTATTAGGCAGGGCAGAAGCGTATACATCTGCGCAGGATATAAGGAGTATGAATAGAGCGATCTTCAGAATATTGAGGCTGAGTATCCCGTTTTGCATAACGTGTTTATTATAATCAGGAGAACGGGTATTTATAAAGCTTGTTCAGCCTTGAATCTCAAAAATAAAGTCTATTTCAACAGGCGAATTGAGTGGCAGGGCATATACTCCAACAGCAGCCCTTGCATGCCTGCCTGCCTCACCAAAGACCTCAAACATAAGATCAGATGCAGGATTTATAACTTTTGGCTGGTCAAAAAAGTCTTCAGCAGAAGAGACAAAACCGTTGATCTTTACACAGCGTTTTACTCTCTTGAGACTGCCGAGGTACGACTTGAGAATCGCAAGAGCGTTTATAGCAGACTGTCTTGCATCTTCCTGCGCCTCTTCAAGCGTTACAGCATCTCCGACCCTTCCTGTTCTTGTAAGCCTTCCTTCTTTCATTGGGAGCATACCGCTCAGAAACAGCAAATTGCCGGTCTGCACGCAAGGCACATAAGAACCTAGCGGCTTTGGCAGCTCCGGCAGAGTGATTCCGAGTTCAATTAATTTTTCTTCAGGTGTCATGGTTTATAGCCCCAGTTCTTCAGGAGTGCCTATCTTGCCGAGTACTGCTGTTGCTGCTGCCACTGCCGGGCTTGCGAGGTATACTTCACTCTCAGGATGTCCCATCCTTCCCACAAAATTCCTGTTTGTTGTTGCGAGCGCTCTTTCTCCCTTTGCGAGTATGCCCATGTGTCCGCCAAGACATGGACCGCATGTTGGAGTGGATACAACTGCTTCTGCGTCTATGAATATGTCGAACAGGCCTTCGTTCATCGCCTGCTTGTATATCTGCTGTGTTGCAGGGATGATGAGCAGCCTTATGTTTGGATTCACCTTTTTGCCTTTGAGTATGGCAGCTGCAACTCTTAAATCCTCAAGCCTGCCGTTTGTGCATGAGCCGATAACAACCTGGTCGATTGTTATATGGCCAAGCTCTGAGGCGGGTTTTGTGTTTGACGGCAGGTGAGGGCATGAAACAGTGAGCGGAATCTTTGTGCAGTCATACTCTTTTACCATAGCATATTTTGCATCAGCATCAGAGGCGTAGAATTTGTATTCCCTTTTTGCCCTGCCTTTAAGATACTCTTCTGTGATTTTATCAGGAGCGATTATGCCGTTCTTGCCTCCTGCCTCGATCGCCATGTTGCACATGGTGAGCCTCTCCGACATTGGCAGGCTGTTTATTGTTTCTCCTGTAAACTCCATTGCCATGTAGAGCGCGCCATCAACACCTATGTCGCCTATTGTGTGCAGTATCAAATCTTTGCCGCTCACCCATTTGTTGAGCTTGCCGTTGTAGATGAACTTGATCGACTCAGGCACCTTGAACCAGCATTCGCCGGATGCCATGGCAGCAGCAACATCCGAGGAGCCGACGCCTGTTGCGAATGCGCCGAGCGCGCCGTATGTGCATGTGTGGCTGTCTGCGCCTATTACAAGATCTCCTGCGACAACGATTCCCTGTTCAGGCAGCAGGGCATGTTCAACTCCCATCCTGCCTACTTCGAAGTAGAGGCTGAGGTCATGTTTTTTCGAGAAGTCTCTCAGCATCTTGCACTGTTCAGCAGCCTTGATATCCTTCTGAGGTGCAAAATGGTCAGGCACAAAAGCGACCCTGTCCTTATTGAACACAGTGGGTGCGCCTGATTTGTTGAACTCCTGTATTGATATGGGCGCTGTTATGTCATTTGCAAGTACAAGATCAACCTTGGCGTTTATCAGATCGCCCGGCGCGACTTCCTTTTTGCCGCAGTGGGCTGCGAGTATCTTCTCTGTAATAGTCATAATGCCTCCTGAATATATCAATTGAAGTCAATATTATAATTGCTGCGGCAAGGGATTGACAAGGCAGCAGGATGCGGTGTGCGGCTGGATATCGAATAATAACTGCAAGCTTGACATTTGGTTATAAGGATGGATATGGTAATACAAAGTAATACAGTATGGAGGTGCGTTATGCCTGTAAGGCAGAGGGCTGTCATTACGCTATCTGTGCCGCAGAAGACTGCGGATGAGTATAGGAAGATAGCAAAGGCAAAGGGAGAGACTATAAGTCAGTTCTTCAGGGAGATTTTTTCATTCTACAAAGAAGAAAAGCTGAAGAATGAGTTCTTTGATCTACAGCAATACGGGGCAAAAAAAGCCAGAGATATGATGATCAGCGAAAAAGATGTCGATAAGATAATATTTGAAGGCCGTTGATGCTCAAGGTTGTATTTGACACAAATGTGTATATTTCTGCATTTGTAGTGCCCGGCAGCAAGGCTGAAGAAGCGTATCTGCTGGCGGTTGACGGAAAGGTTGAGCTCTACTCTTCTGTTCCGATACTGACAGAAACAGCCGAAAAGTTGCGAGGGAAATTTATGTGGGATCAAGACAAAATTACTGCTGTTCTTAAGCATATCAGCAAGGTGTCTACAGTTCTGAAGCCGCCTAAAAGACTAAAGTTGCTTGATGATGATCCTGACAACAGGGTGCTCGAATGCGCTCAGGAAGCTGGAGCCGGGCTTATAGTTACAGGTGACAGGCATCTTCTCGATCTGAAGCAGTATGAAGGAACAGGAATTACAAAGGTGTCGGGATTTTTATATTCCTTCAAAAAATAGAGAGATGGAGGGGTTGTACGCAGCCCCTCCATCTCTTTATTGACAGATTCAGTCTTATTTTTTTGGAGTCAATTTGTTGAGCGCGTTTATGTAGGCTTTTGCTGCAGCCACAAGTATGTCTGTGTCAGCGCCGCTGCCGCGCACCTTTTTGCCGTCCTGCTCGAGTGTAACCATAACTTCGCCGAGAGCATCAGTGCCGCCTGTTATGCTCTTTACCTCAAACTTCAGAAGGCTGCTTGATGTCTTTGTGATATCGACAATAGCTTTGTACACAGCATCAACAGGGCCGTCGCCGTTGGCTGTTGTTTCCACTTCCCTGCTGTTGATCTTTATCCTGAGTTTTGCTGTTGGCTTCAGGTTTGTGCCGCTCTCTACCTTGAGCTCAACAAGGCTGTAGGTCTCTGGTATTTTTGATACCTCTTCAGAAACGAGTGCTTCGAGGTCTTCGTCGAATATCTCTTTTTTCTGGTCAGCAAGGCGTTTGAACTTGTCAAAGGCTGTCTCGGTTTCACTGTCGCTAAGTTCATAGCCGAGCTCTTTGAGCCTTGTCTTGAAAGCATGTCTGCCCGAGTGCTTGCCCATAACGAGTTCTGTGCGCGTAAGTCCTATGTCTGAAGGAGTGATGATTTCGTATGTCATCTTTTCCTTTAGCAGTCCGTCCTGGTGTATGCCTGATTCATGGGCGAAGGCGTTTGCTCCGACTATCGCTTTGTTAAGCTGCACTTGTATTCCGGTTATCCTTGTTACCAACCTGCTTGTGCGTATTATTTCCTGCGTGTTTATGTTGGTTTGTGCATTGAAGATGTCTTTTCTGGTCTTGATGCACATTACTATCTCTTCCATGGAGCAGTTGCCGGCCCTTTCACCTATGCCGTTGATTGTGCACTCAACCTGTCCTGCGCCGTTCAGAACGGCTGCAACAGAGTTCGCGACCGCCAGTCCGAGGTCATTGTGGCAATGAACGGATATCACAGCGCTGTCGCCTATGCGCTCCTTGATCTTTCTTATCATCTCTCCAAACTCAACAGGTATGGTGTATCCGACAGTGTCGGGTATGTTTACGGTTGACGCGCCGGCCTCTATAACAGCTGCAACAACTTCTATAAGATAGCCGATGTCAGTCCGTGTCGCATCCATTGGCGAGAACTCCACGTCATCTACAAGGCTTCTTGCATATTTGACCATCTCCACTGAGCGCTTCAAAGCCTCTTCCCTGCTCACCCTGAACTGATATTTCAGGTGTATATCAGATGTTGAGTGGAATGTATGTATGCGCTTCTGTGGAGCATGCTTGAGCGCATCGTATGCGCTTTTTATGTCCAGCTCTTTTGCACGCGCAAGACCTGCGATGGTGGCTCCTGTAACCTCTGTGGCTATCTGCTGCACAGCGTCAAAGTCTCCTGGAGATGCTATTGGAAAGCCTGCCTCTATGACGTCAACGCCGAGCCTCACAAGCTGCTTGCCCAGCTGAAGCTTCTCTGTGACATTCATTGATGCGCCTGGCGACTGTTCTCCGTCTCTAAGTGTTGTGTCAAAAATTTTGATGGTTCTCATTTTGTCTGCCTTCCGTTTATCTATTGGGATTCGTGCCGGGTTTCAGGCTGGCCAGCGGCATTTTGATGTTCGCGTCTGATCTTCCTGTTTCTGAAAAACAGGTATATGTTCTCAATTATACCCCAGATGAGATATGCCATTACAAAGATGAACACAGCATATGGATAAATAAAGAGCACAAAGAGTACCAGCACAAAGAGCAGCAGCATGGAAAACGGCTTGCGCTCCTTGAAGTCTATCTCCTTAAGCCCGTGATAGCGGAAGGTGCTTACCATCAATAAGGCCACTATTGCAGTGAGTATGAGCAGCATGATGTTCTTGTCAGGCAGCGAGGGCGAGAACTGATGGTAGAAGATCACAAGCGAGGCCAGCACAGTGGCTGCTGCCGGTATCGGAAGCCCCTTGAATGCCTTGGAGTTTGACGAGCCTGTCTGCACATTGAACCTCGCAAGCCTGAGCGCGCCGCAGGCGACAAACAGAAATGCAACCGCCCATCCTACTCTGCCAAACGGCACAAGCGCCCATTTGTACATCATTACAGCAGGCGCAACACCGAATGCAACCAGGTCTGACAGTGAATCCAGCTCTATGCCGAAGCGGGTGGCTGTGTTAGTGAGTCTGGCTATCCAGCCGTCGAGCGCATCAAATATGTTTGCGATGATAATTGCCCAAGCTGCGTATACGAATACGCCGTCTATTGATGAAAGGATCGAAAAGAATCCGCAGAGCATGCCGCATAGGGTGAGGGCGTTTGGCAGTATGTAGACGCCTTTTTTCAGCCTTCTTTCTATCGGACGGTGCTCTCGCATTGTTGTCACGCTCTTCCCCTTGCAGCTATTATTGTCTCTCCAGCGGTTACCCTGTCACCATGCCTGACTTTTATGAGAGAATCAGCGGGCAGGTAGATGTCCACTCTTGAGCTGAACTTTATAATGCCGTACCTCTGGCCTGCTGCAAGCTCATCTCCGGGCTTTACCCTGCATACAGCCCTTCGTGCTATTGTGCCTGCCACCTGCCTTATGACTATTTTGCCCATGGCTGAATCCATTGTCATAGTGATGTTATCATTCTGCAGAAAGGCCTCTTTTTTGAAAGCTGAAAAGAATCTGCCTGGATTATGCTTGACGTTCATCACAGTGCCCGAGCATGGAGCCCTGTTCACATGCACATCTAGCGGCGACATGAATATGCTTATCAGGTGAGCGTTGCCGCCTGCAAGTTCTTTGTCGAATACGGTTTCAGAAACAATAACCTTTCCGTCCGCAGGCGATACAAAAATATCCTCTCCAACAGGGACCGCTCTTTCCGGGTCCCTGAAGAAGAAGATCATGAATGCTGTTATAAGGATTAGAATCGAACCGGGCAGGCTGCCGATAAAAAATGCTATCACGCTTGCCAGCCCGAATCCTACTATGAATGGAAAGCCTTCAGGCGCAATTTTCATTAAGTCAGTGCCTCCGGTCTTAGGCCTTGGTCTTGTCAACAAGCTTGCTTTTCTTGAGCCATGGCATCATTGAACGCAGTCTTCCGCCAACCTCTTCGATCTGATGGCGCTCGCCTTTCTGCGTCAGGGCGTTGAATACAGGCTTGTTTGCTTTGCACTCGAGCATCCACTCAAGCGCGAATTTGCCTTCCTGTATCTCTGTGAGGATTTTCTTCATCTCCTTTTTGGTCTCCTCATTCACAACCCTTGGGCCGCGTGTGAGGTCGCCGTACTGGGCGGTGTTGCTTATTGAATACCTCATGTTTGAGATGCCGCCTTCGTAGATAAGGTCAACGATCAGCTTAAGCTCATGCAGGCACTCAAAATATGCCATCTCAGGCGCATATCCAGCCTCAACCAGTGTCTCAAAGCCTGCCTGTATTAGTGCAGCAGCGCCGCCGCAGAGCACAGCCTGCTCGCCAAAGAGGTCTGTCTCTGTCTCTTCCCTGAATGATGTCTGGATGATGCCTGCCCTGCCGCCGCCGATTGCTGAGGCGTATGCGAGAGCTATATCTTTTGTATTGCCTGCCGGGTCCTGATGCAGGGCTATGAGGCATGGAACTCCGCTGCCTTTTGTGTATTCTGATCTCACAAGGTGTCCAGGGCCTTTCGGGGCTGCCATAAACACATTGACATCTGCAGGCGGTACGATCTGGCCGAAGTGGATGTTAAAGCCATGAGCAAAGGCAAGGTAAACGCCTTTTTTCATATTCGGTGCCAGTTCATTTTTGTAAACATCGCCCTGCGTCTCATCAGGCAGCAGTATCATGATGATATCAGCTATCTTGGCAGCTTCAGCAGGGGTCATAACGTTGAACCCGGCAGCAACGGCCTTGTCCCAGCCCGAGCCTTTTCTTATGCCGATGGTGACATCCATGCCACTCTCTTTGAGGTTATTGGCGTGGGCATGGCCTTGTGAGCCATATCCGATGACAACTATCTTTTTACCTTTCAGGTTATTCAGGTTTGCGTCTTTATCGTAGTATACGGTTAACATCGGTTGAAGCCTCCACTATATTGTTTGGTGTGCCCAAAGGACAAACATCATATATATTACATTTTTTAACAAATTATTTCTAAAAAACAGTAACACAGCAGAACAACAGAGCAACAAAGACAGATTGCCCTATTTACTGAACAAGCATTTAAGAAGGGATGGACTGCTCTCGTTCACGAGGCTAATAAAGGCAGCTTGTTCAATTTCTTAGGTTTGAAACTACCTTGGTGCATGGGGTGATGTTTTATGGACATTGAAGCAGTATCCAGATAGAAAGCCTCAGTCTCCCGCTTCGACTCTCGACTGAGTAGCAGTTACCCGTGACAAGCTACGGAAATCTAACCACCTGCCTTTATTAAAAACAAAAGAATACAAAAAATAAAGAAACAAAGAAGGGATGGGCAGACTTGAGAGATTTAGGCTGTGTTTTGGTAACACTACTATGCGAAGAGAAGCGAAACACAGCCGCAACTGTCTGAGCTGCAGGACGCAGTGAGTTTTGCGGCTGGAGCGCATCGAGCATTTAGTAGTGTCAAAACCAGGCTCATGAACGAAAGCAGTCCATCCCTTCTTAAATACTTGCCTAGGAAATCGGAGCCACCTGCCTTTATAGTCCTTACCCTGCTATTGGGGTATCTTAATGAAACTTGCAAGAGCGCTCATTTTTTAATTTGATATGATGTAAAATACTAAATCAGATAATCGTTGTATCTTGCTGGAGAACGCTAATGAATTCAACAGGACAGAAGATAAGCAGCATACTCGAAAAACTTTCAGGCTACCTGCATGGCAAGGATGCTGCTCTCAGACTGGCGCTCATCACTTTTTTTTCGCGCGGACACCTGCTTATTGAGGACATGCCTG
>JAJFVG010000059.1 GCA_021371915.1 Nitrospiraceae bacterium
ATAATCTCCTTTGCAGGCGGACTGCCCAACCGCGACCTCTTCCCAATAGAAGAGATAAAAGAGGCAACAATGAAGGTGCTGACGGATGACCCAAAGGATGCGCTCCAGTACAGCACATCAGAGGGATACAGACCGCTCAGGGAGTATATCGCAAAAAGGTATTTCGACAAAAAAGGACTCAGCATAGACGCTGACGACATACTCATTACAAACGGTTCGCAGCAGGGATTGGACCTCCTGGGCAAGATACTTCTGAATGACGGGGACGATATTATCATCGAAGAGCCGGGATATCTCGGCGCCATACAGGCTCTCTCTATTTATAAATCCACATTTCATCCGATCAGCCTCAATGATGACGGCATAGACATCCCATCGCTCAAAAAAGTGATGTCGAACTTTAATGTGAAGCTCTACTATGCTGTGCCGAACTTCCAGAATCCTTCGGGCATAACATATTCCGAGGCGAACAGGCAGGAGGTTGCATCAGTATTGTCCGGCACTCATACGCTCTTTGTTGAAGACGATCCTTACGGAGAGCTGAGATTTCTGGGCACAGAGAAAAAGTCATTCATGCATCTGATGCCTGAAAACACCGTGCTGCTCGGCTCATTTTCAAAGATAGTTGTTCCTTCATTCAGGATAGGCTGGATCGTGGCCAGAAAAGATGTGATGGACAAGCTGATAGTCGCCAAGCAGGCTGCTGATCTGCATACAAACTACTTTTGCCAGAAGATACTGCATGAGTATCTGACAAATTTTGATGTAGACACTCATATAGATAAGATAAGAGAGGCGTACCGCAGCCAGAGAGAGTCCATGGTCAATGCCATACATAAATATTTCCCTGAGGGTATTCACTACACCGAGCCTGAGGGAGGCATGTTCCTCTGGATAGAACTGCCAAAAGGCCTCTCATCCCTTGAACTCTTTAACAGGGCTATAGAGAAGAAGGTGGCCTTTGTGCCAGGCGATCCGTTCTATGTGAACAAAAGCGGGGTAAACACTCTCAGGCTCAACTTCTCTTGCGTTGACAGCGCCACCATCGAGGTTGGCATAAAGAGGCTCGCTGAAGTCATAAAAGAGATGATATAGCAGCTCCTTCCAGATGCAAAAGCTGATACTCTGCGCTGACATGGATGCGTTCTTCGCCTCTGTTGAGCAGCAGGCAAATCCGAAGCTCAGGGGCAAGCCCATAGCTGTAATAGGCTCTGCCGCGCGCACAGTTGTTGTCACCCGCTCTTACGAAGCCAGGGCATTCGGCGTAAAGACAGGAATGAATGTTTATGAGGCAAAGAAGGCCTGCCCCCACCTTATTTTTGTTGCCGGTGATAATGAAAAATACACCTACACCTGTGGCGAACTAGAAAAGATATACAGAAAATATACGCCTGACATAGAGGTGTACTCTATTGATGAAGCGTTTCTTGATATAACATCAACGCATCATCTCTTTGGCGGACCAGAGGCGCTTGCCGCGCAGATAAAGAGAGAGATCAAAGACCGCTTCAGCATAAACTGCACAATCGGGATAGCGCCAAATATACTCATCGCAAAACTCGCTAGCGACATATCAAAGCCTGACGGATTAAGATGGGTGAAGGCTGATGAGGTGTCTTTACTGCTTGAGGATATGCCAGTGAAAGAGCTGTGGGGCATAGGGCCAAAGACCACTGAAAAGCTCAGGCTAATGGGCATAAGCACCTGCGGCGCTCTTGGCAGAACACCTGCAAGTCTGCTCAGGAGCAGGTTCGGCATAATGGGCGAACATTTAAAGGCCATGGGGCAGGGCAGGTGCGAAAGGGTTATTGCTGTTAATGAGGCTGCGCCAAAATCAATAGGGCACAGCATGACCCTGCCAAAAGACATATCATCCAGAAGGCAGATAGAGGCCTACATGCTCCAGCTCTCTGACATGGTGGGCAGCAGGGCGAGAAAACATGGATTTGCAGGCAGCACCGTCTCGCTCACCATCAGGTATCCTGATTTTGAGACATTCACAAAACAGCTTCATCTGCCGGAACAGACCAACCATACGCAGGAGATATACAAGGCAGGCATACGGCTGCTTGATTCCATCAAGCTGAAAGATAAGGTGAGACTGCTAGGCATATCCATATCATCTCTGGGGCGTGTTACAGGCCAGATGACGCTTTTCAAGGAGCAGGCAAAACAGAAAGCGCTTCTCAGCGCTGTGGATGCTATCAACGACAAGTACGGCGGGTTTAAGGTTACATGGGCATCATACTCAGGCATGATAGAGAGGCCGAAGGTCATAGCCCCTGCATGGAAGCCTTCGGGCGTCAGAAACATAAAGATCAAAAAGTAATGCAGCACTGGTATTGCTGTTAAAATAAAATATAGTTCAAAGTTTCAGGAGGCAGCCACAGGATGGAAAAGCACAAGCCGCATATAGTACCAAAATATGTCACGCACCTCTTTTTTATACTCGGGCTTGTATCAGCCATAGCGTTCAGAGCTGTTATAGTGTTTCAGCACCTGGAGCCTGCATGGATAAGACCTGTGTGGTATATAGGGGTATGCGGGTATATGCTCTTTTTCTACTACAGGTATAGGATAGCCAGGAAGAGAAAAAAGGCGATAGAGGATTTTAATCTTGTTGAAAAGCTCAAGGCCAATGCCTGCCTTACTGAAGAGGACAGGTCTGTTGTGCTCTATCTGCTCGGTTCGATAAAGGCCTCGCCTGAGGACAAGAATTACGCGCTCATCTTTATAATGTCCATAATGGCGATAGCTGCTGATATAGTGCTTGCCTCTCTTAAATAAAGAAGATTTTCAGCAGAGGGGTGAGGGCATTGCTCTCACCCCTCTGCTATATTTGAAATATCAATTCCGAATTTCTTGAGTGTATTCAGCAGTTCAGCAAGAGGCAGTCCTACAACATTAAGGTAATCGCCCTCTATTTTCTTCACAAGAAACGCGCCTCTGCCCTGTATGGCATACGCGCCTGCCTTGTCGAGCGGCTCACCTGTCTTTACATAAGCCTTGAGATCATCAGCGCTCATTTTATTGAAGAAGACCCTTGTCTCTACAGACTTCGATACCTTCTTGTTGTTTTTTGTATCGATTATCGTAAACCCTGTTATCACGCTGTGCGTTTTTCCGTTAAGCTGCGCAAGCATTCTTAATGCTTCTTTGTCAGTATGCGGCTTGCCCATTAATTTATCTTTAAAGACTATAAAAGTATCTGCTGCGATTACCAGGGCATCACCATGTCTGTGCGCCACGGCGAGCGCCTTTCTTTCGGATAGCTCTCTTGCGAGCTTGTGCGGGTCTTTGAAGCTATGGAGGCTTTCATCGCACTCAGCATGATCGATCGTGAACTTTATGCCTGTGTTTTTAAGTATCTCACGCCTCCTTGGCGAGCTTGATGCGAGCACTATCTTTCTCATCTATACATTTTCTCCTGCTGCGCGGCCTGATGCCCATGCCCAGTGCAGATTATATCCGCCAAGCTGTCCTGTAACATCCATAACCTCTCCTGTAATATAAAGTCCATTGATGATTTTTGATTCCATTGTCTTTGATGATATGTCAGCAGTATCCACTCCGCCGAGAGTGACCTCTGCCTTTCTGTAGCCTTCTGTGCCGTGCGGCTCGACTGTCCAGTTCTTCAGCAATTCAGCTATCCTGCACAGTTCCTTTTCCGAACATGCATTGAGCTGCCTGCTGAATCCGTTTGTTTTTGTCCATGCCTCGCAGAAGCTGGAAGGCAGGTGTGATGACAGCAGATTCTGGAGCATCACCTTGCGGTGTCTATTGCTCATCAGCATTTCGGGTATGTCCATTTCAGGCAGCAGGTCAATGGTCAATTTATCTCCATCCTGCCAGTATAGTGATGCCTGCAATGCAGCCGGTCCGCTCAGTCCCTTGTGAGTAAAAAGTATATTGCCTGTGAATTTTCTTTTTGCATGCCTGATGCTGCATCTGATGGTCACGCCTGAGAGATCGCCGTATGCAGCAAGATCATCTTTTGACCATATTAATGGAACGAGCCCTGGTCTTAGCGTTGTTATTTTATGTCCAAAATCTTCAGCCAGGTTAAAGCCATAGGCAGATGCGCCAAGGTCTTTGTAAGAGAGCCCGCCTGCTGCTATCACTAAAGAGCTGCTCTCCATTGTGCCGCGTTTTGTGACAACAATAAAATTCTCTTTCTTTTTGGCTTTGATTATCTGAGTGTTCACATTTATCTTTACCCGTGCTGCCCTGCACTCCTCCAGCAGCATGTTCGCTATCTTTGCAGAGCCGTCTGTGCAGAATACGCGGCCCTCATCCTCTTCATGCCAGCGTATGCTGTATTCATCCATAAGCCGCAAAAAGTCAGCCGGGCTGTAGCCTGCGAGCGCTGATCTGCAGAAGTCAGGGTTTGATGATATGTAATGAGCATGGCTCATCCGGAGGTTTGTGCAGTTGCATCTTCCTCCGCCTGATGCGAGCACTTTTTTACAGACCCTGTCAGCATGATCGAGCACAAGCACTGACCTGCCTCTTCTGCCTGCGGTGAGCGCGCACATAAGGCCGGAGGCTCCGCCTCCGATAATGATCACATCGAATTTCATCAGGATATTATACCTGAGCAGGCGTCAGGTAATATTTCGCGGCCGCCAGAAGAGCGGGATATCGGACTTTTTGTTTGTGTGCTGCTTGTTCTTCCTTGGTTTTGGTCTGCACATGCTGCACCGCTCATCACTGCACCACTGGCAGAATTCACAGTCAATGCAAGGATGCTTTTTGGGAGCTGGTTCCTGTTTGTTGTTATTCATTCTGATTGCATTATACATTGCCATATCAATAAACCGAAAATAGGGAGGGAGTGGTGAGGGGGGAGCTCACCACTCTTAAAAGCCGTCAACAGAACGCAGGATATATTGCTTCCGCGCGGTACTGAAGAGGCTGGGAGATGTATTTGGGCTTATACGCCTACCGATGTTCCGGTCGCCTCTTTATCCATCCGCAATGCGGACAGGTTGAGCAGATCAAAAATATCTTTTCTGGAATTCAAGAGGTTTTGTGTTATCTCACTCACTGCCGTGTAGTAGGGTATGCGAATGCCGTGGTACTCCACAGGTGCGCCTGCCTGAGTAAAGTGAATGCCGCTCTTTGCGAGCATGCGTTCAAGACTCCTTGTCATTGCGGATGCAACATAACGGATGTCCATCTGATTAATAATGCTGCAAAGCTCCCTTATGAGGCCGAGTGTCACGAGACTTTTGCAGATATTTTCAGGTTTAATGGCGTTGCAGCTTACTGCGAGTCTGGAAATCTCAGCTGTCCTGTTTCTGTCAGTGCAGAGATCACGCAGGTTTATATTGCAGTGCTTCTCCACCGGGAAGCCGGCGGGATTTGGCAGTATGAGTCTTGCGGTTCCAACTGCCGTGCCTTTTACATATCCGATTATATGGATTGAATGGAGGTCGTAGTCATCAGTCTCTATGCCGTAAGGATGATCTTCAGGGTCTTCATACCCGCGCTCAATGCAGTATACCCGGTACCTCAGGCGGTATACATCGTAAAGCTCTTCATTTGTTACTGCTCTTTTGAAATACATTGGTTCTCTTCTCCGTTTGTTAGTAATTTTGAAACTCTGCCCAAAGTTTCTTTTGTCACAGTTATTTTTGTGAACTGATAACCCTTGCCTGTTGCTTCCAGTGTTTTTTTAGTTCTGTATAGGGTATGCGCTCATTTTTTGCATATAACTCCCGATAGTTTTCCGGTAAATCCAGGAGCGGTTGAGGAACCATTGATGACAAAACAGGAAACCATGGGCCGTTGTAGTAGGTTGCCCGGTACCATGATCTCTTGTGTATGGTGTACCAGTATCCAAAATGGAAAAAACGGTTGAGGCTGCCTTCAACAGCAAAATATAAATTTGTTTTTGGTATCAGGATCATCGATGGCGCTGAGAGAAGCAAGGTGTCCGGCGTGGTTGTAACTTCATGGGCTGCTGTATCTTTAGGTGCAAGTGTTTTATTTGAGATCGCTATATTGACCGTAAGTATCAGAACGAGCCATGCAAAGAAGATTATCCTTCCTTGGTTCGCGCGAATTTTTGCTCTCTTCTCCAGCAGCATGCAGCAGCCTCCTTGTTTGCTCTCTGCTCCAAAAAGCATTGTTCTGAAGATAAGCAATTGCGATGCCAGAGGATAAGCCTATTGAAAAACATCATAAATATATTTTTTTCGGATCAGGATTGTATGGTTTGTCATTCACTCTTTTATGATGACTTTAAAAAAGCGCTAGAAATAAAGGGGTTTATGTGAATGTAATTCTGTACAACAGTATCATATTTATTGACGGTCAGACGCTCTTTTTAAAGTCTTCAGGGGTGATGCCATGTTTTTTCAGCAGGCCGTACAGGTCTGCCCTGTATCTGCCGGCAAGGTCTGCTGCCCTGCTCACATTGCCGCTTGTGAACTGCATGAGCCGTGTAAGATATCCTGACTCAAATTCATCGCGGGCCTGCTTTAACGGTTGGGGTTGCAGCGCGTCAGCAGAAAAATCCTTTGTGCTGAGTATGAGCTTTTCATCTATAAAGCCTTCCTGGGTCATTGCCACAGCGTATTCGATCGTGTTTTCCAGCTCGCGCACATTGCCCGGCCAGTCATGCATCATTAGTTTATGCAGTGCCTCTGGCGCAAGGCCTGAAACTTTTCTGTTCATACGGCTGTTGTACCTGTCTATAAAGTGCCGGGTAAGCAATGGAATGTCTTCCTTGCGCTCTCTGAGCGCCGGCAGATAAACAGGTATGACATGTATCCTGTAGTAGAGGTCTTCCCTGAATGTGCCTTTCTTTACCTCATCCTCAAGATTTTTATTTGTTGCCACTATTACACGCACATCAACATCCTGTGCTATTTCACTGCCCACAGGATAGAATTTCCGCTCCTGCAGAACGCGCAGGAGTTTTGCCTGCATGAGCATCGGCATGTCGCCTATCTCATCCAGAAATATTGTGCCCTCATGCGCCTGCATAAAAAGTCCCTTTGTGTTTTTAACCGCTCCGGTGAAAGCGCCTTTTTCGTGGCCAAACATCTCGCTCTCTATAAGCCCTTCGGGAATTGCCGCGCAATTTACGGCAACAAACGGCCTGTCCCTGCGGCTGCCGGCCATATGTATGGCCTTTGCGACAAGTTCTTTTCCTGTGCCGCTTTCTCCCTGGATGTAGACAGTTGAATCCGTCTTTGCAATGGCAGATATCTTTTCCAGTACATGGTGCATTCCGGCGCTTCTGGCTATAATGTTGGATATCTCGAACTGCTGTCCGATAAACTCTTTCAGGCGCTTAAGCTCTGAGGTGAGCGCCCTGTTTTCAGCTGCGCGTTCAACCTGCAGCAGCAGTTCCTTTGGATCAAACGGCTTGGTCAGGTAATTGAATGCCCCTTTCATCATCGCATCCACTGCGCTCTCTATGCTGCCGTGTGCGGTAAGTATGATTACAGGCAGGCCGGGGCATTCTGCATGGATCTTCTGCATAAGGGTGATGCCGTCAGTCTCTTCAAGCTGTAAGTCGACAATGGCCAGATCGAATATCGAGTTTTGCACCTGAGCAAGAGCTGTCTCCTCATCAGCGCATGCAGCAGGTTCATAGCCCGCTGTGCTTAATCTCATGCTCAGAAGTTCGAGCAGATTGCTGTCATCATCAACAACAAGCACTCGCGGCGCATTTTTTGTGTCTGTCACTTGGAGAGCTCCTTTTTCTTCTCTTCAATCTCAATATCAACCTTCTTGAGTTTTTCTATAACATGCAGCACATCAACCCATGTCCGCGCCTGCTCTGCAAGCGCGCTGTGAGGGTATTCCCTTATCATCCTCACAAAAAGCGCCATTGATCTCTCATAGTCTTTTTTCGGATTCTTGGGATGAATGCATGCAAGCCCCATGGTGAAGAGCGCTTCATCACCAGGCGAATTCCTGCCGGACATGATGAGCGCTTTCTGGCTCTCTTTTATCGAGCTGTCGATCTCACCCTGCTCAAACAGTTTTTTTGCGAGCGCAATGTGCCTTGCAGCGGATTTTGCGCGGACATCTTCCTCTTTCTCGACGCGGACTTTTGCTTCGAGCTTTGTGTCAGCCTTTTGTGTCACCCTGCTGCCTGACTCATCAAGAGTGGCGCAGCCTGACAGGGTGACCGCTAAACAGGCAATGAGAAGATGAACGAGCTGCCCTGTCCGATAACGCTCTCTGCCCATATTGTTCCTCCATGTGCTGTTACTATCTGTTTTGCTATGGCGAGTCCAAGGCCGGTGCCCTTGATGTTATGCTGTCTGTGGTACTGAGCCTGATGAAACTTCTCAAATATCATTGCCAGGTTTTCTGAAGGGATGCCCGGCCCTGTGTCTGCAACTGCAACCTTAACAGCACTGTTGCCGTTGGATGCAGTGATCCTTATCCTTCCGCCTTCAGAGGTGAATTTTACAGCATTGCCGATCAGATTCCTGAGAGCCTGCATGATCTTTTCTGAATCCATCTTGACGTAAGGCAGGTTTTCAGCAGGAGCTGTCTCTATAATAATGTGCTTTGCAGCAGCGAGCGGCGCGATCTCGATGGCAGCTTTCTTTATCAGGGGAGTTATGTCTTGATGACTGAAATCGAAGGTCATCATGCCTGCCTCCATCTTGGAAAGATCCATGAGCGAATTCACAAGATTGATCAGCCTGTTGCTCTCCTCGGCAATTATCCGTAGCAGTTTTGTCTGGCTTGCATTTGTCTGGCCTCCTGCGCCTTCAAGCAGCAGGCTTGTACCCTCACGTATCGATGTAAGAGGAGTGCGAAGTTCATGAGACATGAGCGCATAAAAATCTGACTTCATATGCTCCAGCGCATTGAGCTTTTCGCACATCATATTAAAGGCCTTTGACAGGTCGCCCAGTTCAGGAGGAGAAGCAACCTTTAGGTCTCCCTTTAGAATTCCGTTCGACACATCGCGTGTTTTGGTTATCACGCGCGAAAGCGGCTTGGTAATGCTTCTTGTTATAACGAGAGATATCAAGACTCCCAGCAGAAGTGCGGCAGCAACAAAGAGTCCTGCTGTCTGTCTTGCATCAGCCATAGCGCCCTCAAGCTGCCTGATCTGCTCAAAGGTATGTTTTTGCGAAGACGCCTTTATGTTCTTCAGCTCATCCAGTATGGAATTAACAGCTTTTTCCTTCTGCTGCGTATGCTCCTCAACCGGGTAGCTCTTGCCTGCCCGCACAAGGTCCACCTCTTCATCAAAAAGTGACTGGTAATGCTTGAACGAGCTGTGGACAGTTGTCAGCATCTTTTTCTTTTCATCATCAGCCGCAATAAAGATGCTGGCCTGAAGGGCCTTCATAAAGTCCAGCTTAGCGAGCAGAAACTTGTCATAAAGAGCGTCATCATGAATGATCAGATATTTTTTTTCGTACAGTATCTGCGACAGAAGGGCATCAGACATCTTCTTCTCGTTTTCGAGCAGATGATTGTCCACATTCATGATAGAGCGGGTGATATTGTTGAACCTGCCCAGTTCAACAAGCATGGATACGCTTACCGCCATGACCATTGCAAGAATGATCAGGAAGCCGATAACAAGCCTTGTAAAGATTGTAAGTTTCACTCTATAGCAGACCTGCTTTACTCACCAGGAACTGATCAACGGCGCTGATGCGAGAGATTCAGGACAGCCTGATGTAAAGCGCTTAAAGGGTTTATACAGAAAAACGCTTTATAGATAATACAACATTAGGAAGAAAAAGACGAAGTGATCAAGTTGGCCGGTTTTTGTGAGAAGTTTGAAGTCGAAATTTCTTATTGTAAACCACAGGCAAATTAACTATACTTTGAATAACTCCAAAGTTGTGGACACAAAAATGATTGACCTCAATATTCACTACACAGTGCAGATACCATCTGCAAAAGTTGAATCAGGAATGGTAAATGTGAGCGTAAAAAACACATCCAATGTTGCGGCAAATATGTTTTTTAATGTATTTAAGCCCGATGCTGCTGCACAGGGCGGATGGAAGTCTGTCGGCGGCAGAGCTGTGTGTGCAGGGGCAGGGCAGACCATCGTTGAAAATGTTGCAGCGCCACAGGGATGGCCGAGCAACCCCAATACCTTGAAGATTGTTCTCAAGAGCGGGGTTGATGTGCTGGCAGAGAAGATTATAAATGCGCAGTAAGTTTTTCTATGACCACAAGCTCAATATGAAATTTGTTAAATATATAGGGTATGGGTACTAATAAAATAAATAAAGCAAATGACACCAACTAATAGCAGGTAACGGGCAATGAAAATCAAATCAGTTTATTTGGTTTATACGTTGTGTGTTGTTCTTTTTGGGTTAACAATAGATTCGGCAGCAAATGATTCTTCTAATGTTACACTATCAACCCCAGAAGCAACCTTAGGTATGTATATTGATGCTGTAAGGAAAGGAGATGAAGATAAGGTTTTAGAATACTATTATTCAGACCAAAAAGATTTTAGAATTTCTTTGCCATATCCTATAGATATTACTAAATATAAAATAGTGAAAAAGAAGATTTATACGAAACAAATGGCTGATAAGTATATAGCAATTCCTAAAGCTAAAATTGGTGATGTTGAATTTTATGTTAGGGAATATATTAATGGAAGAAAGTGGAGGTATGTCTATTTGTTAAGGCAGATTAATAACGAATGGAGAATTATAAGCCATAATAATTTGGATGACTTGGATTCAGAGTAATTAAGGGATACACCCCCTATTTCAATCCTTGATGCTTACAAAATGCTCAAAAGCCGGAAGCCTTTTATTGTTTTGAAATGAGCGCCGAATGTGAGCAGTTTTGAGCCGGTCTCTACGGCATGCGCTGCTATCCAGATATCATTAATCGGTATCATATTGCCTGATCTGTCCAGTTTTCATCTTTATAAGTTAAAATTAGTGATGCTTAAGGTTAATGGTCTCAAAAAGTCATACGGCAAGCAGATTCTTTTTGATGATGTTACATTCAGTCTGAACAAGGGCGAGCGGGTTGGTCTGGTTGCTAGAAACGGACATGGCAAGACCACGCTGTTCAAGATCATCCTGGGTCAGGAGCATGCTGACGAGGGTGTTGTGAGCGTGCCTGACGGATACAGGATTGGCCATCTGTCGCAGCATATCCATTTTACAGAGTCGAGTGTTCTTGCTGAGTGCTGTCTCGGCCTGCCGAAAACAGATGACGGCAGGGATGAATCTTACAGGGCTGAGAAGATACTTGCTGGCCTTGGATTCAGCGAGTCTGATCTCAGCATCAATCCATACCAGCTCTCAGGCGGGTATCAGGTACGGCTCAATCTCGCAAAGCTCCTCGTGTCTGAGCCAGATCTTCTGCTTCTTGATGAACCGACAAACTACCTTGATATTGTTTCCATGCGCTGGCTCTCCGGCTTTCTCTCATCATGGAGGAGGGAGCTTATGCTCATCACGCACGACAGGCAGTTTATGGACAGCGTAACCACGCACACCCTCGGCATACACAGGCAGAAGGCGAGAAAGGTGGAGGGAGACACGCACAAGCTCTATCAGCAGATTCTGATGGAGGAAGAGGTTTACGAAAAGACGCGCATCAATGATGAGAAGAAGCGCAAAGAGACAGAGCAGTTCATCAACCGCTTCAGGGCGCAGGCAACAAGGGCGCGCGCTGTGCAGTCAAAGATAAAGCTGCTCGGCAAAAAAGAGCGGCTGCAAAAGATGGATCATCTGCAGGATCTGGATTTCGCGTTCAATGCAGCTCCGTTTCAAGGCAAGTGCCTTATTGATGCGAAGGATATTTCATTTGCGTACAAGCCTGATGACAAACCGCTTATAAAGGGCCTGAGTTTTTCTGTTGGCAAGGACGACAGGATAGCGATTATTGGCAAGAACGGCAGGGGCAAGACCACTTTGCTTAATCTGCTTGCAGGAGAGCTTGAGCCAAACAGCGGAGAGATACAGCGAAGCCCGAAGTTGCAGGCAGCATATTTCGGCCAGACGAATGTGCAGAGGCTGAATCCGGCCAAGACTGTTGAGGATGAGATACTCGACATCATGCCTGAGTACAACAGGACGCGGGCGAGGACAATATGCGGCATCATGATGTTTGAGGGCGACAGCGCACTCAAAAAAATATCAGTGCTTTCAGGTGGAGAAAAGAGCAGGGTCCTGCTCGGCAAGATACTGGTTACACCGGCAAATCTTCTTCTTTTGGATGAGCCGACAAACCATCTTGATATGGAGTCAACAGAGGCGCTTGTTGAAGCTATAGATGAGTATGAAGGCGCGGTTGTTGTTGTTACTCACAGCGAGATGATGCTTAATGCTGTGGCTAACCGTCTGATAGTTTTTGATGATGGCAGATGTTTCCTTTTTGAAGGTGGGTATCAGGAGTTCTTGAGCAGAATAGGCTGGAGCGATGAAAAATCAGCTGCTCCTGAAAAAACTGTTGCTGAAAAGACACCACAGATAAATAAAAAAGAGATGAGGCGCCTAAAGGCAGAGCTTGTTACTGCCAGGTCAAAAGAGCTGGGCGCGCTCCAGACAAATATACAGGGTGTTGAGGACAGGATAGTTGAGCTCGAAACAAGGCTTGAAAATGACAATAAAAAACTTGTTGAGTCATCAATGGCAGGAGATGCGGAGGCTATAAAGTCACTCTCAATATCTGTGCATGAATGCAGCTCTGAGATTGAGAGTCTCTTTGAACGGCTTGCTGAACTGACTGCGCAGCTCGATGAAAAGACAAAGGAGTATGAAGAAAAGATGGGGGCTTTCACAGAGTGAAAGCCCCCATCCTGCAATAAATTATTTTATCCTTATTTCTTTTTCGCTTTTTTCTTTAATATCACATCATCCGCCCAGCTCAAGGCAGCAGATACTGTAGGAAATCCGCTTATGCTGGTTATCAGCATGAGCGCCTGGTATATCTCAGCAGGCTTTGCTCCTGCTGCAAGAGCCCTTCTTGTGTGCGAGTGCACAGAGCCCTCAGACCACTTTGAAGCGGCTGCTGAAAGCTGTATAAGGTGTGCTGTCTTTTCATCAATCGGGCCTGCTTCTTTTACTGCCTTGCCGAGGTTGTCCACAGCGTCCATATAGTGTTTGAACTTCTTTTTAAGATTGGTGTACTGCGACGGCATCTTTGTTGTCTTTTTCATCTGATCCCCCCGTTTAAATCAAAGTGAGTTTTTTGCCTGCCTCATATGCTTCACTGAGTGCAGTTGGATGGTCTATTATAGCTCCTTTTGCATCAATTCCCAAAAAAGATAGTGTCTCGTGCTGCGGCACGCTTATGGTTCTGAAGAACGCCTTGGCTGTTGCTTCAGAGCACTGTACGCCTATCTCTTTTTTCATGCCGCCCACAACCATTAACAGCCCCTTTCTGCCGTGCGGCCCGGCTGGAATCTCTTTTTTGAGCAGGTACTTCTCGCACCAGAATGACTGACACCTGTCTATCATTGCCTTTGCCTGTGCGCTAAGACCGAAGAAAAATACAGGCGAAGCGAGCAGTATCCTGTCTGCACGCCTGATCGCATCGTAGATGTCGTACATGTCATCTTTGATTATGCACTTGCCTGTCTTTTCGCAGCCTCCGCAGTCCTGACATGGCCTGATGGCCATTACATTCAGATTGAATATCTCAGCATCTGCTCCTGCATCTCTGGCGCCTTTTACTGCCTCCTGCATAAGCAGATCAGTGTTGCCATCGACTCTCGGGCTGCCGTTGAGCGCGATCAGCTTCATTTAAGTATTATCCCCTTCATCTTCGCTTTTAGTTCAATATGGTCTTTCATGTTTTGCAGATTCTCAGAAAGACTCCACCAGCCGTTTTTGAATGCAGCATAGTCAGGAGCGCCTGTCATTGCTGAAGCATATCTGATAGAGTTTGAGTAGAAGAGCCACTGCTTTATCCACATCTTTTCTATTGTCTCATCAAACGGATTGGTCTTGTCTTCAATGCCCTTTGACCATGCGTATGTCATAAGGTTTGTGGCAGCAGCAGTCATCTCATTGGTCTCTTTGATGGTGTTGTCCATCTTGGCAAAGTGGTTGTTTATCCAGTCTGTGTTGTGGCAGCTGTTGCATACGCCGACCATTATTGCCTTGCGTTTTGCCTGCTCGTCCTTGTCTATCAAAAACTCAGAGGCAGGCTCTCCTGTAAATGCGGTCGGCAGAGGCAGGCCATCCTTGTTTTTGATTATGGTTGTGTTGCCTGATTTCGGCTGCGGGTGGCTGTAGATAAGACCGAAGAGCCGCACCCATAATCTTGCGCCAAAGTTATGCGAGCGTTGAGCTATTACTTTTCCGGTTGGCGACACTATCAGGCTATTATGGCATGTGGCGCATGTTGGAGCTGTAAAATCCTGCCCGATCACCCAAGGCACGTTGTTGAAGTTCCATGTGTGCCATTTGGATGTAAATATATTGCCGTGCTTGCTCTCTTTGTATACATTGTACGCCGGCACATCAGGCTCAAGATGGCACTGCCCGCATGTGTACGGCTTGCGCGCGATCTCGATTGAAAATGAATGGCGCGGATGACAGGCTGTGCATGAGCCTACGGAGCCGTCAGGATTTTTTCTGCCCACGCCCTGATTCGGCCAACCTGAAAGATCAGGAACCTGCATCTCTCCCATCGCGGTCTTTATGCTCTTCGTGCCTTTTACCCGCACCTCTGTGCCGTGACATGCTATGCATGATTCATTGAGAGTCTGTTCAGTAGGATCGCTCGATGTTATCTTTGTGCCCTCAACCTTTTTAACTCCTGTTATGCTTGTTACCAGCGTGTGATAAACAGGATTGACAATAATATTGTCCCATGCGTGTGCTTTCTTTGAGTCAGAGTACTGCTTAACCTCTTCGGTATGGCAGGTGCTGCAATCGTTTGGAGAGACGATGACATTGATTTTGAAACCCATATGTACAAAATTGTCTTTGTGTTTTTCAGGGTTTCTGCTGTGGCACTCATAGCAGCCAACAGCAAAATCAGCAAGCTCTTCAGAGACGGATTGTGCTGATATCCTTCGTTCAAGCTCCGGTTTTTTCATTGCCTGCGCAGGAGTTGTTTTGGAATGTCTGCTGGTGAGCCAGTCCTCAACAATGCCGGGCGTATAGAGTTTGTGGCATGCTATGCATGTCTGAGTCTGCGGGCTCAGCTTTGGCTGCTCTGCCTGCTCCTGAGCTGTAATACTGCCGGAGCCTGTGAGCACAAAGATGCCGGCAGCTACGAACAAGAGTATTACAACCGTCTTTTTGACGCGCTTGCTGACCAATGTCATAACAGCCTCCTGACAGATTTTTATTCGGCAGTTAATCTATCTTTTTGAACATCTGTTTTTTTGCGCCGCATACGGGGCATGTATCAGGCGCTTCGCCTTCGGCAGTATGTCCGCAGACCTGGCAGACATAGTAGTCCACCTCCTGGTTGCTGCCGAGCTGCTGTAGGGCCTTTTTGTAAAGCTCGGCGTGTGTTTTTTCCACTGTATTTGCAAATTCGAATGACCTGAGCGCGCCTTTTACGCCTTCTGCTTTAGCCTGCTCGATCATTGCAGGATACATGTTCTGGAACTCGTGGGTCTCTCCGTCTATAGCTTCCTGAAGATTTTCTTTTGTGGACTTTACGCCGTCAAGCTCCCGCAGGTGGGCGTGCGCGTGAACTGTCTCTGCATCAGCAGCAGCCCTGAAGAGCTTTGCAACCTGGGTGAATCCTTCCTGTTCAGCTTTTTTTGCAAATGCAAGATACTTTCTGTTTGCCTGTGATTCGCCTGCGAATGCTTCCTTGAGATTTTCTGTTGTTTTTGACATAGGAGTCCTCCGTATTGTTTTTATCGGGATTAGTATCTTGAATGATACTCTTTAACCTTTTCGCCAAACTGCCTGCCGAACTCGCGGCTCTTTTCTTCCTCTTGCGCTGATGGTTTATACATAACCTCAAGGCCCGGCTCAAATGCCTCCAGCTTCATCTTTGCAAACTCCTCATAAGCCCCCTTAACAGCTCCTCCGCCCCAGCCGTAGCTGCCGAATGCTGCCATGATCCTGTCTTTGGGTCTAAGGCCTTTAAGTATGTGCAGGAACTGCGCGACCGTCGGATACATAAGATTGTTGAGTGTTGGAGAGCCTATGATTGCCCCTCTGCTCTTCCAGAGCTCTTTTATGGCGATGCTGTACGGCGTTGCGCGCAACTTTATTACTTTCGAGTCAACGCCCGCATCAGCAAGCCCCTGGACAATATGAGGGATCATGTCCTCTGTGCTGTGCCACATGGTGTCGTAGATTATGGGAACGCAGAGCTTTGCCTTTCCATTTGCCATATCAAGATACATCTGTATCACCTTTGCTGGATCGCTCCATATGATGCCGTGATCCGGCGCAATCATATCTATCTCGATGCCCAGCTTTTGTATCTCGGCTATCTTTGTCTTTATCAACTGCCCAAAAGGCATAAGTATGTTTGCGTAGTAGTCAACAACAGCATCATCAAGCGTTGTCATTGATTCGCAGGTAGCAAACCCGCTGTCAAATCTTGATGTCGAGGCTATGTGCTGGCCGAATGCATCCTGGCTGATCAAGAGCCTGTCCTCTTTTATATATGTCATCATCGAATCCGGCCAGTGCAGCATCGGCGTTTCGATGAACATAAGGGTTTTTGATCCTGTGCTCAGGGTGTCGCCTGTCTTGACAATTTTTATGTCCCAGGCTGATGTGTTGAAGAACTTGTCCAGCCCTTTTTTGCCCTTTTCAGTCAGGTAGATGGTTGCCTTCGGGCAGAGCTCCATTATTTTGCCGAGACTTGTGCTGTGGTCATTCTCAATATGGTTGATGACCACATTCTTGATTTTGGAGGGGTCTGTCAGGCTCCTGATGTTTCTGAGAGTGACTTCTGCAAAATCATGTTTCACAGTATCCAGCAGGGTTATTTCTTTGTCCATTATAAGGTAATTATTGTAGGTTGTGCCGCGCGGCGTCTCATACCCGTGAAAGTCTCTCACAGCCCAGTCTATTGCTCCCACCCAGTGAATATCCTTCTTGATCTCCATTGCATTCATAAAATGCCTCCTTGCAAATAATTATGATGGCTTATACAGCAGATGATGCCTATTAAAGTATATTGCGAATCTGTTTTGATTTTAACTGTCAGTGCGCGAACATCCGGGGCATATGCCGTAAAGATTGATCTGCGCGCTGAGTATCCTGAAGCCTTTGATCATGCCTGCTGATGCCAGGGCCGGCTGCGGCATGCTTATATCTTCCGGCAGGTCGACTATTTTTCTGCATTTGGTGCAGATTAGATGGTGATGGTCTGAGATGTCAGGGTCGAACCTTTTTTTGCCGGACTCTATGGTGAGTTCTTTTATAAGACCGTTGTCCTTGAGGCTTTCGAGCGTATTGTAAACCGTGGCAAACGACATGCTCGGGAACTTGGGGGATATTGCCTTGTGAATGTCCTCAGCAGACGGGTGGCTTTTATTGCCATCAAGATGCTTTACAATCGCCATCCTCTGCGGCGTTAGCTTCATGCCTGTTTTTTTTAGCCTGTCCACAATCTGTTCTCCTGATTTGCTGTGCTGCTTTTTATCTTTTAAGTTGAATAAAATATCAATTTAGAATAATTATTGATAAAGTAAGATTATCATCTAATGTCTTTGTTGTCAAGTTTTTTGTAAGCCTTTCTGCTGAAACTAAAAAGTGGTAAATGGTAAACTACACGGTGGCGCAAAACGGGAATATTAATATATTAATAAGAGGCGTAAACTGGATAGGCGATGCAGTAATGTCAATGCCTGCAATACATGCCATCAGGCAGGCTTATCCTGATGCCTCAATAAGCCTGCTGGTAAAACCGTTTGTTGCCCCTATTTTTGAAAACAACCCTTTGATCGATGAGATTATTCTTTATGATGACAGCCACAAGGGCATTACAGGCAGGCTCAGGCTGGCGCGAATGCTCAGAAAAAAGAGGTTCCAGAAGGCCATCCTGCTGCAAAACGCATTTGATGCAGCATTGATAGCATTTCTTGCCGGCATACCTGAGAGGATAGGATATGACAGGGATGGCAGGGGCTTTTTACTGACGCAAAAGATACCGCATGACAAACTCGACCGCAAGATTCACCACATAGAGTATTACCTCAATCTGCTGAAGAACGCAGGCATTGATCCTGCTCCTGCAAGGCCATGGATCTATCTGACGCATGAAGAGCGGCAGCCAGCGCGGCAGATGCTCTCGCAGCTCAGAAGGCCGATACTCGGCATCAATCCAGGGGCAACCTACGGATCAGCAAAGAGATGGTTCCCTGAGAGATTTGCTGAGGTTGCAAAGTGGTTTCAGATGGAGACAGGCGGCAGCATTGTTATATTCGGCGGCAAGAATGAGGTGGACATAGCCCAGGAGATAGACAAGCACATCTTCGACAGCAAGCTCTTTCTTGCAGGAAGCACAGGGCTCAGGCAACTTGCAGCCCTGATATCAGAGTGCGATGTTTTTGTGTCGAATGATTCAGGTCCCATGCATATTGCTGATGCGCTTATCACTCCTCTTGTGGCGATATTCGGCTCTACATCAGCAGAGCTGACAGGCCCAACCTCGCCAAACACGCATGTGATCTCTTGTCGTGTCTCATGCAGGCCATGCTTTGACAGGACATGCGGACTTGGCGACCTGCGCTGCATGTCAATGGTCAGGTCTGATGAAGTCTTTTTCAGGATAAAGGACGCCCTGCCCGTGAAAAAAGCTGTATTCTTTGACAGGGACGGCACGCTCTGCAAAGATGCTGATTATCTCAACAGGTGGGAAGATTTTGAGATATTCAAGGATATGGACAGCATCAAAAAACTTAAGGCAGCAGGCTACATGCTGATAGGTGTTTCGAACCAGTCAGGCATAAAGCGCGGCATTGTTGATGAAGCGTTCACAAAGAGCGTGAATGAAAAGTTTATGAATGAATACGGGTTTGATGACTTTTTCTATTGTCCTCATGGCCCGGCCGAAGGCTGTTCATGCAGAAAGCCTGAGCCTGCGATGGCGCTCTGGGCAAGGGCAAAGCACAGGATAGATTTCAGAAAATCGTATGTTGTCGGCGACAAGGATGCTGATATGCTGCTTGGCAGGAACATAGGCGCAAAGACCGTACTGGTGAAGACAGGCAAACAGCAGGCTTCTGAATATGCGGACGCTGTATTTGATAATCTTGCGCAGGCTGTTGATGGGATATTGATGGATGAAAAAGATATTTAAGACCCAGCCTGAGAAGATACTTGTAGTCAAGCCGAGTTCTCTCGGAGATGTGATACACAGCATGCCGTTTCTTAACGCGCTCCATTCAAAATTTCCGCAGGCTGAAATACACTGGGTCATAGCCAAAGGGCTTGAGGGTCTTGTCGCAGGCCATCCAATGATCAAAAACGTATGGATGATAGACAAGGACAGATGGAAGAGCCTCAGAAGGCTTAGACAAACAGCAGTAGAGGTGATCGACATTTTCAGGGCGCTTAGGAATGAAAAGTATGATCTTGCTGTTGATCTTCAGGGTCTGCTTAGAAGTGGGGTGCTCATAAAAGCCACGCTTGCGCCTGTGCGGATCGGCTTTAGCGAGGCCAGGGAGGGCAGCAGTATCTTTTATACCCATAAGGTTGAGGGCGGCAAAGACATACACGCGGTTGACCGCTATCTCAAGATAGCTGCGGAACTTGGGTGCGACATATCTGATCCACGGTTCCTTATGCCGGATATTGAAGAGACGGAAAATGTTAAAGACATAAAGCAGGGGCTCGGCAGATACTCTGTCATCATACCTGGGGCGCGCAAAGAGGCCAACAAATGGCCTGCTGAAAGATATGCAGAGCTTGCATCAAGGCTAAAAAAGAATTTCCTGGTAATAGGCAGCAGGGCTGACGAAGCCCTCGGAAAGACGATAGAAAAGCTGTCAGGAGGCTTTGCCAAATCAATAGCAGGCAGGACTGATCTGCTGGAGGTGTCAGCTATCATCAAGGGCGCTGACTATGTTGTCTCAAATGACACAGGCCCGATGCATATAGCAGCTGCTTTTGGCATACCTGTTGTCGCTATATTCGGGCCTGCAAACCCTGTGAGGACAGGGCCATATGGCAGCGGACATGTTATTGTGCAGTCCGGTCTTGATTGCGCTCCGTGCTACAAGCGCAGGTGCAATGATCCAAAGTGCATGGCAGCTATAACTGTAGATATGGTTTACAATGCTGTTGTTTCCAGATTTAAGGAGGGAAAATGAAATACCAGATAGGTGAGCCGGGAAGAATTGCTGTTGCCAGGTTTGAGAATAATGACGATATACTCAAGGGGCTTGTTGATATCGCAATTAAGGAAAATATAAGGGC
>JAJFVG010000092.1 GCA_021371915.1 Nitrospiraceae bacterium
TATGTTCAGGTCAATCTTGCCTGCTGATGCTGCCGCAGCAAGGGCAGCAAGGGTTAATGTCCAGAACCCCGCAAGCTCTGTAAGTGTTTTGTGTTCTCCGTAAAAAAATACCAGCGCCAGGTAGAAGCATGGTATAAGTCCAAAAGGCATAAGCTTGCCAAGCTGCGGATAAAATATCCATGCGAGCGCTGACGCAGCAGGCAGCATCTGGCAGCAGAAGAAGAGCATGGATGTTGATGGCCTTACCTTTCTTGACCATAGGGTATAGGCCTGCTTTGAATTTATGAGCAGGCAGAGGCACAGAAATACGAGGGCTGAAACAGCAGATGCGCTGCCCGCTGCCAGCAGGCCTGCGATGAACGAAAGGGCGAGTATTGTCCAGGCGCCGTATTCTTTGAGGATATAGTCACGAATCATATTCAAACTCCAAATTGCGGTCTTCGGGCATCAAACAAGAAATTATAAACAGTAAAATCAAAACTGCAAACCAGAAAATTTATAATTCCCAGCTTTGTGCTTGCAGTTATGCTACTTCTGAAAACTGAAGCGAAATAGCTTTTGATGACCCCGGCTCTTCCATTGTTATGCCGTAAAGATAGTCCGCAACTTCCATTGAAGTCCTGTTGTGGGTGATGACTATAAACTGAGTTTCATTAGAGAGGCTTTTTATCATCTGCGCAAAGCGGACTGTGTTGGATTCATCAAGCGGAGCATCAGCTTCGTCCAGTATGCAGAGCGGGCTCGGTTTTATCAGGAACCCTGCAAAGAGCAGCGCCAGCGATGTGAGCGCCTTTTCTCCGCCTGAGAGCAGGTTGATGTTTTGTAATTTTTTGCCAGGAGGCTGTGCAACTATGTCAATGCCTGATTCAAGAATGTTCTCCTCATCAGTAAGGAGCAGGGTAGCCTTGCCTCCGCCAAACAAAGTGGTGAACACTTCTGTGAATTTGTCTTTCAGCATGTTGAACGCATCTCTGAGCCGCTGCCTTGTGGTTGAGTTTATCCGTGTGATCGCTTCTTCAAGCTCTGCTATGGACATGTTGAGGTCCTGCTGCTGCTTTGTGAGGAACTCATGCCTTGTGCGCAGCTCTTCGTATTCTTCAAGAGTGCCGAGATTGACAGGCCCAAGCTCTCTTATCTTTGTGTTGAGCTGTTCGGTCTTTTCTATATCCTCTTCAGGGTTGAACCCTTCGAGCAGTACCTCTTCCTGACCTATCTCTATGCCGTACTTCGTATGAAGTCCTCCGACCACATTTTCGAGCTTGAGCCTTGCTTCAACAGCCTTTGAGTTGAGATCAGAGACAGCCTGTGATATCTGGTCAATGTCAGAGCGCAGGGATTTGAGTGATGAATTTTCTTCTGTGAGCGCGAGATTTCCAGCATCTATAAGGTCTTTCTGTCCCCTGCGTTCATGCAGAAGCTTGTCAGTATCTGTTATAAGTGCTTTTATGCTCTCTTCAAGTCCTGCCAGCTGGCTGCTGTATTGTTGCAGCCGCTCCTGTGCATTCTGCGCTTCAGCAGCTGAATTTCTTTTTCTCTCTTCAAGCTCCTGTATGCGCGATTCAATGGAATCCTTTTCTCTCTGAATGGAGTCAGCCTTTTCGCGAAGAGAGGCGGCAGTCATTTTTAGATCAGTGAGCGCTGCCCGCGCTTCTTCAAAAACAGCCTTTGTCTCTGCGAGTTCCTGCGTATGGCTGCTTATTGCCGCGTTTATTTCATCGCGGCCGGTTTCAATAGATGTTATATCATCTTTTTTGGATGCGAGCTGAGTCTGGAGAGACTCTTTTTCAGCGCCGATTGCAGCTATCTCTGTTGAAAGCAGCGAGAGCTTCCTGTTTTTTCTTTCATGCTCTTCACGCAGATTTTCGAGGGAGTGCGATGACAGGGAAATCCTCTTTTCAACTTCTATGAGGGTCAGTTCTGTCTTTCTATGATCATCTTTTCTGGATTCAAGCAGCGCTGATGCTGAGGCTATCTTTTCTTCGAGGCTTGCTATTGAGGATTTTAATTCCTCAGTGGCCTGCTGCAGCTCTTTTATTTCTCTCTTTCTCTTGAGTATGCCTTTGCCGCGACCGGAGAATATGGAGCCGTCTTTTTCTATGAGGTCGCCATCCAGCGTGACGAATGCAGCTGGATTGGACGGATTGTTCCTGCGTATCTCTATGGCTGTGTTAAGGTCTTTTACAATGTATGTATTGTGCAGCAGGCTTGATGCTATCTGTCTGGCCTCATCCTTGTCAAAAGAGATAAAGCCTGATGCCCTGCCCACAACTTCAGGGTTGCTTATCTCGTTGCTGTTTTCTGAAAACTCCGGATTAATGCCTGTGTAATAAAGAGATGTTCTGTCCAGATTTTTTTCTTTTACAAGCCGCACAGCTGCCAGCAGGTCTTCCACCCTGTCTACAACCAGCGAGTTGATCTTGCTCGATAATGCAGCCTCTATCGCTGCCTCGTAATTCTTGTCTGCTGAGAGCATGTCAGACAGCAGATTGGCTGCAAAGTCCCTGTGCTCCTGCGACTCTTTGAGAAAGTCCATGAGCGACCTGTCCACAACAAGCTCCTGCAGGGAGTTGAGTCTGGACATTCCTGATGCGAGCTCTTCCCTGGCTGTTGAGAGCTGCTGTTTCATCTCTTCGATCTGTCTTGCAGCTTCCTGTATCTCTGCTGCTATCCGGTCCTTGTCGTTTTTCAGCTGCTGCTGCTCAGCCTGTTTTGCTTCCAGATCGAGCCCTGCTTCTGATATGGCTGCGTCTGCTGCTTTTATCTCTGCCTGTATGGTCTCTGTCTCTCTTGCGGATACCGACTCCCTGTACATCAGGGACTCGAGTCCTGATTCGAGCTTGGCTAGCAGGTTTGTCTCGCTGCTCAACCTTTCTGATACGCTGAAAAGCTCTCTTCTTTTTTCATTTATGCCGGTCTCTTTTGCGTTTATCGAATTTTCAATCTCAGAGGCTTTTTCCTTTTTTGCCTCAAGATCAAGGTTAATCCCTTCGAGTTCAGCAGTGAGCGAGCTTTCCGAGCTCTCTATGCTTGACAGGGAGCTTATCAGCTCCTCTTTTTTTAGCCCCATTTCTTCTGCCTGTGCAGAGAGGCGGCTGGACTCGTTCCTTGTGTTCTCTATGTTTGCCTTTAATATGGCTATCTCTTTTTCAGTATCAGCTATTGCTTTTTCTTTTTCGTGTATCCTGTCTTCGAGTTCTGAGAGTGCCTTCTCTTTTTCAGCAAGGCCGAGCCTCTTTGACTCTATGGCGTTTTCCATGCCGGAAAGTTCGCTTCTCTTCAATGAATCCTGTTCCCTCAGCTGGTGGAGTTCTGAGTTGAGCGACTCAAGGGCACTGCTGAGTTCAGTGAACTGGCGTTTTGCTATCCTGAGTTCAAGGTCCTTCAGTTCAGACATCAGCCTTTTGAATCTTTCGGCTTTCTTTACCTGCCTGTCGAGGCTGTTTATCTGGCGTTTGACCTCATAAACTATGTCGTTTATGCGCTGAAGGTTCTGCTTGGATGATTCGAGCTTTGAGAGCGCTTCAGCCCTCCTTACCTTATACTTCATAACGCCGGCCACTTCTTCTATAAGGAATCTGCGGTCAAGGGGCTTGGAGTTGATTATCTCGGAAATCCTGCCCTGGTCGAGTATTGAGTAGCTCTTTACATCAAGGCCTGTATCCAGGAAGATGTCCTTTATATCCCTGAGCCTGCACTGCCTTTTGTTGAGAAGGTATTCGCTGTCGCCTGACCTGTAGAGTCTGCGTGCAACAACTGTTTCTTCTGATGAGCTGTCAGGATCAGACCCATTGCCCTGCGGCTTCTTTTCCTGCGATGAGCTGAAGTGGGTGAATGTGAGAGTGACTTCTGACATTCCCTTGGGTTTCTTTGTGTTGGAACCCTGGAATATAACCTCTTCCATCTTCTCGCCGCGCAGGCTCTTTGCGCTCTGCTCGCCGAGCACCCATCTGAAGGCATCCACAACATTGCTTTTGCCGCATCCGTTTGGGCCTACTATGCAGGTAATGCCTTTATGGAGTGGAAGGGTTGTTTTATCAGCAAAGGATTTGAATCCGTTTAGCTCGATACGCCGAATTTTCATCCAGACATATTAAGTGAGAGCTCGGGAAGGGGTCAAGTCAAATAAAAGATTCTAAAAAAAGCATTGTTAATCAAAGTGTTGTTTTGACTTGAGGGCAGGAGTTCCATCCTGAAGGTCTTGGGCGCACAATAATATAAAATTATTAACAAAAATATAAATTTGGCCTATACTATTAAATAAGTACAGGTAGTCTGCATTGCTTCAGGCGCCGTTATCAAGTGATACAAAATGGAGATTTGAATCTGTTTTTTCGATTTAATGCGTGAGCTGCCGGCCATTAATCAGAGTTTGCAAGTTAATAAACTGATTAAATTTTTTAATTGGATTAATCGCCGGATGGTGTATTAGCCTTAAAACAGATTTTGAGTTCTTATTTTTTTCAATCATGATAAAGGAGGATTTTATGCCAAAGAAGTATGAGACTCCCCTGTTGGATGAGCTCGAAAAAGGCCCGTTCCCAAGTTTTGTGACAGAGATCAAAAAGGCCGCTGCAAAGAGCAGCATGGCTGGTGATGAACTCGGCCAGCTCGAGAAGTCCTACAGGGACAGACGCGGTTACTGGAAGCATGGCGGTATAGTAGGCGTACGCGGATATGGCTCCGGCGTTATAGGCAGATATTCATCCCTGCCTGAGGAGTTCCCAGAGGTTGCCAACTTTCATACTGTCAGAATCAACTCTCCATCAGCTTTTTTCTACACATCAGATTCACTCAGGCAGATGTGCGACATCTGGGACAAGTACGGCAGCGGACTTACAAACATGCACGGCTCAACAGGAGACATCATTCTGCTCGGCACCACAACTGACAAGCTCGAGCCGATATTTGCGGAGTTTTCATCAAGGGGCTGGGACCTTGGCGGTTCAGGTTCAGCGCTCAGAACACCGAGCTGCTGCGTTGGTCCTGCAAGGTGCGAATGGGCAAACATAGATACCCTTGACCTAACCTACAATCTCACCCAGGAGTTTCAGGATGAGATGCACAGGCCTGCGTTTCCTTACAAATTCAAATTCAAGGTTGCAGGATGCGCGGTTGACTGCATAGCGTCCATAGCGCGCGCTGACTGCTCCATAATCGGCACATGGAGAGGCAAGATAGCTGTAAACCAGGCAGAGGTTGCCAACTACGCAAAGTCCGGAATGAACATTCAGTCAGAGATAGTTGATATGTGCCCGACCAAATGCATGTCATACGACGGCAAAGAGCTCAAGATAAAAGACGAGGACTGCTCAAGATGTATGCACTGTATAGCAAAGATGACAAAGGCGCTCAAGCCCACCGGCGAAAAAGGAGCCACCATCCTTATGGGCAGCAAGGCCCCGTTTGTCATAGGCGCAACCCTTTCATGGGTAATAGTGCCGTTCATCAAGCTGGAACCTCCTTATGACGAGTTCAAGGACCTGGTCAGAAAGATGTGGGAGTTCTGGGATGAGCACGGCAAAAACAGGGAGAGGATCGGCGAGCTTATTATAAGGCGCGGCATGAGAGAGTTCCTCGAGTTCATAGGAGTTGACCCTGTGCCTCAGCAGGTTAAAGAGCCAAGAAGAGATCCGTTCTTCTTCTGGAAAGAAGAAGATTTTCAGAAATAAAAATTAAAAAATTATATAGAGGAGGAATGCAATGGATTTACCTCAGAGAAGAACAGACATAGGCCCGCCTCACTATAAGGATTTTCTTCCTCCGGTCATCCAGAAGAACTATGGAGACTGGAAGCACCACGAAGTTTTGAGCGGCGGAGTAATGGTTCATGTCGGCAACAGCGGCGACAAGGTATGGTCAGTCAGGGTGGCTTCGCCAAGACTGCTCAGCACCGACACAATAAGAGAGATGGCTGACATAGCCCAGAAATATTGCGGCGGCTACCTCAGGTTCACAACCAGAAACAATGTGGAGTTCCTTGTATCTGACGAGAAGAACCTCGGCCCGCTTCAGGATGAGCTGAAGGCAAAAAAATACATGATAGGCGGCATAGGCCCCAGGATAAGCAACATCGTTCATACCCAGGGCTGGATACACTGCCACTCAGCAGCAACAGACGCATCAGGCCTTGTAAAGGCGCTGATGGATGATTTTGCCGACTACTTTACAACAAAGACACTGCCAAACAAGGTGAGGCTCGCTGTTGCGTGCTGCACAAACATGTGCGGCGCTGTGCACTGTTCAGACATAGCTATTGTTGCTATCCACAGAAAAGTTCCCAAGATAGACCACGACAAGGTCAAGAACATGTGCGAGGTGCCTTCGACCATAGCTGCCTGCCCAACAGGAGCCATAAGTCCTGACCCGGGCAAAAAGAGCGTCAAGATCAACGACGACAAGTGCATGTACTGCGGCAACTGCTTTACAGTCTGCCCTCCGCTTGAGATACATGATCCGGAGTTCGACGGCGTTGCCATAGTTGCAGGCGGCAAGGTAGGCAGTCTAAGGTCTGATCCGAAGTTCTCAAAGCTGGTTGTGCCTTTCATAAAGAACAACCCGCCAAGATGGCCGGAGGTTATTGAAGCTGTGGACAAGATACTCAATGCCTACGCGAAAGATGCGATAAAGCACGAAAGAGTTGGTGAATGGATAGAGAGGATAGGCTGGGAGAAGTTCTTCAAGGTAACCGGGCTTCCGTTCACATTCCAGCACATTGACGACTTTGTGATAGCAAGAGAAACTTTCAGGACATCACCTGCATTCAAATGGTAGTTTGCTGGAAAGATTGCAATGCGCGTGCTACAATGAAGGCAGGTTCGCTAATGGGCCTGCCTTCATAAAACCTACGGTGAGGGGTGCAAGATGGAAAAAGAGGAAGTCAAACAGAAGATTTATGAGCTTGTAGAAAAATCAGTAGGAAAGAAAAAGCTCAAATCAAGCGATATACAGAAGACAGTGTCTGCTGATGCAGGCATAACAAGAGATGAGGTTAAGGATGCGCTAAGAGACCTTATTGACGAAGGCAAACTTATCTATACCTATTTCGGCGGCAGTTTTGTGGAGATACCGCCAAAAGAGTAGAATTCTTTAAATAGCGATTATACGAGGGCAGCTCCTTTAGATGGGCTGCCCTCTTCTCTTTCAAACTGTTTATTTGTGATGCTGGATGCTTGTATTCATCTGGATGATGCCTGATTTCAGGGTGCTATAATTAGAACATGAAAAAGATTCCAAGGATCATAATAGCAGGAGTCAGAGGCGGCAGCGGCAAGACCATGCTTACGCTGAGCATTATATGCGGACTCAGCAAACTCAAGGGTCTTAAGGTTGTCCCATATAAAAAGGGGCCGGACTACATAGACCCGGGCTGGATGTCGCTTGCAGCAGGAAGGCCATGCTACAGCCTCGACACATTCATAATGCCCCCGGAAGTTGCGCGCGGATCTTTCATAAACCATTTCGACGGCAGTATAGCTGTGGTTGAAGGCAACAGAGGGCTTCATGACGGGTTTGACCCTGAAGGCTCCCACAGCACTGCTGAACTCGCAAAACTGACAAGCTCTCCTGTGATACTAATAATTGATTGCACAAAAATGACCAGGACAGCTGCTGCTGTTGCGCTTGGCTGCATGAAGCTGGACCCTGAGGTGAAGATCAGCGGGGTTGTGCTCAACAGGGTGTCAGGAAGCAGGCATGAGTCTGTTGCAAGGACAGCTGTTGAACGCTATTGCGGTGTGCCTGTTGTCGGATCAATCCCAAGGCTGAATGATACTGACTTCAGGGAAAGGCATATGGGCCTTGTACCGCATCAGGAGGCACAAGGTATTGAAGGCACTTTGGATATGTTTCTTTCGATAGCAAAAGAACATATTGACATTGACAGGATAGTGAGCATCGCCTCTGGAGCTCCTGATCTGGGTTCAGAGATGCCAAGGCTTTATTCAGACAATGCAGGATCCGGCGTTAAAATAGGCGTAATAAGGGACAAGGCATTTCAGTTTTACTATCCTGAAAATCTTGAGGCGCTTAAGCGGCTCGGCGCAGAGCTCGTTAAGATTGACTCTATGAGCAGCGATAGACTTCCAGCGCTGCATGCCCTCTACATAGGAGGGGGATTCCCTGAGACCAATGCGATCAGGCTTGCTAAAAACGTATCATTCCGCAGTTCAGTAAAAGAAGCAGCTGAAAGGGGGCTGCCTATATATGCTGAGTGCGGCGGTCTCATGTTCCTTGGTAGATCAATAATTCTTGAAGGCTCCGAGTATCCGATGGCCGGTGTGTTTCCTGTAACATTCGAGATGATGCAAAAACCCCAGGCGCACGGATATACCATTGCAGAGGTTGATGCTGAAAACCCGTTTTATGCGAAAGGCACTGTACTGCATGGTCATGAGTTTCACTACTCAAGGGTTGTGAGCGCTGATGAAAGAGAGTTGAAGCCGGTTTTTGCAATGCAGCGCGGCTCAGGCATATTTGGTCGCAAGGACGGGCTTGTGCATAAGAACGTGTTTGCAGCATATACGCATGTGCATGCGCTTGGAGTGCCTCAATGGGCAGAGGGCATGATCAGGGCAGCAGCAAAATACAGAAAATCAGATGTTGATTCATGAAGTCTGGAAACAATCCCGAATGCCCTTTTTGCAGCAGGCCTGTTTACAGACCTGTTGCGCGCAATACCGGCCTGGGTGATGTAATATCCGGCTCATGCCGGTGCGGCGCTGTATATGTCTGCGATCCCACCGGGCATAATCTCGGCGAGGCATATTCTGAGGCCCTTGCCCTGGCCAGAGGTGGATGGGACATTGATGAGATGGACAGTTCAGACTACCTAACCGAAGACTTTGATTATGACCTGAGAACGCATTCGAGGATCTATGCAAAAGGCATATCAGGCAATGCGGGGAAGCTGATATTTGTGAAGATTAATAAAGACAGCAAGGCTGCTGATAAAGCAGAGGGCACTGCATCAGTATTGCAAAATAAACCGGACAAACAAATGATCAGGGACTTGCTGCTCAAAAAAGATTTTGACGCAATCGGCAGTATGAGCAGGCAGGACAAGGCTGTTATCAAGTGGCTTATATCCATGTCTTATGACAAACAGGATGAACTGTCATGGCGGGCGATAGAAGCCATGGGTCATGTATCAAAGGCGCTATGCCCGGACAGTATCAGCCTTATCCGGGACATTATCAGAAGGCTGCTGTGGTCAATGGGCGAGGAGTCAGGCGGCATTGGCTGGAGCGCTCCTGAGATGATCGGAGAGATTGTTGCAAACTGCCCTGGTCAGCTTGAGGACATTCCGCCGATTCTCTGGTCTTTCAGGGATGAGCATAGTTTCAGGCAGGGCGTTGTATGGGGCATCTCAAAAATAGCCTCTGCAAGCCCCGGCCTTGCAGGAGAATTTACGCAGGAGCTCAAGGATATGCTCAAGGATTCCGATCCTCATGTAAGGGGCTACGCAGCAATAGCTTTGGGCAATATGGGCAGTTTTTCAGCTTTAGAGGCAGGCTCTGTTGTAAATGACCATGAATTGATAAATAATTATGAAGAAGGCAGCTTGCTTAAAAAATCTCTGTCAGCCATTGTCTCTGCTGCCATTGAAAAAAATAACAGGGATAAATAAATATATAATTTTATTTTATTTGACGCACTGCTGGATATTGTTTTAAGTTTAAGCGTCTGATACCTTTTATAAGACGCTAAATCCGTAATAAATTATTTTTTCGGGAGGTCTTAATGGCAACAATCGAACATGGCGGAAAGCAGATCGAGATAGATGAGGACGGATATCTTGTTAATCTCGATGACTGGACAAAGGAGCTTGGCGATATAATGGCCAAGCAGGATGACATGACCCTCACCGAAGCGCACTGGGAGGTAATCAACTTTCTGAGGGATTACTACGCAAAATATCAGATAGCGCCGATGATCAAGATACTCGTAAAAGAGATCGCGAAAGTCATGGGTCCTGAGAAGGGCAACACAAAATATCTTTATGAGCTTTTCCCGGATGGACCGGCAAAGCAGGCTTGCAGATATGCCGGCCTTCCAAAGCCAACCGGTTGCGTCTAAGATAATAAATATTCCCGCGGAATTCCAGATGGAATTCCGCGGGACGCATTGCCTCCGGAATTGCAAGAAGAGCCTTAACCCAATAAAACAACAGGGGTAAAGTATGGATATTATAGGGCTTATCGTCAACGTGGTAGCATATGCATCAGCCCTCATCTTTGTAACAGGCATAGCTGTAAGGTTCAACAACTGGCTCTCTGTTCCCAATCCTCTGAAAATCCCGACCACGCCGGCGCCTGTCACAAAAACAGGCACACTCATCAGAGTGTTGAGCGAGGTCTTTGTCTTCCGCAGCCTCTCAAAAGCTGACAAAGGGCTTTGGCTTGGAGGCTATGTTTTTCATCTCTCGTTTCTTCTGGTCATACTCAGGCATCTCAGGTATTTTCTGTATCCAATACCGGAGTGGGTTCTCTGGTTTTCCAATATCGGCATATATGCGGGGTTTACGCTTGTAGCATCGCTGTTATATCTGCTAGCAAGGCGCATGCTGATAGACAGGGTTGCATATGTGTCGAATGTGATGGACTATTTTTATCTGCTGCTCATCAGCCTTATCGGCTTGACCGGACTCTTTATGAAGTATTTTGCCAGACCTCAGCTTATAGACATTAAAAACTTCATTCTCCACCTTGTGGCCTTTGACCCTATTGCGCTGCCTGCAAGCATGAGCATCTTCTTTCTGATTCATCTCTTTCTTGTGCTGCTGCTTGTGGCGATCTTCCCTCTTAGCAAGCTCATGCATGCTGGAGGCGTTTTTATAACACCTACGAGGGCAATGGTGAACAATGCAAGAAAGGTGCGCCACATAAATCCATGGGCAGACAGAGAGTGGGACAAGATGGTATCTGCCGCAGGCACTGGCACGGATTCCTACCAGCCGTGGTCGCCTGAGCAGTGGAGGGGAAAATGGACCAAGTAAAAAAGAAGAGCTTAGAAGAGCTCCTTAAATGGACAAAGATAAAACCGGAAGTGCCTGAGCTTACAGGCACGGTCGAGATCCCGAAGATACAGGAGTGGGCTTCTCTTGAGTACAAGTCACAGCTCTTCAAACAAAAGGATGCTCTCAAGAGGCTCGGTTTTCCTTCTGAGGGGCTCGTGCCGAACTGGAAGGCAAAGTTCCTGGAGAAGATGGATGAGGTGCTCAAAAAGTACAGATCAGTCCAGCTCTTCATGGACGTATGCGTAAGGTGCGGCGCATGCACTGACAAGTGCCACTACTTTCTCGTAACAAAAGATCCGTTGAACATGCCTGTTGCGAGGCAGGAGCTTATGCGCAGGGTATACAGGCGCTACTTCACAATAGGCGGCAAGCTGTTCGGTTCAAAGCTCGGGGCAGCTGATGACCTGACAGAAGAGATGCTTGCTCTTTGGTACACATATTTTTACCAGTGCTCTGAGTGCAGAAGGTGCTCTGTATTTTGTCCCTACGGCATAGATACTGCGGAGATTACAATGGCAGCAAGAGAGATACTCAGCAGCGTTGGCCTTGTTCACAAATACATGTATGAGATTGTTGACAAGGCGCAGAACATAGGCAATAACCTCGGCATGATACCTGATGCGGTCAGAAATGCTATCGAGTTTGTAGAGACTGATCTTCAGGAGCAGACCGGACAGGACATAAAGATACCGCTTGATGTTGAAGGCGCTGAAGTGCTTTTTGTAACGCCGTCAGCAGATTTTTTTGCCTCTCCTCACATTGAGTCGCTCTATGGATACGCAAAGGTTTTTCATCAGGCAGGAATAAGCTGGACAATGAGCACCTACGCATCCGAAGGCGGCAACTTCGGGCTCTTTGCCCACAACTATAATCACATGAAGATAATCAACAAGAGGATATGGGATGCTGCCAAAGAGCTGAAGGTCAAGCGCGTGATAGGCGGCGAGTGCGGACACATGTGGCGCGTGCTATCCTCATTCAGCAACACGCTCTGGGGGCCGTTTAACTGGCTCGATCAGCGCTATCCAACCCCGCAGCATATATGTGAATTCACGCTCGATCTTATCAACAGGGGCGCCATAAAGCTGGACAAGACAGCCAATGACGACCTTACAGTAACGTTCCATGATTCATGCCAGGTTGCAAGAGGCATGGAGCTTGGCGGCACGAGCCAGGGCCAGTTTGAGATACCGAGAGCTGTTATAAGGGCCTGCTGCAACAAGTTTGTTGACATGCCC